>NZ_NPJZ01000001.1:4757500-5057500 GCF_002245895.1 Rhodococcus sp. OK302
TCATGGAATTCCTGGACGGAGAAATCCTGCGGGACTCGGACGCGGTGGAGGCTTTCCTCCCTCCCACCGAACGCCGCGCACTTGGCAATTCGCTCGTCGACACTCTCGCGCGCCTGCACTCGTTGGACCCCGCGGCTCACGGTTGGTCGCAGCGCTCGACATCGGGAGGGTATGTCGAACGGCAACTCTCACGCTGGTCCGCCAGTTGGGAAGGAGATCGTGTGCGAGTCCTCGAGGACATCAGTCGCACCCGTGACGCATTGAGTCGCCGGACCCCACCCCAATTACGCTCGAGCGTCGTACACGGTGACTATCGCCTCGACAACGCTCTGATGGGCACACAGGGCCAGGTGCTCGGAGTGCTCGACTGGGAACTGTCGACAGTCGGTGACCCACTGGCGGACCTGGGGCAGTTCTTGATGTACTGGGCGCAACCTGGCGACGAGGTAACCGCGCTCGAGACGCCCCCGACGTTCGCAGCCGGTCTACCCACCCGAGACGAACTGGCTGATCGCTACTTGACCGCCACCGGTATGCCTGGCGACGACTTGGAGTATTACCTGGCATTCAACTGGTGGAAAACGGCCTGCATCGTCGAAGGCGTCTACACCCGCGTATCCCGCGGATCGATGGGTCGCACCGACCGCACCCCCGAATCGTTCGGTGTCCAGGCACAGCGTCTGGCTGCACAGGCCTGGTCGTGCGCACAGAACCTCGCGTGAAACGCAACGGTGCCCTTTTCGCCGGGCGCGCATCAAACCTTTGTTCAACTGTCGTAGAATTCGCGACGCGATCCTTGCACAAACATCGGAGGTAGGCATGGAGTGGTCTGAGCGCCACGACCTGATTCTCGGGCAGGCAGCATCGCTGTTTGCCACCAAGGGAATCGCAGGCACCCCGGTGCGGGATATCGCCGACGGAGTCGGCATCCTCTCCGGCAGCCTTTATCACTACTTCGAATCCAAGGATGCAATCGCGTACATGATCGTGTCGAGGTATCTCGACGATCTGACTGCTCGATACGAAGCGATTACCGACGCCGATCCGCGGGATCGGCTTACCTCGATCGTCCACGCCTCGCTGGCCGCAAGCGTTGCGCACCCGCATGCCTCGGAGATCTATCAGAACAACTCCGAATATCTTCGAAAACTTCCGGGGAACAACACTATTCGATCGGCAGCCCGCACCACCAAGACAACGTGGATGGATGCGATCGCCTCCGGAATCGAAGCCGGACAGCTTCGCGCGGATCTACCCGCAGACGTGATCTACGGATTGATGCGCGACGCGGTCTGGTTGTCGCTGCGGTGGTTCTCCCCCACCAAGAACTATTCGATCGAACAGTTCGGCGATACCTTGATCTCGGTCTTCCTCGAAGGCATCGAACCACAAAAATAGACGACCCCGCACAGTTCACACCACCGTCTACATTCTCCCATGCAGCAAATGTTTGATACGTATCGAGAGGTGCATCATGATCGACAAGAATTACTATGGCCCCTGGGCTGTCATCGCCGGCGGATCTGAAGGTGTGGGCAGTGCATACGCCCGCCAATTAGCCACTGCCGGTATTAATCTCGTACTTCTCGCCCGCAAGAGTGGCCCACTCGAAGAGACCGCATCCGAGGCGCGCGCCCTGGGCGTCGAGGTCACGACACTCGAACTCGACCTACTGGACGACGATGCGCTCGATCACTTGCGAGCGGTCACGGACCCACTCGACGTGGGGCTGCTCGTATTCAACGCCGGCGCAGGATCATATGCCAGCGAATTCGTCAGCAGTGACCTCGCGGCTGTGCAGCGCACTATCGATCTGAACATCAAGAGCCAACTGGCCCTCACCCACCACTTCGGTGGCCGGATGAAAGAACGCGGTAGTGGCGGCATCATCCTGATGGGGTCGATCTCCGGGTACCTCGGAACCGAGCACATCAGTTTCTATGCTGCAGCAAAAGCTTTCGGAAGAATTTTTGCCGAGGGTTTGTGGCTCGAACTGGCTCCGCTCGGTGTTCACGTCCTCGAAGTAATTCCCGGCGCAACACGAACACCGGCGTTGGGCCGTCTGGGATTGAATCTCGACATGCCGGGCTTGGTCCTGGCAGATCCCGAAGACGTAGCCCGCGAAGGCCTCGAGCACCTCGATCAGGGCCCGATCTGGATTACCACCGGCCACTTCGAGACGGCACAGAAGCAAAGCGGCTTCGACCGCAGCGCACTGCTTCTCGAAGCTGCCGAGCGATTCCGAAAGATGTCGTCAGCGACATAAATCCCCTGCAATCCCCGAGAGAATCGAGAAGACCATGGGCAGAAAGCTCAGCAACAAAATTGCTGTTATCACCGGCGCCGGCAGCGGCATCGGACGGGCATCTGCGATACGGTTCGCTGCCGACGGAGCAACCGTCGTGGTCAGCGATATCAACGGCGATTCTGCGACTGCCACAGCTGATCTGATCACCGACGCCGGCGGCAAAGCTACAGCCGTCACGACAGACGTCACCGACGCCGAGGCTGTTTCATCCCTCGTGACCGGTACCGTCGAGAGCTACGGACGGCTCGATATCCTCTACAGCAATGCCGGTGGGCAGCAACCCAAACCCACCCTCGAGGTCACTCCCGCCGCCTTCGCCAATACTGTTGTGCTCAACCTGAATTCCATGTACTACGGAATATCAGCTGCACTGCCATTCATGCTCGAACAGAAATCAGGAGTATTCCTCTCGACGACCTCGGGAGCAGGCATCGGAGCGGTCCCCGGCCTGGCCGCATACGGAGCAGCCAAAGCCGGGATGATCAGCCTCACCCGAAGTATCGCAGTCGAATACGGGGCCTTGGGCATTCGCGCAAACGTGATCTCACCCGGATCAATGGACACCCCCGGTCTACATCGATGGCTCGAAACCCATCCCGACGGTCCCGAAGCCTATGCGGCGCAGATCCCGTCAGGGCGCCTGGGCACTGCCGAGGATATCGCGTCGGTAGCGTCATTTCTGGTGAGCGACGAGTCCGCGTACATCAACGGCACTCTGGTTCCGGTAGACGGAGCCGCCCACTCCAGGCTCAGCATCCCCCGCTTCTGAGTACCCGAATGGATGCATCCAGAGCACCAAATCAATAGGGCTGCAAAGAAATACACTTCTCCCAGTGAACGGGAAGCCGTAGCGACCTCCACGCACACCGCACACTACGGTCATCTCAGAACTTCGCCATCCGGACGCATTCGCGTCACCTCTGGAAGGAACTCTCATGAGATCGAAACGTGAACAGCGTTGGCTGTCTGTGGCGGCCGTCGCGGCTGCAGGAGCGGTGGCCTTGACCGGCTGTGGCAGCCCGAGTGCGGCTGTCGGAGGCGCAGCGGCCGGCACGGGAAGTCAAGGCAGCACCGGCGAAGTAGATACCAACGCCACGATGCGCGTCGGGGCGACTGTCGCGACGTCGCTCGATCCGGTCGCCGCCCCCGAGGCGGTGCGGACCCTGATGTCGACATGGCCCGTCTACGACCGACTTCTCCAAGTCACCGAAGACGGCCAGTATGCCCCGATGCTCGCCACCGAGTGGACCTTCTCGGACAACGGGTCAACGCTGGATCTGAAACTGCGAGAAGGTGTTACGTTCACCGACGGCACACCGTTCAACGGTGACGCCGTCAAGGCCAACATCGACCGGTACCGGGCGGCAACAGGATCTGCCTCCGCAACCGCGACCGCAGCCATCAGTTCGGTAGACGTAGTGGCGCCCAACGAAGTGAAGCTTCGATTGAGCCGCCCCACCACTACCATCCTCAACACCATCGCCATCCCGATCGGTGGCGCGATGATCAGTCCCAAGGCGCTCGGAAACGCTGATCTCGCTACAAAACCGGTTGGCACCGGTGCGTACGTCCTCGAATCATTCGAGCCCGGACAGAAGATCACCTACAAGCGGCGCTCCGACGGGAATATCTGGGATACCAATGCCGGAAAACCCGCAGAAGTACAGATCGGTGCCTACGCGCCCGATGCCAGCAACAACGCCATTCGCACCGGACAGTTGGACGTAGCGCAAGCCGGCGGCGGCACCACGCAACTGCAGAGTGAGATCGACTCGGGCAAGGTGATCGTCCGACGCCAACCGACTGCCTCGACGGTTTCCGGAATGTTCTTGAACAGCACGATTCCCGCGCTGGCCAACATCAAGGTCCGTCAGGCTATCAACACTGCCCTCGATCGGGAGTCTTTGGTGGCGGCGTTCGGCGAAGGCCAGGCAGCACGTGTGCAACCCTTCCCGAGCACTTTGCCCGGGTTCTACGAGGCCGGCGAAAAGTCCTACGCCTACGACGTCGACGCAGCCAAAAAGCTACTCGCAGAGGCCGGCTACCCGAACGGGCTGGACCTCGGCGAGTTCCTGGTAGCCAACAACGGCAGGATGCCGGCCCAGGCTCAGGCCATCCAGGCCGGATTGGCAGAGATCGGCATCCAGATCGGACTGCGCTCGGTCGATATCCTGCAGTTGACCACTGAATACAGCAAGTCCAACGCACCCGGCATGTTCACGTACATGACCTCCGCGTCTCTTGATCCTTCCGCCTGGTTCACCTGGCTCTACACCAGCCCGCTCACCCTTCCCGGTGGCACTCCCGAAGCCATGAAACCGCTCCTTGTCGGCGTCGATGACTCTTCACTCTCGGACACCGAACGCAAGGCGAAAGCTGAAGCCGTGAACAAGTTCTCGGTCGAGAACGCCCTCTATGCACCGCTGATGCAGGGCGTCACGGGAATGCTCATCACCCCGAAGGTCGGCGGAACCGGCACGGGCAATCTTCCTTTCACTCCCTTCGGAGTCAGTGATCTCAGAAACGTGTACATCACCAAGTAGGTAGTTCTGCCGCAAGAATCGAGGCGGGTGTTCGGCGCAAGCCGAACACCCGCCTCGATCACTGGGATCATGCGCGCCAACACCGACGTCGTCGACCGGTGGACACTGCAGTCTTGAGTTCTCACCGGCAAAGAAGGAACCGATCTCGCTGTCACGGTAGGAAACACACCGTTAAGCCTGCCGGTCGTCATCTCCCCACTGGCATGACCGGACTGATCCACTGGCGGAGTGAGTGCGCGACTGTCCGGGCCGCCGAGTGTGTGGGAATGCGCGCCGTCATCTCGACTACCTCGAGCTACACAGTCGAAGAGATAGCGGACGCAACGAGCGAGAACCACTTCTTCCGGCTTTATCCGTGGACAAGCGTCCGTACCGGCGAAAGAAGGTGAACGCAAGCGCGGCATGGGAATTCCGCCCACCCTGACACCCACCAGCATGCTCGACGCAGCACGCCGGCCACGGTAGGCAACGACTCAAAGGCGTCCTCGATCCCGAGGACGCTGCAGCAGCGGTAGAACTGGGGGCCGACGGCATTGTGGTGTCGAACGACGGTGGTCGTCAACTCGACGGCGCATTGTCGGGCATCGAAGCCGTTCCCGCAGTTGTGGACCGGGTCGGTGGCATTGGCGGAGTACCCGTCTACTTGGACAGCGGCATCCGACGCGGCAGCGACGTCTCAGCCGGGTAGTAGGTACCGTCTGCAATTTCGTCGACGGTACCTACTACCCGGCGCTCAGCGCGAGAAGCGTCTCAAACGAGGACTACGACCAGGAATCGCCGAGAGCAGTTCTCGCGTGTACTCGTGCTGGGGGTGATCGAACACCGCGACCGCGTCACCCGTCTCCATGATCCGTCCCCGCTTCATCACCGAAACGTTGTCTGCAATAAGGCGTACCAACCGAAGATCATGTGAGATGAACAGATAGGCCAAGCCTCGCTCGGTTTGAAGGTCTCGAAGCAGGTTGATCACCTGCGCCTGGGTGGACACGTCCAACGCCGCCACCGGTTCATCACACACCATGAAACTCGGATCGGTAATCAATGCCCGTGCGATTGTCACACGCTGCAATTGTCCGCCCGACATTTCGTACGGGTAGCGCTCGAGGTGAGCCGCCGTGAGACCCACTCGCTTGATCATGTCCGTGGCCTTGGCGTATCGCTGGGCGCGAGAGCTTCCGCCCTTGACCAACAGCGGCTCGGTCACCGAATCCTTGATCAGCATACGAGGATTGAGCGAAGTGTACGGATCCTGGAAAATCATGGTGGCATCCGAACGCATCTTCTCGAGCTCACGGCGCCCGAGTGCTGCAATGTCGGTCCCGAGCAGTTCGATCGAACCCGAATCGGGTTCGATGAGGCGAAGCACCAACCGCCCGACTGTCGATTTGCCGGCCCCGCTCTCCCCCACCAACCCCATAGTGGTGCCGGGCGCAATATCGAGGTCCACCGAATCCACAGCTGTGAAGGTAGAACCCTTACGACGCAACAGAGTAGGTCCGTTCCCGTAAGTCTTTGTCAGGCCCCGAACGGACAGTGTTGCCCGGCCCGTCGACACTGCGGGTTCGCTCGATTGCACAGTCATGCGGACACTCCTGGTAAAGCCAGATCGGCAGCTCGGGCACACCGGGTCAGGTGCGCTGCACTCACATTTTCCAGATTCACTGCTCGGCCACACACGGATTCGACTGCGTGCGTGCAGCGCTCTTGGAAACGGCATGACGACGGAAACAGATGCGGCGGCGGAACGGATCCGGGGATGTAACCCAACGGTTCTCCGCGCCCGGAGGGCTCCAGCATCGATTGCAGCAAGGCACTCGTGTACGGGTTCTTCGGCGTATAGAACAAGGGATCCACTGGTGCCGACTCCACAACTTGTCCGGCGTACATGACCGTCACCCGATCACACATCTCGGCAACGACACTCAGATCGTGGGTGATGAGCAGGACTCCCAGGCCCAACTCTCCCTGCAACCTTCGGATCAGTTCGAGAACCTGGCGTTGCACGGTCACGTCCAGAGCCGTGGTCGGTTCGTCTGCAATCAACAGTTCGGGATCACAGGCCAACGCCATTGCAAGCATGACGCGTTGGCACATGCCGCCGCTGAACTCGTGCGGGTACTGATCAATTCGACGAGCCGCATCGGGGATCTCGACAAGCTCGAACAGTTCGATGACTCGCGCCTTCGCCTGCTTGCGTGACCAACCACGGTGCCTACGTATGGATTCAGCCACCTGATCGCCCACCGTGAATGCCGGATTCAAACAACGACGAGGCTCCTGGAAGATCATCGCGGCCTGAACACCGCGGATGTCACTGAGCGCCTTCTCCGACAACCCGGAGATGGTTCGTCCGGACAGTCTCACGTCGCCGCGGCTGATTCGTGCGTTCTCCGGGAGCAGCCCCATGACGGCGAGCGAGGTCAGTGTCTTTCCGGATCCGGATTCACCGACCAGTCCCACGGTCTCGTTACGCCGAACCGTCAGATCAACGCCGTCCACGACCTCGACCCAACCGTGCTCAGTACTGACTTCCACTGTGAGACCGGTGGTCTGCAGAACGACGTCCGAACCGGCGGCCTTGTCGACGACCACCGCCTGATCAAGAGTAGTCACTTGCCTCCCTCCTTGTTCTGTCGTCCCATGGCGTCCCGCAGGCCGTCGCCGAGCAGTGACAGTGCCAAGATCGTCACCGAGATCATGATTGCGGGCGGAAAGAGTAGGTAGCTGCTGGTAGCAAGCGAGGACGCAGCTTCCTTGAGCATCAGACCCCAGGTCGCCTGCGGCGCACGGGCTCCGAGGCCCAAGTACGAGAGACTTGCCTCAGCGACGATGGCTGCCGAAGCAGCAAAGGAAGCCTGGACGAGCAACGGCGCTGATACTGCGGGTAGGACGTGCCTGAAGATGATGCGACCGTGCCCACATCCAGCGGCGCGGGCACTTTCGATGTACAACTCGGAACGAGTGCTCTGGGTGGACGCGCGGACAACTCGGTAGATGGACGGGATGATCAGGATGCCGATGGCCAGCATCGCCGTAGTCAGTCCGGGGCCGAGAATGCCGATGATCACCACTGCCAGGATGAGTGGCGGCAAGGTCATCAGAGCATCGATGACACGACTCGTCACGGCGTCACCGACTCCGCCGAAGTACCCGGCCAACAGACCGAGCGGCACGCCGATCGCCAGCGCGATACCCACTGCTTCGAAAGACGCGAGCAAATCGAGTCGGGTGGCCACGATCAACCGACTGAGGACGTCCCGGCCGAGTTCATCGGTACCCAGCCAGTGCGCCGACGACGGTGGTTCCAGACGATCCGCGATGGACGCCTTGTTCGGGTCTTGCGGGGCAAGCCAATCCGCACATACCGTCACTGCGATCAGGAGCGTGATGACTCCGACGGCAGCCATCGCGACCTTGTCTGCGAGCAGTCTCCGAAGGACTCTGCTGCGCTGGAACCACGACTTCGACTCGACCGGCGCGTCTGTCTGCGAATCCGGCCGATTCACAACAACTTCGAACTTTTCGAGCTCAGGTATCGTCATCGGACTCTCAATCTCGGGTTGAAGTAGCCGTAGGAGGCGTCAACAAGTAGATTCACCGCGGTTACCACCAGTGCAATGAAGAGCACGAGGCCTTGCAAAGTCACCAGATCACCAGTCAGTACCGCGTCTACGCTCACCGACCCGAGTCCGGGGATAGCAAAGAGTTTCTCCACCACTACTGCGCCACCGACCATTTGGGTAACTACCAATCCCAAGACAGTCACTACTGGAACGGCAGCATTCTTAGCCGCGTGTTTTCCGACCACGGTGACGCGCCGGAGTCCTTTCGCCCTCGCGGTTCGGACGTAATCCTCTTCGAGAGCGTCGACCATGGCGCTGCGCACTTGGCGCGTAAGCAATGCTGCAGGAATCAGTGCGAGAGACAACGCAGGCAGGGTCATGTACGTGAGCCAAGGAACCAGTCCGTCCGACAGCGTCGCGTATCCGGTTGCCGGGAACATCTGCGACGATACTGCGAGAAACAAGATGAGTAGAACTCCCGCGACAAACGGCGGGACTGACATCAACAGCGCGGCAACACTATTTGCGAGCCAGTCCACGACCCCTCCCTTGTAGACGGCAGCGAGGGTTCCGAGTGTCAGACCCAGGACAACCGTAAAGATGAGCGAAAGCAGAACCAACGCGGCTGTAATCGGCAAGCGGAACATCAGATCACTCAGGACCGACTGGTGTGTGATCGGCGAAGTCCCGAAATCACCACGCACGGCGTTTCCCAGATATTCGACGTATCTGACTAGCATGGGCCGATCCAGTCCCAACGCGGCTCGCGATTCTGCCAGTTTCTCCGGCGTCGGATTGTCGCCGGCCAGTGCCAGAGCAGGATCGGAAGGCGACAACTCCATCAGGACAAAAACTAGAAATGTCACGATGAGGATCGTCGGTATGGCAAGCAGCACTCGTTGCCTGATAAATCGCACCATCAGCTTCACCATCCTCGAAAACCCGCGCGCACATCGGCAGACGGATCGACACATGAACATTGACCGGAGCTCACGAATGGAATGAAATGTTCTGAAAAATGTTGCATTGCAACTGATTAGACACATTGTGAGTCACCTCGACGTCAGTTGAACGTCGCAGAGGAGATTTCCCGGTAGCCGCAACTGCGGGCAGTGCCGTGAGGATAGAGGCGCCCGCGCGCCGGAGTCACACCATTCTCCCGCTGAACGGGAGAACGAACGCTGACGGAGTACCTCAGGTCAGAGTCGTTCGGTCCCGCGACTCATATCGAGCATCCACGACAACACCCGGCTGCTCTCCGGTGCCGCGTTACCTTCGCGCACAACAGAATCGCCGGGCGCATCGGGGAACAGTGCCTCTGTCGCGCGGCGCGCGGCGGCAAGCAAGACTGGTGCCGAGCGTTCGAAAACCCCAGGCCTGAGGTCACCGGAAAGTGAGAAGCCGGCGTGCACACCGGTTGGCGCCCGCAATGCCGCGGCCACACAACCGATTCCGAAGGCGACTTCCTGACGGTCGAACGCAAGTCCGTTGCGAGCGCGGATTCGAGCAAGCTCAAGATGCAAAGAGCCGCGGTCGACTATCGTCGACGCGGTGCGGGCAGACAGCTTCGCAGGAAGTAGCGTGTCCACCTGCTCAGGCGACCAGAACGACAACACCGATTTTCCCAGAGCGGTGGCATGCGCGGGAATCCGGATACCCACTCGCGTCGGCACTCGCGGAAACGCCTGTCCCCCTACCTTGTCGAGATACACTACGTCGGTTCCGTCCAGGTAGCCGAGATGCGCAACCAAACCGGTCTCGGCGTGCAGCGTATGCAATATCGGTGCAGCGGCGGTTCTCAGTCGGGAATGGTTGACCACCTTGGCACCAAGCTCCTTGGAGCGAGCACCCAGAAGATAGAAGTCGCCCGTGTGTCGAAGCCACCCGTAACCCACCAACTGTTCGAGAATCCGATGGGTGGTCGACCGTGCCAGCCCCGTGCGCTCGGTAACGTCCACGAGGCGCAACATCGACGTGTCGGTATCGAAGACACTCATGATCAGAGTCATTCGCTCGATCATCGACGGAGATCCGGTAGTCATTTTCTCCTCGCCTGCTGGTCAATATCTCTGCTGGTCCGATATCTCACTGTGTTTGTCGCCTCGATCAGATGGCCAGGAACCCAGCGCTCACGTCCAGTCCGGTCGCCCACTGTCCATACACTTCGAGAGGACGCTCCGCACTGTGGACGGTGTACACCCTGGCTGTGCGGGTATCTCGCCACACTCGCTGCCGCGGATCGTCGACGGCGATCGCGCCGTTGCCCGCCGTCGCGAAAATCAGTTCGACTGCTGCGACAACACGCTCGAATGCCAGGACCTGATCTCGGCGACCTCGAACCCACTCGCCCGTTTCGAGTTCTCGATGCTCTTCGGTGGCCGTCGTCGCTACCTCGATACTGCGGTCCAGAAGCAAAGCAGCGGTATCGATGTCGCCGGCCGCACGCGAGATCGACGCATAGCCGTCGCGGTCGGCCGAAGACAGTGGGCCCGTTCTTGTTTCGTGAGCCGCCCGAACACTCTCGATGTGATGCCTCAACGCGCTCTGTGCTGCACCGATGATCGGCTCCGTCAGTGCATGCACATACAAAACGGATTGTGGGAATCTGTAGAGAAGTTCGTGACGACTACTGACCTGCGCGCGCTCGGCCGTTCCGAACACTCGATGCTGCGGAACAGAAGCTCCGGCAACAACGAGGTCGTTCATCTCCGCCCCACGCAACCCGAGGGCATCGGTGCCCGCCTCAATCCGATAGTCCTGGGCATTCACCAATACGAGGACGAAGTCGACGGGCGCGCCGGACTGATCCGATAACACAGCCCCAACGATTGCCCACTCCGATCGGCGGCTTCCCACGACGTACTTCCATCGGCCTCGCAGAACGAGTCCTCGGCCGGTCGACGTCAGAGTGCCGCCGGGGGTGAGCGAGCCACACAACCTGGCACGGTGATCGCTCGGACCGCCCCACACGTCGGCTTGCGCCTCATCCGGGAACAGCGCCAACTGCCAAGCGGCAATCCCGAAGGAGGCAGTAACCCAGCCCGCTGATGTGCAAGACGTTGCCAGTTCACGCACCGTCCGTAGGAATACGGACGGTTCAGCCTGCGATCCACCGAATCGATTCGGGATACACAGCGCAAATGCCCCCGCTTCACTTAAAGCGTCCACAGTGTCCTCATGCAAGCGCCTCCGGCGATCCGCTTCGGCCGCACACACGGCGATCTCGGGAAGCAAGGAAGCAATTGCTTCGGCAAGGGAATCACTGACACTCTCCACGCTCCAATTATGACCGGCACCACAATGCCCAATTCACACGGTCCAGTGAGCGGGAGTCGTGAACAGTGCCACCGGCCCACAATGCACTGGGACTCCCGAAGTCGACCCGCACCATAATCCGACCGAAAAGACACAGGCCAGACGCCATGTTCCGCCTACCGGGAGATGACCTTCCCCGCATCTGCACTTCAAGATTCTATGAGGTGGATCACATGGAAACGACTGAGCGCTCGACGCAACATCGACGCGGTACGGAGGAAACATGACGCTCGACACCGCCCCCACCAACATCACCGACACCGACACCGACACCGACGAAGCGATCCGCTTGATCGAGGCTGCACCCGCACCGTCTCGCTTCGCCCGCGGGTGGCATTGCCTCGGCCTGAGCGAGACGTTCCGAGACGGCAAGCCACACCAGATTGAAGCATTCGGAACGAGCCTTGTTGTCTTCGCCGACAGCAAGGGCGCCATCAAAGTGCTGGATGCCTACTGCCGACACATGGGTGGCAACTTGGCACTCGGAGAAGTAAAGGGTGACTCGATCGCATGTCCTTTCCACGACTGGCGCTGGGGTGGCAACGGGAAATGCACCGACATTCCCTACGCACGACGCGTACCTCCGCTCGCTCGCACTCGCGCCTGGACCACTCTCGAACGCAACTGCCAACTTTTTGTCTGGCACGACCCGGAGGGCTCCACGCCCACCGACGAGGTCACCATCCCTCAGATCGAGGGGGTCGGCACTGACGAGTGGACTGACTGGACGTGGAACGCACAGATCATCAAGGGCTCTCACTGCCGCGAGATTATCGACAATGTTGTAGACATGGCGCACTTCTTCTATGTCCACAAGTCATTCCCTCGATTCTTCAAGAACGTTTTCGAGGGTCACATCGCGACGCAGTACCAGGAGTCGACGCCCCGCCTCGACGTCGAAGCGTCCTACAACGATCCGAACCAGCATTTGCGCTCGGATGCGTCCTACTTCGGCCCGTCGTACATGGTCGACAAACTCTGGATCAACGCCAATGGCGCAGAGGTCGAGACGGCGCTGATCAACTGCCACTATCCGATCGACGAGAATTCATTTGTCCTGATGTACGGCGTCTCGATGAAGAAGCTGCCGGGCATGACCGACGAAGAGTCCGCCGCGATGGCGGTCCAGTTCGTCACGGGCGTCGAGAGCGGTTTCCTACAGGATGTCGAGATCTGGAAGAACAAGGCTCCCATCGACAATCCCCTGCTCTGCGAAGAAGACGGACCTGTTTATCAGCTGCGACGCTGGTATCAGCAGTTCTACGTCGACGTCGCGGATATCACCCCGGACATGACTCGCCGTTTCGAATTCGAAATCGATACGACTCGCGCCATCACAGCTTGGGAACAGGAAGTTGCCGAGATCATTGCTCGCCGCGAATCCGAATTGCAGGACACCGAATCTTGAGTGGCGAAACGTATCTGGGGCACTGACGACCAATAAACCTTCCGGCCCGCGGGACGTGTCAGCGCCCCGCAGGCCGGACGCATATCCACGATTCCTCATTGAATCACCGACATCAGAGCATTGCTGGTAGTTATCGACAGCTTCGCTGAACACACAGTTACAACAGGGAGAAGACATGACCGGTCAGGTCCGGAGTACCGATTCCGCCCCCACTGCAATTCTGGACAGGGTCTCGCTGGTCCTTGACGCCTTCGACGGACCCGGGCTCCTCACGCTTACCCAAGTAGTCACACTGACCGGGCTGCCGCGATCGTCCGCACATCGAATACTCGAACGACTGGTGCAGATGCGATGGCTGCGGCGAGACGGACGGAACTACGAACTCGGACTTCGTCTCATGGAGCTCGGATCTCTTGCCATCCATCAGGATCGCCTACATCACGCAGCATTGCCCTTCCTCCACGAATTGCATCGAGTAACCGGCCACGTAGTGCATCTCGGCATCCTCCATGACTCCGACGTGGTCTATCTCGAGAAGATCGGTGGGCGCGTCGCATCCGCACTACCGTCCCGCGCCGGGGGTCGATTCCCCGCGGACAAGTCACCAATCGGGAAAGCGCTACTCGCATGCTCGGCCACAGCGCCGGCGGCAGGCTCGCCCGCCCTCGCGGACGAGCTCGACAAAATTCGCCAACAGGGTATGGCATTCGCAACCGGTGAAAATATCGCGGGCATAGGCGGCATCGCCGTGCCCATCGGCCCGATCGGTGGCGCGATTGCGGCCATCTCGATCTGCGGACCCATGGAGCACCTCAAATTCGACCATCACCACGCAGCTCCGGTCAGAATGGCAGCTATCGCGATCATGCGAAACATGTCCGGCGCACAATCCATTGTCCCGACTTTGCAACGCCGCAGCCAGCTCCGCAGCCTCCCGACTGCCGCTCGTATGCCCCAGGTTCGCTACGCCTGAATCCAGGTCGAAACACTCCAAACCAATAACGACAAACCCCACCGAATGACGGCGATGGAAGATTCCACCACCCATATTCGACGGGGTTTGTCGGGGTCTGTCAGCCGGAGCGGCTCAGGGCTACACCGCCAGGCAGGCCGGCCCGAGTAGTGCCTTGAGATCACCCATCAGCGCCGACGACGGTTCTACACGCAGTACGTCGTCAACCTTCCACAACGTGACCTCCGTGCCACCGATCAGTCGAACGTGCACGTCCGACGTTCCGGGGTGACGGGTCAAAATCTGCTTGAGAGCACCGAGTTTGTCCTTCGTGCACTGACGCAACGGCAGTGACACCGAGAGCGGGCGCGCCACTCCGATTGCCGAAAGATCCGGAACTGCAAGGTCATTGCCGATCAGCGACATCCGATCGTCACGGATGGAGACGCGTGCCTTGACCAGAACGATCGCGTCCTCCGCAATGTCCATCCCGTAGACGGCGTACGCCTGCGGGAAGAACAACACCTCGATGCCACCGACCAGATCCTCCAGAGTCACGATGCACCACGTCAGGCCGTTCTTGTTCACCCGGCGGTCGACCGAGGCGATGATGCCACCCAAGGTAACCTGCGCGCCGTCCTGGACTCCACCGTCGAGAATCGAGGCGATGGAGGTGTCGGACTGTTGCTTGAGGATATGTTCGACACCGTTGAGTGGGTGCCCGGAAACGTAGAGCCCCAGCATCTCTCGCTCGAGCGCAAGACGATGCTTGGTTTCCCACTCCTCGTCCGGAATCTTGACGTCGAATACCGACGCGATGGATTCGTCTGCCTCAGCTCCGCCGAACAGATCGAACTGGCCGATCGCCTCAGCCTTCTTGGTGCTCATGACAGCGTCGATAGCGTCGGCATGCACCAACATCAAGCCCTTACGCGGATGCCCGAGAGAGTCGAATCCGCCTGCCTTGATGAGAGATTCGGTGACCTTCTTGTTGCATGCCATCGCGTCGATCTTGCCGAGGTAATCGGAGAAGTCGGTGAACTTCGATTTTTCGGTTCGCGCCTTGATGATGGACGCCACCACGTTGGCACCGACGTTGCGCACGGACCCCATACCGAAACGGATGTCCTCACCGACTGTCGCGAAGTCGACGCGCGACTCGTTGACGTCCGGCGGTAGCACCGTGATGCCCATTCTGCGGCAGTCTGCGAGATAGATCGCGGACTTGTCCTTGTCGTCACCGACAGAGGTGAGCAGGCCGGCCATGTACTCGGCCGGATAGTTCGCCTTGAGGTACCCGGTCCAGTACGAGACCAGCCCGTACCCAGCGGAGTGCGACTTGTTGAACGCGTAGCCGGCGAAGGGCAACACGGTGTCCCAGAGAGCCTTGATGGCAGCTTCACTGAAGTTGTTGTCCAACATGCCCTGACGGAAACCGGCGTACGCCTTTTCCAGTTCGGAGAGCTTCTTCTTACCCATGGCGCGGCGCAGCAAGTCGGCCTGTCCGAGGGTGTAGCCGGCGACCTTCTGCGCCAGCTGCATGATCTGCTCCTGGTAGATGATCAGACCGTATGTCTCCGAAAGGATCTCCGCGAGCGGCTCTTCCAACTCGGGGTGAATCGGACTGACCACTTCGAGTGCATTTTTACGTTTCGCGTACGAGATGTGCGCGTCCACACCCATCGGACCCGGTCGGTACAGCGCCAGAGCGGCCACGATGTCGCCGAAACCGGTGGGCTGCATCAGTTTCAGCAGCTCACGCATACCGCCGCCGTCGAGCTGGAACACACCCAGGGTGTCGCCGCGCGCGAGGAGTTCGTAGGTAGCCGGATCATCCATCGGCAAGGTATCGAGGTCGATGTCGATACCGCGGTTGGCCTTGATGTTCTCGAGCGTGTCACCGATGACGGTGAGGTTACGCAGGCCCAAGAAGTCCATCTTGAGCAGACCGATGTCTTCACACGACGGGTAATCCCAGCCGGTGATGATGGCACCGTCCTGGGCGCGCTTCCACACCGGAATGGCGTCCATCAGCGGCTCGGACGACATGATGACGGCACACGCGTGTACACCGGCGTTACGGATCAGACCTTCGAGACCCTTTGCGGTCTTGTAGATCTTTGCGACGTCGGGGCTCGAGTCGATGAGCGCCCGAACCTCGGCCGCTTCCTTGTACCGCTCGTGTTTGGGATCGGTGATGCCGGACACCGAGATGTCCTTGGCCATAATCGGGGGCGGCAACGCCTTGGTGATCTGGTCGGCGATGGCAAAACCCGGCTTACCGAACTGCACGCGTGCGGAGTCCTTGATGGCTGCCTTGGTCTTGATGGTTCCGAACGTGATGACCTGTGCGACGCGGTCGCTTCCCCACTTGTCCGTCGCGTAGCGAACCATCTCGCCGCGACGGCGATCATCGAAGTCGATATCGATATCGGGCATCGACACACGCTCGGGGTTGAGGAATCGCTCGAACAGCAGGCCGTACGGAATGGGGTCGATGTTGGTGATGCCCATCGCGTACGCCACCAACGAACCGGCTGCGGATCCACGACCGGGACCGACGCGGATTCCGACGTCCTTGGCGTGGTTGATGAGGTCACCGACCACGAGGAAGTAGGCCGGGAAGCCCATCTCGTTGATGACGCCGATCTCGTAGTCGGCGCGCGCCAGATACTCCTGCGGCGGACCGCTCGGGAAACGGCGGTCCAAACCTCGCATGACCTCCTCGCGCAGGAAGCTCTGCTGCGTGTGCCCCTCGGGAACCGGGAAGATCGGCATGCGGTCGTGGAATGCCCAGACATCCTCGTAGGACTGGACACGCTCACCGATTGCAACCGTGTTGTCGCAGGCCCCGGGAACTTCCTTGTCCCAGATCGCCCGCATCTCGGCAGCCGACTTGAGGTAATAGCCGTCGCCGTCGAACTTGAAGCGAGTGGGATCCGAGAGTGTCTTACCGGTCTGAATACAGAGCAGTGCCTCGTGGTTCTCGGCAGCGTCCTTGGTGACGTAATGGCAGTCGTTGGTAGCCAGCGGCGGAATGCCGAGTTGCTTACCGATATCGAGCAAGCCCTCACGCACCCGGCGCTCGATCGACAGACCGTGATCCATCAGTTCCAGGAAGAAGTTGTCGGGGCCCCAGATCTCCTGCCACTTCGCGGCAGCCTCGAGAGCCTCACGATCATGACCGAGTCGCAAACGAGTCTGGATCTCCCCCGACGGGCAACCCGTGGTGGCGATGATGCCCTCGGAATGAGTCGCGATGAGCTCCTCGTCCATACGCGGCCACTTGCCGAGCTGACCTTCGATGGAGGCGAGCGACGAAAGCTTGAAGAGGTTACGCAGACCCGTCGCGTTCTCCGCGACCATCGTCATGTGCGTGTACGCGCCGCTACCCGAGACGTCGTCGGACTTCTGGCTACGATCGCCCCACAGCACGCGCTTGGTGTTGAACCGGGACTCGGGAGCGATGTACGCCTCGATACCGATGATCGGCTTGATGCCGGCCTTTTTAGCCTCGTTGTAGAACTGGCTGGCGCCGTACATGTTTCCGTGGTCGGTCATGCCGACGGCCGTCATGTCGAGACGTGCGGCCTCCTCGAACATGGCGCCGACTTTGGCCGCACCGTCGAGCATCGAGTACTCGGTGTGATTGTGAAGATGAACGAACGAGTCAGCCACGTGCGCCTCTCTGAAGGTCTGGGAGCTTTGTCGAGTGTAGGCCCCGCTACCGACAGGGTCGGCGGCCGAGCATCTGTATCCGAGGTAGTAGTGACGAGAGTTACGAGACCGGACTCACGGAATCGGACCGTCGTCCGGGCCGGGAACAACCACGTCCACGTACTCGGCCAACAACGGCCGGACTGCGGCGCGCCACGGCGTTCCGTCGACAGGCATCGCCTCGAGTGCCCGCACTGCAGGATTTGCTGCCAGCACTGCCAGGTCACCGGCATCGCCGCGAACAACCACACCGACCGCGCAGGAGCAGTCCTCGGAAAGAGATCGAACTGACGCAGCGGCAATCATCTTCTGCCGCTCGTCCACCCCGGACATCGAGGCAAGCCGAGTCGCGGCAGCACCCGGCGACTGCTTGATCGCCACGTCGTTGTCCGGTACGCCAATCGAGACCAACGGCGTCTGGACGCGATCGATCGGCACCCGCCACAGCACTTCCGACACCCTAATTCCGGGCGTGGCCGCAATGACCTCGTCGGCAGTGATCGGTGCCGCGAAAGATGCCAACGCCCAGGTCGGCCCGTTCACCGTCGACAGTGTTGCCTGCGCCCGATCGAGATAGTCGACAACCAGTTCCCCACCGTCCGGGCCGAGCGAATCCGTTCCGATCGGCGCCGTCGGCACCGGATTCATCAGTCCCGCGCCGACGACCAGCGCGACCACTGCCACGCCGGCCAACGCGGAACCGATTCCGCGCAGCGTCACGTCGATCGAAGGACCTCGAGAGCGTCCGCGAGATCCTTCGGGTACTCACTCTTGATCTCGACCCACCGGCCGTCGGCCGGGTGAGCGAAACCGAGCGACACTGCATGCAGCCACTGGCGTTCGAGACCCAGACGCTCGGCCAGTCGCGGGTCTGCCCCGTAGGTCAAGTCGCCGCAACACGGATGTCGCAGTGCGGAGAAGTGGACCCGAATCTGGTGTGTCCTACCGGTTTCGAGATGAACGTCCAACAGACTCGCGGCCTGAAACGCCTCGATGGTGTCGTAGTGCGTGACACTCGCCTTACCGTCTGCGCGCACCGCAAAACGCCAGTCGTTTCCGTGGTGGCGGCCGATGGGAGCGTCGATGGTTCCACTACTCGGATCCGGATGCCCCTGCACGAGCGCGTGGTAGCGCTTGTCGATGGTCCGTTCCTTGAAAGCACGCTTGAGCACCGTGTACGCCCGCTCGGACGTAGCAACAACCATGACACCCGACGTACCGACATCGAGCCTGTGGACGATGCCCTGACGCTCGTGTGCGCCGGACGTCGAGATCCTGTAGCCCATTGCAGCGAGTCCACCGATGACCGTCGGCCCCGTCCATCCGACGCTGGCGTGCGCCGCGACTCCGACGGGCTTGTTCACAGCAACAACGTCGTCGTCCGAGTACAGGATCTCCATGCCCTCGACCGGCGTCGCCTCGACAGTCAACGGACGCGGCGGCTCCGGCAACGTGACCTCGAGCCACGAACCCGCGGTCAACCGATCGGACTTACCCACGGCAACGCCGTCGAGCAGAACCGAACCCTCCTCGGCGAGGGTGGCCGCGACGGTGCGGGAGAGTCCGAGTAGACGAGCCAAACCGGCGTCGACGCGCATGGCATCGAGTCCGTCCGGCACTGGCATCGACCGAGATTCCCTCATTTGTTCTCCCCTTGGGATTCAGACTTGTTGTCGCCGGTCTTGTCGCTGCCGGACTTGCCGCTGTGGAGTCGCTCACCGTTGGGCTCGAACCCGAACAGGGTCAGGACGACCAGGAGAATCGCGCCGCACACGATCGCAGAATCAGCGATGTTGAACACCGGCCACCAGCCGATCGACATGAAGTCGACAACATGTCCCTGCATGAACCCCGGTGCGCGGAACAACCGGTCCATCAGATTGCCGAGAGCGCCGCCGAGTACGAGACCGAGGCCCAGAGCCCACCACGGCGAGCGGAGTGTGCGGCCGATCTTGATCACGCCGATCACCAC
The DNA here is from genome assembly GCF_002245895.1 of Rhodococcus sp. OK302. Taxonomy (NCBI): domain Bacteria; kingdom Bacillati; phylum Actinomycetota; class Actinomycetes; order Mycobacteriales; family Nocardiaceae; genus Rhodococcus; species Rhodococcus sp. OK302. The sequence continues at coordinate 4,777,279 of NZ_NPJZ01000001.1, forward strand.
ACCGATCGCCACCAGTGTGAGGATCCACGTCATGGACGTCGCCATCGAGAATGCTGCGCCCGGGTTTCGGACCAACGTGAAAGTGACAACGTCACCGATGATTTCGATCGGCTGACCGGGCGTGATCGCTGCAACAGCCCACACCTTGGTCAGGATGTCCGCGACCAGGATTACTGCCGCAATCACGATCAGCATCACCAACCTCAGCGGGCGCTGGGGAGAATTCAGCGGGTGCTGGGGCCCATCGGGCTTCGTCGAGTCAGGCTTCGATAAATCGGTAATCGGCTGATCCTCCGCGTTGACATCTCGTTCTGGGTGGTCTGTACTCACGCCACCATCATCCCCTATGTTCGGCGCTCGGCCTGCACTCACTCCCCGACCTCGACCGGGCACTTCGGGGAACCGGTTAACCTGGAGCGCGTGCCACAGTTGTCTACGTCCGGCAGGCGCGTTCCGTATGCGTTCGCAGCCGCCCTCACTCTCGCTACTCTGCTCACCGCCTGTAGTGGCTCGGAGCAACCTCCCAACACCTCCTCGGCGACGCCCAGCGAGTTCACCGTTCCGGTAACCGCCTCCACCGTCGAGGTGCTCGATGCCGGCAGCGAACCACGCCAAAGCCTTCGGATGAGCGCGCCGGTCGGAACAACTCAGGCTGCGACACTGATCACCTCTGCCGTCGTTAGTCAGCAGATCGATCACCAACCGGTCAAAGATTTCTCGTCACCCGAAATCACGATTCCCCTGACCGCGGTTGTCACGACTGCTGCGTCGGCACAAAGTCCGACGACGGTGGTCGACCTCACCCTGTCGGACATGAGCACTCCTGACGCGACACTGCAAGCAGCGCTCGGTGGCGCCGACGGTTCGGGAGCCGGATTGAGCATCACGGAGTCCGGATCCATCACGGCATTGCGCCTCCGTCCGGCCGGCGATTCCGCAAACGCCGCCCGTGCCGCTATCGAGCAGGCTTTCGGTCAGGCTGTCTACCGCACCGTTGCGCTACCCGATGCTCCCGTCGGAGTCGGGGCGCGATGGACCGTCAAGCAGGAGGTCAGCAGCGAGATCCTGCTTGACCAGACCACCACCGTCATATTGACCGCCCGCGACGGCGACCGTCTCACTTTCTCCGTCGAGGTATCTCAGACTCCGCAGAGCAGTGTCTGGAATCTTGCCGGCAACGCCGGGATACTCAACATCGATCAGTACGTGATGGCTGGTTCCGGGACTGTCACTGTCGACATGACACTGCCCCTTCCCATCAGCGGGGACATGTCGATCGGCGGCGACCAGGCGTACAGCGACCCGGACGGATCGTCCGTCATCAAGCAGAGCATCACGAACACCATTCGGTGGACTCAGTAATGGCGCGTCGGATCGCGCTCGGACTCGGTGTTGCAACCGTACTCGTCCTCAGTGGGTGTAGCTCGGGAGCTTCCAGTGACAGTGCCACCGCTACTTCACCGGCACCGGAGGTATCACTCGTTCCGATTACACCGATCGAGGCGACTAATCTTGGTGGCACTCCCCTGGACAAGGCGACGTTGCAGCGCGCCGCGCTCACCTTGAGTGACCTTCCCGCCGATTTCGACATCGTGCCGGACCCGGTCGAAGACTTGGGCCTCGCTCCGGCACCGTCGACATCGGATTCCGACAAGTCCACTACCGACCCCGCCGCGTGTGCGGCCGTGCTCGCACCGATCTCCACCCAGATCCCCGGATCGGTCGCTTCGATCACGAAAATGTTCGCCGGACCGGATTTCACGAGCATCGATCAGGACAGTGCCTCCTTTGCCGACGGTACCGCTGCCGCAACAGCTTTCCGCACGATGCAGGAAACCCTGGCCGGCTGCGCGGAGTATTCCGGTACCGACGCCGACGGCATGACAGTTTCCTATCGAGTCGGCGCGGCACACCAGCCGAGCGTCGGCGATGCGTCCTTCTCGTACCGAATAATCACTACGAGTGAAGGATTCACACTTGTTGCCGACGTTGTCGTCGCTGCGGTCGGTACAACTCTGACACAGCTTTCGGCAACGGCTCCGACGCCCATCGCCCCGGACGTACTGGGGTCCATGGCGGTTACTGCGGCGCAGCGATTGAGCGTTCCGACCCCGTAGCCGTCATTGTGCGCAGCGCGTCACAATCCACGAGTTACCCTGCGCCCGCGAAGATGGATTACGGACCCACCAGGACTATCGCCCTTCCCAGATGGGCTCACGTTTCTGAGCGAAGGCCAGCGGACCCTCTCGAGAATCGCGGGTCGCTCCCACCCTCGCCATTTCCGCGTATGAACGCGCCCACGCTGCTTGTTCGTCAACAAGACTGCCATCGACAATTCCGGCCACCAGCCGCTTGGTGGACTGCACCGCCAACGGCGCGTTTGCAGCAACCGACGCAGCCAGTTCGAGTGCCAGTCCGAGAGACGCACCCGGCTCACTGATCCGATTGACCAGTCCCCATTCCTTGGCCTGCTGCGCGCTGAATCGATCCCCCACCAGAAGCACTTCCATGGCAATCGCCTTCGGCAGCCACTGCGCCAGCCGGATTGCACCGCCAGCCGAGGCGATAAATCCGTTGCGAACCTCGGGCAGCGAGAATTCTGCCTTCGGGTCGGCGACAACCAAATCGCACGCCAGTGCAATTTCGGCGCCTCCACCGATCGCAAATCCGTTGACAGCAGCAATGATCGGTTTCTCGATCACATGCTCACAAATACCGCCGAATCCACGTGCCCGCTTCACCGGATCATTGGGCACCAGGTCCTCTCCTGCTGCCATGGCTTTGAGATCGCCACCGCCGCAGAATGACAGGTCGCCGGATCCGGTCAGAACGATCACCCGGATACGAGGGTCGGATTCGGCGTCGGCCAGTGCGTCCCCGATGCCCTCCGCAACAGCAGCATTGACGGCATTACGTGCGTTAGGCCGGTTAATGGTGATAATCGAGATAAACCCGCGTCGCTCGCTGAACACCTCGGCGCCCGGTCCGTACGAGTACGTCGTGATAATTTCCTGTGCAATGTCAGTCATGACAGGACCGTACCTTCGGTGGAATCGGCACTAAAATTCGAGATCCACTGAATGCAACCCAGGTTCTTCATCGACCCCGAATCCTGCTTTGTCCGCGGTCGTGTGTACCGCAACAATCCCGCCCGGATACAACGGGATCATCAGCTTGGACAAGGGAAGTCACGGAATCCAATCAGGAGCCGAGCGCAATTGCCAACTCGCGCACCGCTTTCTCGGCATGTTCGAGGCTAGCGGAAGCGCGTTCTGCCAGTGGTGCCATCGGCGGGATACGCCCGGCCAATGTCAACTCTGCAGTGACAACCGAAACCTTCATTCCCAGAGAGCTTCCCAGCACTTCTTGCAGCGGCGGAATCGTAAAATCGAGACCCGCATTGTGGCTTCCCGGCGCGTACGTGTTGCCTCGGCTCGACACGATGACAACAGGTTTTCCGGCGAATGGCCGATTCGGTTCATCGAAGGGAACCGTCGTGCCCAGTACATGGATGTAGTCGATCCACGCCTTCAGCGTCGAAGGCAACGACCAGTTGTACATCGGAGCGCCGATGACCAGAACATCGGAGGCCGCGACCTCGGCAATCAACTCAGCTTGCAGCACCTCTGCCCGGGCGTCGGGTGCACTGCCAGGGTTCCGAAGTCGCTTCGCGTAATGCAACTCTGCATCAGGAAGGTGGGGCAGTTGCGCGCGGTGCAAATCTCGTCTGACAACACTGTGATCCGCCCCCAGTTCACGCCAGGTCTGGGCGAACAGCCCCGTCAATGTTCGGGAAACCGAGGTTTCCAACTCCGCGGACGAATCGATGTGCAACAGCTGTGGCATCCGTACTCCTCGAGTTTGCGTGCGCCGGGGATTGGCCGAACCCATGTCCGAGTTCGCCGGCACAACTGGCTCAGGTATTCGTACCTTACTGGCCACCCTTTCATTAGCCTCGCGCTTTCACACTGAGCGCGTCGAAACCCTGAGTCAGACAAAAAGGCGACCCGACCTTGAAGAATGCGGATTGTCGAAGCAGTTTGCCAACGCCGCACGCACCCGTTATCGCCGCGATCCGTGAGACCCTCAACGTATGAGCGATGTCATCGTCATCGGTTCCGGCTTCGCCGGATTATGGGCCGCGCTCGGCGCTGCCCGGCAGCTCGACGAACTCGGGATACCGGCCGGGCAGGTGTCGATCACGGTGCTCAGTGCCGAGCCCTTCCACGACATCCGGGTGCGCAACTACGAGGCCGATCTCAGCGCCTGCCGCATCCCGCTGGCCGATGTCCTCGACCCGGTCGGGATCGCGTACGTCGCCGCGGACGTGACCGCGATCGACACCGATGCACGGACAGTCTCCACCAACGTCGGCGGTCAGGCGCAGGCGTATAGCTACGACCGCCTCGTGCTGGCGGCAGGTAGCCGTGTAGTGCGGCCCGATATCCCGGGCCTGTGGGAGTTCGGGTTCGACGTCGACACGTACGACGGCGCAATGAAACTCGAGGCGCATCTGGCCCGGCTGGCCGAAGGACCCGTCACATCCGCCGCAGCGACCGTGGTGGTGGTCGGGGCCGGTCTGACGGGCATCGAGACCGCTTGCGAGTTGCCGGGCCGGCTCACGGCCTTGTTCGGCGCCGACGTGACGTCGCGAGTGGTGCTGGTGGACCACAACCCCAACGTCGGATCGGATATGGGCGAGTCGGCGCGGCCCGTCATCGAAGCCGCATTGTTCAACACCGGTGTCGAGGCACTGACCGGGGTGGGCGTGGCCGCTGTGGATCAGGGCGGGGTGACGCTGTCGTCCGGTGAGGTGGTGCCCGCGGCGACGGTCATCTGGTGTGCCGGAATGAAGGCAAACCCGTTGACCGCGCAGTTCCCGGTCGAGCGTGATCGGCTCGGGCGGCTCCCAGTCGACGATTATTTGCGGGTGATCGGCGTACCAGGCGTGTTCGCTGCCGGCGACGTCGCCGCCGCGAAGATGGACGATCAGCACCAGTCAGTGATGTCCTGCCAGCACAGCCGGCCGATGGGCCGCTACGCCGGGTACAACGTGATCAGCGATCTTCTCGGCAATCCGATGCTGACCCTCCGTATCCCTTGGTATGTAACAGTTTTAGATCTGGGCCCGGCGGGCGCGGTCTACACCGAGGGCTGGGATCGGCAGGTTGTGGCGACGGGTGCCGAGGCCAAAGCCACCAAGAACACCATCAACACCGCGCGCATCTATCCGCCGTTGACCCGCGATCGGGCCGCCCTGCTGAACGCCGCCGCGCCGGAATTGCAGACCCAGCCGGCCCGCGGACACCAGTAGTCCACCTACCGCGACGCTCCGACAACCGCACCGAAGCCGACCGACGGTGCACTGCGACAATCGTTGTCAGGCCATCTCGGGTACGTGCAGATGAGCGATCGCCAGCTCGAACTCACCTACCTCGAGCAGCCGCGCACCAGACTCACGGATTCCCGAAGTTCTGATGGTCTCGGACTCCTTCCTGTTTCCATTCATCGCCTCGGCGCTGTCGAAGGTCACCGATGACACAGCACGACCGGCAGCAGGATCAACCAGCAAGCTGGCACTGCAGAACCCCTCGAGCTCTTCCATCGCGGGCAGGGAGACCATCTTGTACACGTCGACGGCGCGTTCCAGATGGCCCGGCTCGACGTGAACCCACGAGACCCGCACGCAGGCACCACGGCGTGAGCGGTGGTCGCGGTGCAGGACGGCGATGTCCCACCGCGCGACGGCGGCGGTGCCGTGGAAGACCTCAGCCACTCCGGCGCGAAGCTGCAGCACTGGTCCTTCGCTCGCGCGAAGTGAATCCTCGTCCATCCAGGACGTGGTGACGATGCACCGGCCGGAACTGCGGTCGACCAGCAGGGACAGTCCGGCGCAGCCGTCGATGTCGGCCAGCGCGGGCATCACGGTATCTCGCATGTGTTTGATCCCTACGTCGATGAACGACGGCTGCGCATCAATGGTGGTAGAGCGTGCATACACGATCGACACCCTTCTCCTCGGGCGGCGCCCCGACGGCGCCGACGGGTCAATCCCCCATCTCTCACACTCCTCCACCAGACCGAGGCGAAGCAATGATCAACTACCCGACCCATCAATTCCGAACCAGGTTTGATCTTGGAGACCGCGGACGGACATCATCGTGGGAAGTATTCGCCGGAGCTCCGAGGCGGGTGTAGCGGTCGGCGCCTCGACCACTGATAGTGACGATCGGGCAGATTCGGACGCTCACTGTGAGCCGTTTCAACGAGACCTGAACCACGTCTCCCGCGCAACATTGATCAACGACTGCCTTCGATCAAATGGTTCATCAGATCAACTACGCGTCGAATCACTCGCCGCACTTCGCCCCGGTGATCGACCCGACACTCGACCGCAGGATCGAGGCTTTGATTGTGGCGGCGCGGGAACGGCTGGGATCGTGAATGTGCATGTTGGTCATGGTGGTCGTGCCGGTGATCTCGTTCCAGATCGCGAAGCGGCCACACATGACGTTCGAAGATCATAGACTGTGCGGCAGGGACTTTCGTCGATCCACTCTCTGGGGAAACGAAGCCGCGGGCACGGCCGGCACAGCGCACGCGGGTCGCCTTGCTACGCTTCCCCCGAAGGGGGTCGACTTCAAGCTATTTCAGGAAACGATGGGAAATCGACCATCAGACACCTCACGAACCGGCGTTGCACGCACCGACCGAATTCAGGAAAAACGCTGGATCGACCGCCCCAGCACTGTGAATGCGGAGATGCAAGTGCGGACCGGTAGAGCTGCCGGTGTTGCCCGTGGCCCCGATCTGATCGCCAACCTCCACATGATCCCCCACCCCGACCCACGTCTGGGAGAGGTGACCCATCTGAATCTGCTCGCCTGAGTCGGCTTCCAACTGGATGTACGTTCCGTATCCACCCGGATCATTCGGTCCGGCAACAGAAATCGTTCCCGACGTCGGCGCATGAAGCACGGTGCCGACTCCAACGGCGAAGTCGACACCGTCATGTCCTGGGTGGTAACCCTGCGAGAGTGATCCGTTGACCGGCCACTCCCAACTGCAGCTGTTCGACCAACTTTGTGCACCGGCTGTACCGGCATTCACTACCACCCCGGCGCTCACGAGAGAGCCCACTCCTGCAGCGACTGCGATAAATCGTTTTGTGTTGGAAGCCTTGCATTTTCTGTGCTTGCTCATCTTTTCCTTGACTGATGTGTGGGGCAGGTGCACTCTCGTCCCGGCCCTTGCGTTGCGAATGGCGAATTACCTTCACAGGATGTCGCGTCACGACCCTGCCCGCGACGGCCAAATTGCCTGGGACATACCTATTTTGTGGATCCCCCCGACCTGTCGATACCGCACTTGCGGCAGTCAGCGGCGACCATCCAGCGGCAGAACTCGTAAGCGGTTTCGGCGCTTCCCGTTCTGGCACAACGTTTCCAGCGTCAGTTGAAATACGCGGTGTGCAATTCGAGGTAACCGACGATACTGCCGACCGAGTCTCCAGCATGCCAATCGCAGACACCGTCACTCGGAATGCACCGCGATTCAACCGGGACCGTGAACGGTTGACGCTCACCGGACATTGTCGCGCCGAGAACATCGGGCAACGCGACCTTCGTCTCTACACCCGAACCGGCTTCACGAGGATCTGAGTAGACGATGCCCGTGACACCAGGTTTCTGCGGCTCCGTGAGAACATCGCCGACGATGCGGGCTCCTTGCGAATAACCGATAACGAGCGTGCCGTCCGGTGCGTCGGCGAGTTCAGCACGCAGGGCTTGCTTTCCAGCTTCCACCGACTGGTCGTAGCCTGGAGCGAGCACCGTCGCCGGATACGTGAGAGTGGTGACCGTGTCCTCAGGGTGGATCTCCGGAGCCCTCAGCGCCGAGCCGGATCGACCAGTACCGTCAACGACGATCACATTGCGAGCGTTGGCAGGTCCAGCAAGGAGCAGTGAAACAAATGCAGTAAATACAATGACCAGGATGGATGTACGCATCAGGCCACCTCGATTCAAGGTTGAACGATCACGGACTTTTGCTACGGGAGTTCAGAGCAAGATGATGACGCCGCACCGAATTATTAACGGCGGCACGGATATTGAAAAATCTATGCGCCATCGTTCCCTCACTCGCGCATGACGGCGTTGCCGCTTGGAGTATCGGGATACCGGGTTCACAGGGAACCGCTTCGTTGTGCCTCATCGTGGCATGCCGCGCACGTCGGCACCCGGGCCAAAGTGCCCCCTCGTGTACCTGTTTTCCTTGTGGGACCACTTCTCGTCTCGAGCCGGAGAGGCGAGATCACGAATTCCACCAACACGTGTTCCCAGATGTATCCGCTGCATCAGATTCCCCGGCAAGATGACGTGCATGAACCGTCGACGCCTTCTCCGCAACATTGCGATAGGTATTTTTGTTCTGGCTGCCGTGTACCTGGGGATCACCGGCATCGTGAACGGCGAACTATCGACGATCGTCTATGTCGCGATGGTCGTTCCAGTGGCATTGAGTTGGTGGAACGACCAGCGTGGCAAGCCTTCCACAATCCGATCCGGTTCTGTCGTGTGGCAAACACTCAAGCTGCTCTACGCCATCGCCCTCGGAATCGGCGGCGTCGCACTCGCGACTATCGAGCCCTCCATCGTCTCCCGCATCTCCGGCTTTCTTGTCGTAGTTTCCGTCCTCTTTTACCTGCTGGCGTTCTGTTACTCGAAAGAAGCCAAACCGCAGACCCTTTGACAACTCGCCCGCCACAATGAACGGTAAGTAGTGCTGGGAAAAGACGAAAGCGCCACACCGACGTGAGGAGCAGAGTTTCATGCCAGAACCGAGAAGAGCTGACCATTCCGACTACGTTTCCGTAAATCCGATCTTTTCCAGACCCGGCGAAGATTCGGTTGCCTCGAAGTACACCCTCGAACCTGACGGAATGCTCCCCGAAACCGCGTATCAGATCGTCCACGACGAAACGATGCTCGACGGCAATGCCCGCCTTAATCTCGCCACATTTGTGGGCACGTGGATGGACGATCACGCTACCCGCCTTTACGCCGAATCCTTCGACAAGAACATGATCGACAAGGACGAGTATCCGCAGACCGCTGCAATCGAGACGTACTGCTGGCGAATTCTCGCTGATTTGTGGCACGCACCGTCACCGAAGGACGCGATCGGAACGTCGACCATCGGTTCCTCCGAGGCTTGCATGCTGGGCGGACTCGCTCTCAAGCGACGGTGGCAGCACGCACGCCGAGCCGCCGGCAAGTCGACGGATCGACCGAACATGGTCATGAGCTCAGCAGTGCAAGTGTGCTGGGAAAAGTTCTGCAACTACTGGGACGTCGAAGCGCGATACGTGCCGATCAGCGAAGAGCACCACACCCTCGACGGGTACGATCTCGACCAGTACGTCGACGAGAACACCATCGGGGTTGTCGCGATCATGGGAGTCACGTACACGGGTATGTACGAGCCCGTGCTCGAAATTTCCAACGCACTCGATGCAATCCAGGCAAAGACCGGTCTGGACATCCCCATTCACGTCGACGGAGCTTCGGGCGCAATGATCGCGCCGTTCCTTCAGCCGGAAATCGAGTGGGACTTCCGGCTTCCACGGGTGCACTCGATAAATACATCGGCGCACAAATATGGACTGGTCTATCCGGGACTGGGCTGGGTGGTGTGGCGGTCGGAAGATCTACTCCCGGATGATCTCGTATTCAAGGTCAGCTATCTCGGCGGCAGCATGCCGACCTTCGCGCTTAATTTTTCCCGTCCCGGCGCGCAGGTGATCCTGCAGTTCTACTTGTTCCTTCGACTGGGACGCGACGGATATCGCAGCATCCAACAGTCCTCGCAGGACGTCGCGAAGTTCCTGGCGGAGGGCATCGGAAAACTCGACGCCTTCGAGCTCTGGAACAACGGCAGCGATATTCCGGTCTTCGCGTGGCGTCTCAAGCCCGGGCACACAGAAAATTGGACCCTCTACGACCTGTCGGATCGACTGCGGGCGAAAGGCTGGCTGGTTCCGGCCTACCCGATGCCCGACAACCTGGCCGACCTCACCGTTCAACGCATCGTCGTGCGGAACGGCTTGAGCATGGACTTGGCGGCCAGCCTGTTGCGCGTCATCGACGAGGAAACCGCGTTCCTCGACGAACTTGCCAGCCCGATGCCCCGGCCACGCGTCACCGAAGGCTTCCATCACTAACCTGCTGAACAGACAAAACTGCCGTCGGCTCCCATGTTCGGGTGCCGACGGCAGTTCTATTCAGAATTGAAAATCAAGCACACGCAGGCGACGTCAGGTTCGCAACCGGAAGAATCGCGCACGCGGTGGTCTTCGAGAGCTTCCACACGCCGTCGACGTACACGAAGGACGCCTGAGCACCCTGACCGAGCGGCTGTCCGTTGACGATGATGTTCAACGAAGCCGAAGCCGTATCGCTACCCGTGTCGATGACCGGGTCGAGGATCTCGACCTGAGCGTTGGCAGCCTTGGCAGCTGCGGCAACCTGGTTCATCAGCTCGGGATCGGCCTCGGCACCCTCGACGAGGTTGGCACGCTCCGCGACGGGAACAGTCTCGTCGAGGCCCTTGACCAGAAGTGCATTGAGGTCGGCAGCCGACGGCAGCACAACGGGGGTTCCGGTGGGGGCGGCCGTCGTGGTCTTGGCAGTCGTCTTCGGGGCGGGCGCGGGGTCGCTGGAACTGCAGGCAGTCATCGTCAGGGCCGCTGCAATCGCGACGGCTGCGACGGTCATGTTACGAAGCTTCAACTTCTCAGTCCTATCCATATCCGGTGTTCATATACGAGCGCACCATGAACGTGGGCACTCGCGGTCTTTGATCACATTACCCAACGGTAAGTGTGGAAAGTCTAAGGATCTCCTCAGAATAGGCTGCCCAGCGCATCCGCCACTTGGAGATACGCGTCGTCGTCGGAGAATGTTTTGGCGATTCCTGTTCCCGTGGAACGAGTTTCGAACCGAACCGTGACCACGCCGTGTCCAGCGCCCTGCACCCAACCGTGACCGAATTCCGGATGGCTCACATCCAGACCGGGGTGCCAGTATCTCTCCGGAACCCGCGCCGGCACCGGTGCATCGTCGGGTTCGTCCGTCACTGTTTCAACCAGATACCCGGGCACATCCTGGTCGAGTTCCGGAAACAACGACCCTTGACGGACGGTCGACAGCCCGGCAAAACCTACCCCGACAAGTCGGATGGGACCCAGTTCCAACGGATCGATCACCTGCTTCTGCGCAGTCGCGATCAGGATCGCGCGGTCGAGGGTTGCATACGGCAGGGTCACTGATCGGGTCAGGACACTCATATCCGATTTCCTGAGCTTGAGTACCACAGTCCGAGCAGCGCGGCCGTCCTTCTCGAGCCTGGAATAGGCAGAGCCACCACTGTTTTCGACCGCAGCACGCAACTGCGCCAACGTCACGATGTCGGTGGCGAACGTCGATTCTGCACTGATCTGCTTGGACTCCGCACGCTCCGCAACCGGACGATCGTCGATCCCCTGAGCCAACCGGTGCAGGCCCGGCCCCACCGTTGTTCCCAGGATCGACGCAACCTCCGCCGGCGGTGTCCGCACAAACCCACCGATGGTCACGATCCCGAGCCGTTTGAGTTTCTCCTCCGCCACCGGGCCGATTCCCCACAGCTTGCGTACCGGCAACGGATCAAGCAGATCCCGCTGCTGACCAGGCGGAACCACCGCAACGCCATCAGGTTTGGCCAGGCCCGACGCAATTTTGGCCACCTGCTTGCCGGCCCCCGCACCGATGGAGGCCACCAATCCCGTCTCGGCCAGGACGAGAGCACGAATGTCCTCACAGAACGCGCGAACCTCATCGGCACCGGCACCCGCCAATTCCGTCGGCTCACCGAACGCCTCGTCCACTGACAACTGTTCCAACACCGGCATCCGCAGCCTCAATGCGTCGAACGCCCGCTTGCTCAGCACGGAATAGAGCGACATGCGCGGCGGCAGAACTACTCCCCCACCGCCCACTAATCGACGCGCCTGATGCATCGGCATCGCGGAGCGAGCCCCGAACGCACGGGCCTCGTAACTACAACCGGCGACCACACCCCGGCCACCCAGACCGCCCACCATCACCGGGCGTCCCCGCAAAGTCGGACGAGTCAACTGCTCGGCGGAAGCAAAGAACGCATCCATGTCGAGATGAAGTACCCACCTTCGACTTCGCGTCGGGTCAGCGTGATTCATCAGTGATAACGGGCAATTTCTTCTTGGGCGATTTCTTCTTGGGCAGCGGTAGTGCGTCAGCTGTTCGCTGGATGAATGCCTGAAGTTGATCGACGTCGTCGAGGCCCTCTCGAGGCACCCGGCAATAGTCTTTTGCGCCCGGATACGGCGGCATACGCTCTGCCGGCGATGAGAACTCACCACTGATCTCGGTGGGCTTGACGAACAACGTGTTGTTGCAGATCAGAGCAACCATTTTCTCGTCGCAATACAACCCGTACTCACCGAACATAGCCCGAGCACGGACGTCGAGCGGCTCCAACTGTTCCAGGATCCACGTGACGGTGTCTTTGCTCGAGCTCATGCCAGCACGCTACTCCGGTACCCCGACACATTTCGGGGCACCGGAGTCAGCGTGTACTAGGCCTTCGTGATCGCGGCGCGGACTCCGTCACCGAGGTCCACGGCGTCGCTACCGGCCTCGCCCACGGAGAATTCGACCGCCAGAACCTCACCGGCAATCATGTCGCCGTGGCGCTGTGCCCATTCCTTGCGATCCTCAGGGACCTCGAGGATGACCTTGATGCGGTCCGACACGTCGAGACCGGCATTGCGGCGTGCATCCTGCAATTCACGAACACGGTCCTTGGCCCAGCCCTCAGCCTCGAGCTCTTCGGTCACAGCCGAATCGAGAACAACCAGGCCGATGCCATCGGGAAGAGCAGCCGTCGAATCAGGTTCTGCTGCAACCAGTTTCTGCGTGTACTCCTCCGGCAGGAGTTCGATTCCGGCGGCGACAACTACGCCGTCGGCGTTCTCGGTCCAGTCGCCGGCCTTCACTGCCTTGATGACGGTCTGCACGGACTTTCCCAGACGCGGGCCGGCAGCGCGCGCGTTGACCACAATTTCGAAGCGGCCGTGAGCGTCGACGTCATCGGTGAGGTCGACCTTCTTGACGTTGACCTCGTCAGCGATCAAGCCGAGGAATGGACGCAGACGCTCCGAATCGGGAGCAGCGACAGTGACCTCGGGCAGCGGCAGACGAACCCGCAGGTTCTGCGCCTTACGCAGGCTCAGCACGGTGGAGCAGACCACACGCACGTCATCCATCGCGGAAACCAGTTCAGGGTTGGCCGGCAATTCCGACGCCTCCGGCCAATCAGCCAAGTGCACCGAGCGCTCGCCGGTCAATCCACGCCAGATCACTTCGGACACCAGCGGCAGCAGCGGCGCAGCCAAACGCGTGACCACTTCGAGAACAGTGTGGAGCGTGTCGATCGCGTCGCGATCCTCATCCCAGAAACGTGAACGCGAGCGTCGCACATACCAATTGGTGAGCGCGTCGCAGAACAAGCGCAGTTCGTCGCAGGCACCGGAGATGTCGTTGGCCTCGAGAGCGTCGGTGATGACATCGCGAGTACTCGCGAGCTTCGCCAAGATGTACTGGTCGAGAATGTTCTCCGAATCCGTACGCCACACACCGGATTCCGGTGCGTACAGCTGCAGGAAACTCCAGGCGTTCCACAGTGGCAGCAGCGCTTGGCGAACACCTTCGCGGATGCCCTGCTCGGTGACAACAAGGTTTCCACCGCGCAGGATCGGCGAGGACATCAGGAACCAGCGCATGGCATCACTGCCGTCGCGGTTGAACACCTCCTTGACATCCGGGTAGTTGCCCTTGGACTTGCTCATCTTCAATCCGTCGTCACCGAGGACGATGCCGTGTGCCACAACAGTTTTGAACGCGGGACGATCAAACAATGCGGTAGCCAGCACGTGCAGGTTGTAGAACCAGCCGCGCGTCTGACCGTTGTACTCGACGATGAAATCGCCAGGGTAGTGAGTCTCGAACCAATCCTGGTTCTCGAAGGGGTAGTGAACCTGAGCAAACGGCATGGAACCCGATTCGAACCAGCAGTCCAGAACCTCGGGAACCCGACGCATCATCGACTTGCCGGTCGGGTCATCCGGGTTGGGACGGACCAGATCGTCGATCACCGGACGGTGCAGATCGGCCGGGCGCACGCCGAAGTCTGCCTCCAGCTGATCGAGCGAACCGTACACATCCATGCGCGGATACTGCGGATCGTCCGACATCCACACCGGGATCGGACTGCCCCAGTATCGGTTTCGGCTGATGTTCCAGTCGCGCGCACCTTCGAGCCACTTGCCGAACTGGCCGTCACGGATGTGGTCGGGCACCCACGTGATGTCCTGGTTGAGCTCGACCATGCGGTCGCGGAACTTGGTGACGGACACGAACCACGACGGAACTGCCATGTAGATAAGCGGCTGACCACTGCGCCAACTGTGCGGATACGAGTGCTCGATTGTCTCGTGGCGCAACAACTTTCCGGCGGCCTTGAGATCCTTGATGATGACCGGGTTCGCATCGAAGACCATCAAGCCCTCGTAGGTCGGCACCATCGACGTGAACTTTCCGCCAGCGTCGAGAGGCTGAACGACCTCGATACCGTTGGCAGTAGCAACATCCATATCCTCTTCACCGAAAGCTGGTGCGAGGTGGACGATTCCGGTTCCCGAATCCACGGTGACGTAGTCGGCGGACAACACGACATGCGAATTCGGATGGCCCGCAAAGAAATCGAACGGCGGGGTGTACGACAAGCCGACGAGTTCGCTGCCCTTGTGGCGCGAAACCACCTCGGGCTCCTCCCCCAGCTCACGCGCGTAATGACCGACGCGAGCTTCCGCCAACACATATCGCTTGCCGTCCAAGCCGAGTACCTGGACATAGTCGATCTCGGGGTGCACCGCCGTCGCCAAGTTGGAAGGAAGCGTCCACGGCGTCGTGGTCCAGATGATTGCGTTGGCGCCGTCGAGAGGAGAACCCGGTGCCACCAACGGCATATCGACAGTGACAGCCGGATCCTGACGCATCTTGTACGCGTCGTCCAACTTGGTTTCCTGGTTGGACAGCGGTGTCTGCTCGTACCAGCTGTACGGCAGGACACGGAATCCCTGGTAGATCAGGCCCTTGTCGAAAAGTTCCTTGAACGCCCACATGACCGACTCCATGAAGTCGATATCGAGGGTCTTGTAGTCATTGTCGAAATCGACCCAGCGCGCCTGACGGGTGACGTACTCACGCCAGTCATCGGTGTACTTGAGTACCGAAGACCTGCAGTAGTCGTTGAACTTGGCGAGACCCATGACGTCGATCTCGGACTTGTCCTTGATTCCGAGCTGCTTCTCGGCCTCGAGCTCAGCCGGCAGTCCGTGGCAGTCCCAGCCGAATCGGCGTTCGACCTTGCGGCCCCGCATGGTCTGGAAACGCGGCACGAGATCCTTGACGTAACCCGTCAGCAAGTGACCGTAGTGCGGCAAACCATTGGCGAACGGCGGGCCGTCGTAGAAGACGAACTCCTCGCTGCCGTCGCGATTGGCAACAGACGCCCGGAAGGTGTCGTCGTCGGCCCACTCTTTCAGGACCTTTTCTTCCAGAACCGGAAACTTGACTCCGGTATCGGCGGGGACGCCGTAATCGACTTTGGGGTACCCGTTACTCGCCACTGCGATCTCCTCGTGCCTGTCCGACTCGGCACGGGGACGATATGTGCGCATCTGCGTACGTACCGCGGTACCACCCCGCTTGCAACACGTGAATCCGGCGACGTTCATCTTCCGGACTTCCGGTTACCTCTCTCATCGAGCTGTGACGGGCTCACCCGTTCGGTTCTACTGAGTGTCCGGCAAGCTCGATTGCCTGCTGAATCACCGTTCTTCCGAAGGCTCCCCGGTGATAGCCGGTTCATCGCCAGATAAATCCTAATTAGCCTGTGTTTGTGTCGACCAGTCTAATGCTCGTCGTTTTCATTCGCTGATCCGCCGTCGGTGCCCGCAGAATCGGGCACGTCCCCGGCATCCGGGATCGACCCGGCGCCGGAAGCAGCGGACCGATCCTGCTCATCCAACGGCAGAACCGTTCTCTTGCTGGTCAGCGCACTGACCAGCAAGAGAACGGCACCTGCGATGCAAATTGCGATACATGCCCACGCCCAGATAATCGAACCGGTTGTCAGAGCAATGACCAGGAATGCGAATCCTGCCGCAGCGAGAACTATCGTCGAGACCAGCACGTGTCACCCTCTACCGGTGTCGCCGCTGACCGTCGAGAACTTCTCGGTCAGCTGTTTCCCTTTGCGAACGACGGGCTGAAAGATTCCTGGCCACCGTCGACCGGCACTGCGGAACCGCGCTGTTCGAGCTCTTCGAGCTGCGATTCCAGGTAGGACTTGAGGCGCACCCGGTACTCACGTTCGAACGTCTTGAGCTGCTCGATACGGCCTTCGAGGACCGAACGCTGCTGGTTGATGGTCGCCATGATCTCGGTGTGCTTCTTCTCGGCGTCCGCCTTGAGAGCGTCGGCCTTCTCCTGAGCCTGGCGAAGCTGAGTCTCGGAGCGAGTCTGCGCGTCGGTGAGCATTGCTTCCGACTTGTTGCGAGCGTCCGAGATCATGCCGTCAGCCTTGCTGCGAGCTTCGCTCATCAGCTGCTCGGAGTTGGTGCGAGCGCTTCCGAGCAGCTGCTCGGACTCCGCCTTGGCATCACCGGTAAGGCGATCGGCCATCTCCTGAGCCAGGCCGAGGACCTTGGCTGCCTGCATGTGTGTGTCAGCGCTCTGAGGTACCGGAGCTGCTGCGGCCACGGGGACCGGTGCCACGACGGGAGCGGGCTTGGGAGCCTCTACCACGCGAGCGGGTTCAGGCTTGGGCTGCGGAGCAACCGGAGCGGCCTGCGCACCAGCCGGTGCCGGCGCCTTCTTCGCGGCGGCAAGTTCCTGATCCAGCTCACCTACGCGCTGATGCAGATCTGCATTTTCTTCGATGAGCTGCGAAAGTGCCTGCTCGACGAGATCAAGAAATGCGTCGACCTCGTCTTCGTTGTAGCCGCGCTTGCCGATAGGCGGCTTGCTGAACGCAACGTTGTGCACGTCAGCTGGAGTCAGTTGCGGCATGGAAGGATCCCTTCACGCGTCATTAGGCGGTCTAGCAAGCATTCAGTTGCAACACGGTGTACGTAGCGGCGAACCACCACACGAGTTATGGGTTCCATTCTGGCACACCCTCTCTACTACCGCGCCGAGCCGACAACCGACATCAGGATGATGACGATGAAAAGCAAGACCATGATGGATAGATCCAGGCGAACCCCACCCAGGTTGATCGGAGGGATCAACTTACGAAGGAGTTTCACCGGCGGATCGGTGATAGTGAAAACTGTTTCGAGAATGACTGCGACCAGTCCCGACGGTCGCCAGTCTCTGGCGAACGAACGAACGAACTCGACTATCACTCTGCCGATCAACAAAAGCCAGAAGATAACCAGCACTAGATAGATCACTTCGAGGAGCCCGTTCACACTCTCACTCTGCCTGACTTCTGCGTGGCGTCCAAAACAGACATCCTGCATCGGCAGCAAAACCGGAGCTCCGCAAACTGGCTGAATTGCGACCGGGCACACCGACGATCGAGGTCGTCGGCACCGGCTTCAACCAACCAGCAAACGCAGCGTTTCGGCTGTTCAGGGAGCTATCCGCAATCGAGAGAATCATTTTTGGCTGTAGAAGCCCGTCTCCGCGATGCGACGACGCTCTTCGGCCGACACATCGATGTCAGCCGGTGAGAGAAGAAACACTTTGGTGGCGACCTTGTCGAAAGAACCGCGCAGGGCAAAAGCCAGACCGGCGGCAAAATCGACCAGTCGCTTCGCATCGGCGTTGCTCATATCGACCAAATCCATGATGACGGGAGTTCCGTCGCGGAATCGCTCACCGATAGTCCGGGCCTCGGCGTAGCTCTGTGGGCGCAGCGTGGTGATCTTCGCCAGCGGGCCGCCGTCGTCGACTACGGGCGCGCGGCGAACCTCGGGGCGCTCGGCGCGAGCGTCGACTGCTAGGTTTCCGCGGCTGGCCGGACGCGGTGCCATCGAGGGGCGAGGCGCGCGGCTTCCGACTGCATCGATGCGCGGACGCGAATCGTAGCGATCGAAATCGGCTTCTTCCTCTTCACGACGACTGGGTGCGTAACCGGCCTTCGAGAACGCCGGTTCGGCAAACTCACGGTCATCGCGTTCGGCGTAACCATCGTGGCTACGACGAGGTGCGCGACGAGCCTGGTCGGGCTCCTCCACGTACTCGTCCTCGTAGTCATCGAGGGGAACCATGCCGAAGTAAGCCTTGAACTTGTGCAGGTTGCTCATTGATCGACCTTCCTTGGCGCGGCGGAATCAATCCGACTGCGACCGGTCGCAGCGGTGTGGACGGGTTGGGCGATCACCTGAGCGATCATTTCGAGGTTACTGGTCGTGAGCCGAGCAGTGCGGTTCCGACACGCACGCATGTCGATCCGTGGCGAACTGCCGCCTCCAGATCGCCGGTCATGCCGGCCGACAATTCGATTGCACCGGGGTGTGATTCGAGGAGCGCCCGATGCGCGCCGTGCAGGATCGAGAACTGCTCGTCGGGATCGGAACCCAGCGGCGGAACGGCCATCAGGCCGGAAAATTCCAACCCCTCGGCTCGCTCGATTCTGTCGGCAAGAGATGCCAATTCTTCGAGAGTGACACCGCCACGCGAGGGGTCACCGTCGAGACTGACTTGGATCAACACGCGCAACGGCGAGGTGCGATCACCGTCGTCGAGCGCGCCGAGCGCGCCACGATCGAGGGCATCGGCCAGCCGTGAGCTGTCGACGGAGTGAATTGCGTAGGCCCATTTGGCGACGGATCGCGCCTTGTTCCGCTGCAACTGGCCGATCATGTGCCAGCGAACGGGCTCGGCGGACTCAGTACGCGTCGCAGCGTCGAATTCCGCGACTTTCGTGATCGCTTCCTGCTCGCGGGACTCCCCGAACTCACGGCAACCCAAGTCGTAGAGAATCCGCGCATCAGATGCCGGAAA
Source organism: Rhodococcus sp. OK302 (assembly GCF_002245895.1). Taxonomy (NCBI): domain Bacteria; kingdom Bacillati; phylum Actinomycetota; class Actinomycetes; order Mycobacteriales; family Nocardiaceae; genus Rhodococcus; species Rhodococcus sp. OK302. The sequence continues at coordinate 4,796,436 of NZ_NPJZ01000001.1, forward strand.
ATACTTTGTCACCGGCAGGAGCTTCACGTCGGTGGCGGGCCGACCGGCAGCGACACACGCCGCCGCCAGTCTGGCCCGCACCGAGTCGAGTGCCGACGCGATGTCGGCTACTCGCGAAGAATCGGCGTCGTCGTTCATACCGAATGACCTAGTCGGTTTCCGCAGCTGCGGATTCGGCTGGTGCGGATTCGATCGGAGCTACGGCCGGGGCGATCGGATCCATCCAGATCACTGCGGCCTGACGTCCCGTGAGTGACTCGCGACGATGACTGAACAGTGCCTTGTCCTCGATGGTGCAACGCGGATCCTCGGCAACGCCGGTAACACCCGCATCGAGGAGTTGCTTGCGGATTCCGGCCCGGAGGTCGAGCCCGGGAGTGCCCTTTACAGTGCGAGTTGCACTGCCCGGCAAGTGCTTTTCCACATCAGCGCGCATCGCCGCGGGAACCTCGTACTGGCGGCCGCTGGCGGCAGGTCCGAGGAAGGCTCCGATACGCGAAACGTCGGCACCCTGGCGGACCATCTCGGCCAACACACGAGGCACGATTCCGATGCGGGCGCCGATCCGACCGGCATGAATCGCGGCGATCACTCCGGCTTGCTCGTCGGACAGCAGAACCGGAACACAGTCGGCACTGAGCGTCGCGAGCGCAAGGCCGGGAACGGTGGTGACCAAAGCATCGGTCACCGCAATGACCTCGTCCGTCGGCGCCGTCACGACGGTGACGTTGCGCGAATGGATTTGTTCCATCCAGACAAGATGATTCGGCTCGACGCCGATTTCCTGCGCGAGGCGACGACGATTGGACTCGACGGCGTCGGCGTTGTCGCCAACGTGGTCACCGAGGTTGAACGAGTCGTACGGCGCCTGTGAAACACCGCCTGCTCGACTCGTCACGACGCGGCGGACTCGAAAATTAGCGGTCGGCTTCTCGGTACTCAAGATTTTGTGCTCACAAACGTCGAATGTTCACTGCTACATGGGACATGATCCGGGTGCAGTTCTTGGATGAATAAAGGATCAGTCAAGAACAGGGTACCCAGAAAACTGGATACCCTGATCTCGAGACTGTGCGCGGCGCTGTCGTCAGCGACTGTCAGCGACGCATGAAGACGGGAACGTCGACGTCGTCGTCGCCGTCGTCTTCCGGTTGTGGTGCGTGACGCGGTCCGTCGAGCGGCGGCAGCGAGCCGCCGCCGATGGGCTCACGCGCGACCGGAACCTGCTGCTCCACAGGGGGTTCCGCCGCAACGGGTGAACGTCCGACCTCACCCGCCCGGCCGGCGCCGATGGATCCGCGGCCGGGTGCACTCGACTCGACCGGACGACGCGCAGGCGCACCGCCGTCGAAACCGGCAGCGATGACCGTCACACGAACTTCGTCGCCGAGTGAATCGTCGATGACCGTTCCGAAGATGATGTTGGCGTCGATATGTGCGGCTTCCTGCACGAGCGTTGCCGCTTCGTTGATCTCGAACAAGCCCAGATCGCTGCCGCCGGCGATCGACAGCAGAACGCCGCGGGCGCCTTCCATCGATGCTTCGAGAAGCGGCGAGTTGATAGCGGACTCAGCGGCTTTGATCGCTCGGCCTTCGCCGCGGGACGAGCCGATACCCATGAGCGCACTACCCGCACCGGACATAACGCCCTTCACGTCCGCGAAGTCCACGTTGATCAGTCCGGGCGTGGTGATCAGGTCGGTGATGCCCTGAACGCCGTTGAGGAGAACCTCGTCGGCGCTACGGAACGCATCCATCAGACTGACGGCCGCGTCGCCGAGCTGAAGCAGGCGATCGTTGGGGATGACAATGAGCGTGTCGCACGACTCGCGCAATGCCTGAATTCCCGTGTCGGCCTGGCCGCCACGTCGCTTGCCTTCGAAGGAGAACGGCCGCGTCACGACGCCGACCGTCAGTGCGCCCAGCTTCCGCGCGATGGCCGCGACGACAGGGGCGCCACCGGTTCCGGTTCCACCGCCTTCACCAGCGGTCACGAACACCATGTCGGCGCCCTTGATGACCTCTTCGATCTCGTCCTTGTGATCCTCGGCAGCCTTGCGGCCGACCTCAGGATCAGCACCGGCACCGAGACCGCGGGTCAGTTCGCGACCGACGTCGAGCTTGACGTCGGCGTCACTCATCAGGAGGGCTTGCGCGTCCGTGTTGACCGCGATGAACTCGACTCCCTTGAGTCCCTGTTCGATCATGCGGTTGACTGCGTTCACGCCGCCGCCGCCGATGCCGACGACCTTGATTACGGCGAGGTAGTTATGCGGGGGCGTCATCGGCTCTCGCCTTCCGTGTCGTATTACGCATTGTTTTGTCTATTGCTGGATGAAGCTGGGTAACGCTGGAATCTCAACACTCAACCTCAACCACAGGGTTAGAGTTATGTCAAGTACTCGATCTGAAAGCAAACGCTATGCACCGGCGTCACGATCCGCCATTAGGCGCGCCGAGACAGACGGAAGTATTTGACGTAAATACACTGTATTCGACGCAAGCTAACGCACTGTCGGAAGATCAGGGCTCGATACGTCGTAGGTCTGACCTGGCTGAGTCAGCAGCGGAAGCGTCACCACAGCCTTGCGATCAGACTTCTCGACGCCTCCCCAGTTGACCACTCGCCCGTCCACCAGAGTCAATGACACATCCGAAATCGACCGCGCAGCAACCTCTCCCACCTGGAAACGTAGTTCCGGCGGCAAGGCGGCCAGGACGTTCAGCGCAGCCAACGTCGACGGATCGTTCCACCCCGGTGCTGCCGTCACCAATCGCGGCACACCCGGCGGCGGAACACCCATCTCGAAATCAATGCCCGCTTCGTCCAGAAGATGCGCACCTTCCGGAGAATCGATGAACACCACCGGCACGCGTTCGGTCACCGTCACGCGAATGGTCGACGGATACATTCGCTGCACCCGCGCCGACGCCACTTTGGGAATGGCCGCAACCCGCGCCGCAGCCGAGCCGGTGTCCACCCGCATCAGCGGCTGGCCCGCGGGAATCGCCAGCAATTCCAGAATCTCCGACTCGCCAACCGTCGTCGCTCCCCGGACCTCGGTGCCGCGCACCGAAAGCACCGGAGACAACCATGCTGTCAGGAAAAGCCCGACGACGACCACTGTCGCAAACGGCAGCATGATCGCGGGTCGCTTGAACCACGGCGCCTTCGGTGTGGGCTCCGGCGCCGCTACCGGCACGGCTGCACGCGTCGAATAGCGGGATTCGGTTCGAGTGCTTCGCCGACGCGTGCTCGTGGCCCGCCGCGCCCCCGGATCTCGACGACCCCGGTGACTGCGTGCGTCAGGACTCATCGCGACTGCGTGCGCTGAGCCTGATGAGGAACCGTGCGCAGCGCATCGAGGATCTGCTTGCCCAACATCGTGACATCACCCGCACCCATCGTGATGACGATGTCGCCGGGGTGCGCGAGCCCGGCAACCTGACGCGGCGCCAACGACAGATCAGGCTGATAGTGAACGGGTTTGGTGACCGACTGGGCAACCAGAGCCCCACTGACACCGGGCATCGGTTCTTCGCGGGCGCCGTAGACGTCGAGCACGACCACCTCGTCGGCCAAGTCCAAGGCAGCCGCGAACTCCGTAGCGAAAGTAGCCGTCCGCGAATACAGGTGCGGCTGGAATACCACGATTACCCGACCGGCCGCGGAATTCGATACCGACGAATCATCCTGCGGGCGAACGAGATCTGCCGCAGCACTCAGCACGGCACGCACCTCGGTGGGATGGTGCGCGTAGTCGTCGAAGACTCGCACTCCGCGCTCACGACCGGTGAACTGGAAGCGTCGGTGCACTCCCCCGAATCCGGCTAGACCTTCGACGATTTCGTCGATTTCTGCGCCCGCATCTTTTGCAGCCAAGAGTGCAGCAAGCGCATTCAACGCCATATGGCGTCCCGGAACAGCCATGCGCACCGTCCGCGCAGCCGCTTCTCCGGCCAACTGGAATTGAAGTACACCGCCTACGTCGTGGGCACGGAAATCGAGTAGGCGCACGCCCACCTCGACTCCGTCGACAGGCTCGAACGCGTCAGGTGCATCGACATCCGCACTGCCGTAGCCGATAACCCGAATGTCCTTGCGGCCGGATGCAACTACGCGCTTCGCAAGATCCGCAGAACCTTCGTCGTCGAGACACGCGATCAGCAGACCGCCGGGGGCCAGTTTGTCGACAAAATCATCGAATACCTGAACGTACTTCTCGACACTTCCGAAGTAATCCAGGTGATCGGCTTCGATATTGGTCACGACTATCGCGTCGGGGTCGTACTGCAGGAGCGACCCGTCGCTCTCGTCCGCCTCGGCCACGAAGACGTCTCCACTGCCGTGGTGCGCGTTGGTTCCGGCTTCGTTGAGTTCGCCGCCCACTGCAAACGACGGATCGAAACCGCAGTGCTGCAGCGCAACCACCAACATCGACGTCGTCGACGTCTTACCGTGCGTACCCGAAACCAGGAACGTGCGGTTTCCCTCCATCAACGACGCAAGAACCGCCGGCCGGAGAATCACCGGAATCCCACGACGTGCCGCCTCGACGAGTTCAGGATTGTCCTTGGGAATCGCTGCATGCGTAGTGACAACTACGGTGGGCCCACCGGGCAACAAGTCGAGTGCATCGGCGTCGTGACCGATACGGACTTGCGCTCCGCGCGCCCGCAACGCCAACACGCCACGGCTTTCCTTCGCGTCCGACCCTGATACAAGTCCACCGCGGGACAACAGAATTCGTGCGATACCGGACATGCCGGCACCGCCTATTCCCACCATGTGTACTCGCTCGAGGTGGGCGGGCAGCGCGGTCATCGGTTTCCCCTAATGTTGTTGCTTACAGCTGTGTTGTGGCGTTCTGCTGTTTCCAGAACGATTCGCGCAATTTCGGTGGCGGCAGTTCGGTGCCCCAAGCCGCTGGCGCCGTCGCTCATCTCCTGCAGACGCGGCGCGTCGACGAGCAATGGCACGACGGTGGCGGCTACAAACGCGGGCGTCAGGTCAGCGTCCCTGACGATGACCGCGCCGCCCGCGGCGACCACAGGTTTTGCATTGAGTTCCTGCTCTCCGTTTCCGTGTGGCAACGGGACGTACACAGCCGGTAGTCCAACTGCCGACACCTCGGCAACCGTCATTGCACCCGAACGGCAAATCGTGGCGTCGGCGGCCGCATACGCAAGGTCCATCCGAGACAGGTACGGAACAGCAACATACGGCGCCGACGCCGAATGCTGCGTAACGACAAGCGAGTTCTTGGGGCCGTGCGCATGCAGCACCGAGATTCCGGCATCAGCCAGAGCCTGAGCCGCTCCACTGACCGCGTCGTTCAGTGATGCGGCGCCCTGTGAACCTCCGAAGACCAGCAGAACCGGCCCGTCTTGCGGAAGCCCGAAGTACTCCCGAGCCTGCGAACGCAAACCCACCCGGTCGAAATTCGCGATGGACGCCCGAACCGGAATCCCCACGATGTCAGCATCGTCGGCACCGCGATTCTTCACACCTGATCCCGGCACGGCAGCCAGAACTCGCGTTGCAAGTCGTGCGCCGATCTTGTTCGCGATACCGGCACTGGCATTGGCTTCGTGAATGACAATCGGGATGCTGCGACGGCGTCGAAGCACCCCACCGCGGGCAGCGAGATACGCGGGCAATGCCACATATCCACCGAAACCCACGATGACGTCCGCATCGACGGCGTCGAGGACCTCGCGCGTCTTACGGACCGAAGCCCGAATACGCATCGGGAGTTTCACCAGATCCATCCTCGGCTTACGGGGCAACGGGACTGGTGGGATCAGTTCGAGGGTGTATCCGCGGGCCGGTACCAACGTCGTTTCCAGCCCTCGGGCCGTGCCCAGCGCTGTAATGACGGTGTCGGGGGCCAGAGCTTTCACTGCGTCCGCCACTGCCAGAGCTGGCTCGATATGACCGGCTGTTCCTCCCCGGCCACTACTACCGACAGGGCCGAATTTTTGCCGCTCACCTACGAATTCCTCGCTCTCGAATATCTTGTGGGTCCTGAGTGTTCCGAGTCGGCGCCTGCCGACGTTGTCTATTCTGCCCTGCCTGCCGCACCTGCTCGTTGCGACGCTGCGGGGCAACACGACGAACCGCGCCGGAAGCCCGATACGGAACCGGCATCGGCAACCGCAGGAGCCTGGAAATCTTACCGTCCTGACCCGACTGCAGGGCAGCGACAGCTTCGGGTTCGTGGCGCGCGGCATTCGCGATGATGCCGAACATGAACAACGTGATCGCGAGCGACGAACCGCCGGCGGAGACCAGTGGCAACTGAAGGCCGGTCACGGGGAGCAACCCGATCACGTATCCGATATTGATCATCGCTTGGCCGACGATCCACGTGGTTGCCGTGGCGGAGAGCAGTCGCCAGAACGGGTCGATACTTCGGGCCGCGATACGCAAGCCCGTGTAGACAAACCCCGCGAAGAGTCCGAGCACGACTAGGCAACCGACATAACCCAGTTCCTCGCCGATAATCGCGAAGATGAAGTCGTTGTGCGCGTTGGGCAGATAATTCCATTTCGCGGCGCTCTGACCCAACCCCACACCGAAGATTCTGCCGTCAGCGAGCGAATACAGAGCTTGCTTCGCCTGGTAATTGCCGCCTTGAAGGTCATCACTGGGATTGAAGAACGACTTGACCCGGTCCGACCGGTATCCAGCCGTCAATGCAAGTGTTCCGGCGAGCACGACGCCGGTGACGGCAATAGTTCCGAACAATTTCAGCGGAAGACCGCCGAACCACAAGAGCGCACCGAGGATGATTCCCAAAGCGATTGTCGTGCTCAGGTTCGGTTGTGCGACAACCAAAGCGAACACCAACAACGCTGCCGGCACCAGCGGGATCAGGATCGTACGAACCGAATTGTCGTCGGGTCTCCGCGACGCAAGCAAGTGCGCACCCCAAATTGCGAGCACAACTTTCATGAGCTCCGACGGTTGAAGCGAGAATCCGCCCACCGTGAACCATCGACGCGCGCCCTGAGCGGCTGTGCCGATACCCGGAATGAGCACCAGCACAAGCATGATCAGCACGATGACAAAAACCGGAAAGGAGAATCGTCGAAGCGTGCGCGCCGGAATCCTCAAGGCGACATAAAAAAGTACCGAACCCAGCACCGCGAAAATCAACTGCTGAATGAACAACGAATAGGCTGAACCACCGCTTGTGTATTGCTCGACGCCCGAGGCGGACAGCACCATCACCAGGCCCAAGACCGTCAACATCACGGCAATCGTGACCACCAGATGGAACGACGCCAACGGCCGCGCCAACCAGGCACCGATTCGGGTCTTGGGACCCTGAGTCATTGTGCGTTTCCGGCTTCGCCCACCGAACCAGGTGGCTGATCGGACAGCGCCGCTACTGCCGCCGCAAAACTGTTGCCGCGATGGCCGTAACTGGCGAACATGTCCAACGACGCAGCTGCCGGCGCAAGGACTACCGCGCTGCCAGGCTGTACCGATACCAAGGCCAACGCCGCGGCTTCACCGACCACGGCCGCCATCACCGCATCCGCGTCGGATCCCGAGGGCAACGTCACGAACTTGGTCGACGAGCTGTGAATTTTGTTCACCTGTGCATCGTCCTCCGTTCCCACGCGGACGACGGGGACCTCGGGCGCGTGTCGCGACAACGCCTGCTCGATCTCACCGGCATCGCTTCCCAGCAGCACTGCGCCGGCGAGCCTGCTGCCGACCTCGGCCACCAACTCGTCGACGCTGGCACCCTTGAGGAGTCCACCGGCAATCCACACCACACGTTCGTGCGCCAAGATCGACGGCCGGGCGGCATGCGGATTAGTGGCTTTGGAATCGTCGACGAAGACCACCGAACCGACCGTGCCGACAACTGCGCCACGATGCGGTCCCACCTGATGAGCTGCCAATCCGGCCCGAACAGCGCCGGCATCGATCCCGACAGCTCGGGCGAGAGCGGCAGCGGCAAGTGCGTCCATGATTCCGGCCGGACCGGGCGGATCGATATCCGCAGCCTCCGCCAGTTGCACGCCAGTCCCGAATGCGTTGTCGACGAGAAACCCGTCGACAACACCCAATTCTCCGTCTGCCGGAATGCCCAATCGGAAGCCGACGACTACGTCGGCAGAAGCAGCGTGGCCCAATTGCGCGGCAATAGCGTCGTCAAGTCCGACGACCGCGACCTTGCCACTGAGCGCCCGTGCCTTCGCCTCGGCATACGCGGCCATACCGCCGTGCCAATCCAGGTGGTCTTCAGCGACATTGAGAACTACGCCGGCATCAGGGCGCACCGAAGGCGCCCAGTGCAATTGGAACGACGACAGCTCGACGGCCAGATAGTCGACGCGAGGCGACGTGTCTTTCAACGCTTCCAACACCGGCAGACCGATATTGCCGCACGCGCGACCTTCTAGATCCGCAGCGTCCAGAATCGAAGCGAGCATCGAGGTTGTTGTCGTCTTGCCGTTGGTCCCCGTGACGACGAGCCACTTTCGCGGCGGCCCGTACAGACCGCAGTGATCGACCCGCCACGAAAACTCGACGTCACCCCAGATCGGAATACCGTGACCGGCAGCTGCCGCGAGAATCGGTGCGTCCGGCCGGAACCCCGGACTCGTCACGACGAGCGCGTACTGCTTGATCGAATTCTGATCTGCCTCGATCGAGCTGGTGGTGACCGTATCGGCACCGAGTTCGGCGCAACGATCCGCAAAATCCAGCGTGGAATCGGCGACCGTCACCACGGCACCAAGGGCTACCAGTGGTTCGATGGTCGCCTGGCCGGAGACTCTGCCACCGGCGACCAATACTCTTTGTCCGCGAAGCCAACTCAGATCGTTCCCCGAGTTGGTCGAGTTCACAGAGTTGGTCACGGTCAGCCTCCGATGGCTGCGAGGAACTCGCTGTAGAAGAGCGCCAGTCCGATAGCCGACGCGATTGCGGCCAGCAACCAGAATCTGATGATGACCGTGGTTTCCGCCCACCCGGCAAGCTCGAAGTGATGATGGAACGGAGCCATTCGGAATACCCGTCGGCGGCTGGACTTGAACACCGCTACCTGGATCACCACCGACGCGGCCTCAGCGACGAACAGTGCGCCGATGACAACCATCAACAATTCGGTGTTCGTGGTGATCGACAGTCCGGCAAGCATGCCGCCGAGTGCCAACGAACCGGTGTCCCCCATGAAGATCTTGGCCGGAGCCGCGTTCCACCACAGGAACCCGATGCACGCACCCGCGCCGGCAGCACAGATCAACGCAAGGTCGAGCGGGTCACGAACGTCGTAGCAGCCCTTGACCGGACTGGTCTCGCACGAATTGCGGAACTGCCAGAAGGTGATGATGACGTACGCGCCGAGAACGAAACTCATTGCTCCCGCAGCCAGTCCGTCCAAACCGTCGGTGAGGTTGACGGCGTTGGACCAGGCACTGACCAGCAGGTAGCAGAACGCGATGAACACGACGGAACCGAGAGACACCGTCGCAATGTCACGAACGTAGGACAGATGAACACTGCCCGGAGTCAAGCCGTCGGCACCGCGGAACTGCAACGCGAGGATGCCGAAGATCACTGCGGCGACAAACTGTCCGACGAGCTTGGCCGTCTTGTTCAGTCCGAGGTTGCGTTGCTTGCGAATCTTGATGAAATCGTCGAGGAACCCGACACCACCGAGCGCGGTGGTCAGGCCGAGAACAAGTAGCCCCGACGCCGACGGTCCGCTCGCCCCGTCGATACCCATTCCGATGAGGTGAGTGCCGAAGTATCCCGCCCAAATTCCGGCGAGGATCGCGACACCACCCATCGTCGGTGTTCCGCGCTTCGCCTGATGACTGGCCGGACCTTCGGTCCGGATCTCCTGACCGAATCCCTGTTTGGCGAACGCCTTGATCAGAATCGGGGTGAGCATGATCGAGACCGCGAGCGATATGCCGGCGGCCAGCAGAATTTGAATCACTCGGACACCTGCTTCTGTGCCAGAACCGCCTCGGCGACCGTCCAGAGACCGATCGACTGAGATGCCTTGACCAACACCAGGTCACCGGGCGCCAGTTCAGATTCGAGGATCGCCACGGCAGCCGCAGCGTCGGGGACCACTACGGACTCGTCACCCCAGGAACCCTCCATCACAGCACCCTGATTCATCGCGCGAGCCGTACGCCCGGTCCCGACCACGATCAGCTTGCTGACATCGAGACGCACAGCGAGCCTGCCGATCGCATCGTGTTCGATGACGGATTCGGGTCCGAGTTCCGCCATTTCGCCGAGCACTGCCCAGCTTCGACGGCCGAAGTGTCGATCCGAGCGTGCCATCGACACCAGTGCCTTGAGCGCAGCGCGCATCGACTCCGGGTTGGCGTTGTAGCTGTCGTTGATGACGGTGACGCCGTCACTGCGTTCGGTGACCTCCATGCGCCGAGCCGAAGCTGCCTTGGTGTCTTCGAGGATGCGAGCGATATCCGCGACCGAGACGCCGTTTTCCAGGGCTACCGCCGCAGCAGCGAGTGCATTCCCGACCTGATGTTCACCGTGGACGGCCAGCCGAATTCGCGCCGAACCCTTGTCCGAATTCAGTGTGAACGTTGCCCGGGCTTGATCGTCGACCGTCACGTCTGTTGCCCGGACGTGGGCACCTTCGGATTGTCCGACCAGCACCACACGCGCATCAGTACGGGACGCCATTGCCGCGACCATACGATCATCGGCATTGAGAATGGCGACACCACCCTCAGCAGCCGACGGAAGAGCTTCTACCAGTTCGCCTTTCGTGGTCGCGATGGCTTCTCGGGAGCCGAACTCACCGAGGTGCGCAGTGCCCACGTTCAGGACGACACCGATCTTGGGCGGCGCGATCTGTGCCAATTCCGCGATGTGGCCGATACCGCGGGCCGACATCTCCAGCACCAGAAAGTCTGTCTGCTCGTCGGCACGCAGGGCGGTCCACGGGTGGCCCAGTTCGTTGTTGAACGAACCCGGCGGTGCAACAACCTCACCGGACCCGCGCAATACTGCGGCAACAAGATCCTTGGTGGATGTTTTCCCGGCGGAACCGGTGATTCCGACGACGGTCAGCCCGCTGTCGGCCGACAACGTGTCGACGACTGCTCGGGCCAGCAGGCCCAGCGCACGCAGCACCGCTGCACCACTGCCGTCCTCGTCATGTTCGAGAGCCATCACCGAACTCGGGCCGGTCGACGAGTGTGGTGCCACCACGATTGCCGGCACTCCCACGGGCCGAGCCGCCAACACAGCCACTGCACCGGCAGCGACTGCCGCACCCGCATGCTCGTGACCGTCGACGCGGGCTCCTGGCAGCGCCAGGAAGAGTCCACCCGGACCTATTCTGCGAGAATCGAATTCGACGGTCCCCGTCACGGTCGCCGACGGATCGTCGACGTCGTGCAGGGTTCCTCCGACGATCTCGGCAATCCGAGAGAGCGTCATCGGGATCATTTCTTGCCTCCATGTGCTGTGTTGACGACGATCCGGTCGATCATCTCGCCCAGCACCTCGCGGTCATCGAAAGGATGCTTGACCCCGTCGATTTCCTGACCTGTTTCGTGACCTTTGCCGGCCACCAGTACTACGTCGCCGGGCTGTGCCCAACGAACAGCTTGTTCGATCGCCGCGGCGCGATCCCCCACCTCGAGCACCACCCCGCGCTCGGATTCCGGAACCGCCAGCGCGCCCGCCATCACTGCAGCGCGAATCGTGGCGGGCACTTCAGTCCTCGGATTGTCATCTGTGACGATCAGCAGATCACTGCCGCGCGCGCTCGCTTCACCCATCAGTGCTCGCTTGCCGGCATCTCGGTCGCCACCGGCACCGACAACGACCCCGACTCGACCGGAAACCTGATTTCGCAGCGTCGCAATGACTGCTTCGAGCGCAGCGGGCTTGTGTGCATAGTCGACGACGGCGAGGAATCCTTGGCCACGATCGATGCGCTGGACGCGGCCGGGAACATCGACTGCTCCCACTGCCGCTACGGCTGCAGGCAGATCGATATCGGCGGCAACGCAGATAGTCAGAGCGAGGGCAGCATTCGCAACGTTGTATCGCCCGGGAAGCCGCAACGACACCGGCGACGACTGCCCATCCGGTCCGATCACATCGAAAGTCTGCGAACCGTCGTCGGCAACCTCGACCGATCCGACATTCCAATCGGCGTCGGACTCGGAAGTCGACACGGTGGTCAGAGAATCAGCGGCGACGAGTTCCGCCATCCGGCGACCCCAGACGTCGTCGACGCAGATGACGGAACGGTCGGCCCGAACAGTCGACTCCGGATCGAACAGGCGAGCCTTCGCCGCGAAGTACTCTTCGAAATCTCGGTGAAAATCCAGGTGGTCCTGTGAAAGATTGGTGAACGCGCCGATATCGAAACGGATACCGTCGACTCGCCCGAGCGAAAGAGCGTGACTCGACACTTCCATCACGACGGTATCGATACCTTGCTCCGCCATCACTGCGAACAACGCATGCAACTGCGGCGCTTCCGGTGTCGTGAGGGCGCTCGGCACATGGCGCCCGTCGATCCGGGTCTCGATAGTGCCCACCAAGCCCGGTTTACGTCCGGCGCCGGCCAGTGCAGCTTCGAGCAAATACGACGTCGTGGTCTTGCCTGAGGTCCCGGTGATGCCGATGACCTGCATCTTCTCCGACGGTCGGCCGTAAATTTCGGCCGAGATCTCGCCGAGCACGTCACGAGGCTTCGGATGTACCAAAATCCTCACCGGTCGGTCAGTCTTCGGGACGGATCTGCGAAGCAAACCCAGGCCGGCTTCGTCCGTCAAGATCGCGGCAGCTCCGCGGGCAAGTGCATCGCCGGCGAACTCGGCGCCGTGCGAGCGAGCACCCGGCAACGCCGCAAACAGATCTCCCGGAACTATTGCCTGCGCCCGCAGATCAACACCGGAGACGACGTCCACTGCCGTCGCGGCGCCCATCCATTCGACATGAAGCCAGTCGAGGCGGGCCCCGGACAACGCCGCCAGAACCGCGATCTCCGTGTCGATCGGATGAGCTGGTCGGGCACTCTGCGCAGCACCAGGCAGTGATGATGCGGAAGAATCCGACGACGACGGAGAACTGTTCGGCACTGTCACTCGGCTCCTGGCAATTGTCGTTGGTCGAAAGGCAGTCACAGGATCCTGAAACAAGAAAACTGCGACGTCTGAGATTACCGTGCGCGGGAACCGACGAAGACCGCGTCGATCATGATTCCCACGCCATCAGTCTGCCTGCAGCACCAACTTACGACCCGGATCCGGAGACATCGGAACGCTGTCACGCTGCAGCATCCACGAGGCAATGTTGTGGAACAACGGCGCCGCGGACTGTCCGCCTCCGCCGTCGACACCCCGAACAGGAGCGTCGAGCATGATTCCGATCACGAAACGCGGATTGTCTGCCGGAGCAATGCCGGCAAAGGTGATCCAGTAGTTGGAGTTGGAGTAGCACTTACACGCCGGATCAATCTGCTGGGCGGTGCCGGTCTTGCCGCTGACCTGGTAACCCTCGACGCCGGCGGCCACACCCGTGCCGCGCTGATTTCCGGTGTCGTCCTGAGTCACCGAGCGGAACATGTCACGTACCGTTGCCGCTGTTTCCGGACTGACCACCTCGATACCCTCGGGTTGCGGCAGCTCGGTTCGCACCCCCGTCGAGTCCACCGTGGATTTTACGATGCGCGGCGGAATCCGCACTCCGTCGTTGGCGATTGCCTGATAAATACCAGTCATCTGCAGCAACGTCATCGACAAACCCTGGCCGATAGGGAGGTTGGCGAAGGTACCACCGGACCACTGGTCGCGATCGGGCAAAAGGCCGGCACTCTCGTCGGGAAGCCCGACCTCGGTGCGCTGGCCCAGACCGAACTTGTCGAGCATGTCGGCAAAGCGATCCTCGCCGACGCGTTGCGCCAGCATCAAAGTTCCGACGTTGGAAGACTTTCCGAACACACCGGTGGACGTATAGGGAGCAACACCGTGATCCCACGCGTCCTTGACTGTGGCACCGGACATTGTAATGCTGCCCGGAACCTGCAGAACCTCGTCCGGTGTGGTCAGTCCGTTCTCGATGGCCGCGGCCGCCGTGATGATCTTGTTCACAGAGCCGGGTTCGAAGGGACTTGTGACCGACAGATTGCCCGTCTCGACCGACCGCAGATTGTTTTCGAGACCGATCCCGGGGTTGAACGTGTTGTCGTTGGCCATCGCCAGAACTTGGCTGGTCGCAGAGTCGAGAACCACGACCGACACGTTCTTCGCGCCGGACTTGTCCTTCGCGATCTGTGCCTGCTGCTGCACGAAGAACTGCAAATCGGAATCGATCGTGAGCTCAACCCCCGAGCCGTTGACGGCGGGCTGCTTGTCCCGCCAACTGCCTGGAATCACTGCGCCGTCGCTGCCGCGGTCGTACGTCTGGGAACCGTCGATACCGGCCAGCGTCGAATCCATCGAGGACTCGAGCCCCAGAAGTCCGTGCCCGTCCCACCCCGTTGCACCGACCATGTTGGCTGCCAAGGACCCACCCGGGTACTCACGTATGTCCTGGCGTTCGACGCCTACCTCACGAAAGCTGGACGAAATCTCCGCTGCCACAGCAGGATCGACGCTTCGCGCCAGATAGACAAAAGTCTCGTCGCTGTTCATCTTCGCGAGGACTTCTTTTTCCGGAGCGGCATCGCCCAACTTCGCGTGAACTCCGGCGGCGATCTCGGCAATGCGATCCGCTACCTCGGGTGCCTGCTTGTCGACTTCGACGCCCGCTTCGATGCTCTTGGCCCGAGCGTCTTCCAACTCTGCACGTACCGCTTTCGGTTGGAACGTAAGAGCTTTCGCTTCCATGGTAAATGCGAGGGGGTTGCCGTTGCGGTCGGTGATCGATCCCCGCACCGCCGGATCCACCTGGGTTGTAGCCCTCTGGTTTGCCGCCTCGGCAGCCAGACTCGGCGCGTCGACGCCCTGAATCCACAAGAGCTGCAACGCCGCAACCGCAAGCGCGCCACACATCGTGATGCGCCCGACTCGCTGGCGAAACGGGAAGGCGGAAGTCTTGGACGCGCGTGCACGCTTCCGGTTCACCGGCGCGGCAGGACGCCTACCCGAATCTCGCCGAGGGCCGTCGTACTCGGAGTTGCGATTCACCGACGATCCTCGGTCGGTGTCGGCACCGCCGCCGATGTCGGCAGCGCCGGCGCAGAGGTCACCGCAACCAATTGCTCACCGTGAGCGAGGTTTTGCGGGTTGTTGGGCACGCCGGGTGTCGCGGCGGGTGGGACTGGCACCGTTGTTTTCGGCACAGTTGTTCTCGGAACCGTTGTCGGAGCTCCGGACGTCCTCGGAACCACAGGTGCCGGGACGGGAGCGTCGAGGGGCGGCATCGGCGCCGCGCTTGCCGGCGCCGGTGTACCGACAACTTCGACGGTTCCGTCCGGATGCACAACGAGCCGAGCCGGATCCTTTGCCGGGACCATTCCGAGAGCATTTGCCGCGTTGGCAAGCTCCGGCGCCGAATTACGCGATTGGTAGTCCCGCTCGAGAGCCGCCTTCTGCTCCACCAAAGACTGATTGAATGCGCGGGCATCGCTCAGCTGATAGGAGTCTTCGGCGGACCTGGTTGTCAGGAGCAGCGTCACTGCGAGGCCGATCGAGAACAATCCGATGATGGAGGCAACAAACGGAATTCGTGCTTTGAACTCTCCCGTGCGAGAGGTCGAAAACCCGGATTCGCTACCCGTCGACGTACGTCCGACCGTACGGGCCATTCGCTTGTCGTAGGCACGCTGCGCTGCACCGGAACGGCGCTTCTGCGAAGAATCGTCCCCACTGATTCCCTGCGTCGTCATGCCCGCCTCCTGGCAATACGCTCGGCTGCTCGCAATCGAACCGGTGCCGATCGCGGGTTCTCTTCGATTTCCTGCTCCGACGCTCGCTCAGCACCGCGGGTGAGGATTTTGAACTCGGGCCCCATCCCGGGAAGCTCGACCGGAAGCCCCTCGGGGCTGGTCGACTTGGAGCGTGGAACCAACTCCGCCTTGACAACTCGATCCTCGAGCGACTGATACGACATGAAGACCACGCGGCCGCCGACAGCCAGAGCTTCCAGACCAGCGGGCACTGCCGCGCGCAAAGAATCCAACTCGGCGTTGACCTCGATCCGCAGAGCTTGGAACGTGCGCTTGGCGGGATGCCCACCGGTACGACGGGTGGCTGCGGGAATTGCCCGATACAACAACTCGACCAGAGCCGCACTGGTTGTGAACGGTTCCTTCTCGCGCTGCCGAAGTACCTCGGAGGCAATCTTGCCTGCGAAACGTTCTTCGCCGTACGTACTCAGGATTCGAGCGAGATCACCATGACTGTAAGTGTTGAGAACCTCGGCCGCGGTGAGCCCGACTGTTTGGTCCATCCGCATGTCCAACGGCGCATCGATGGAGTAGGCGAACCCTCGATCGGCCTCGTCCAACTGCATGGAAGACACGCCGAGGTCGAAGAGGATCGCGTGTACCGACTCGGTGGTGGGAAGGCCCGCCTCTTCGAGTGCGTCTTCGATTCCGTCATAGGTGGTGTGCACGAACGTGGTTCGATCCGCAAAGGGCGCAAGTCGCTCGGAGGCGATCCGCAGCGCGTTGGTATCGCGATCGAGACCGATCAGGTGGAGTCCGGGGTACTTACCGAGAAAGAACTCGGAGTGTCCACCGAGACCGAGTGTCGCGTCGATCATGACCGCGCCGGCGCCGCCGTCACCGACAGCGGTGATGGCGGGACCGAGAAGGTCGTCAGCGCGATGCAACAGAACAGGAACGTGCGCGAAGCCGTCGGCGTCCGAGGGTTCGTTCACCTCGCGATCAACCATGTTTGCTCCGGCTCCTACTTTCATGATTCCGATGAAGAATGACTATTCGAACCAGCGAATGCTTCGAGGTCCCTGCCCGAAGTAGAACCTGGCGCTGGGGAAGTGCGTCAGGGTCTTTCCGGGCAGAGGCCTCGCGGCATTCGCCGTGAACTATCCGCCGCTAGACGATCTCACTGAGAGATTCGCCGTTTGCCTGCGAATAGTCCTCTTCGTTGTCTCCGAGATACCTCTCCCAGGCTGCAAGATCCCAGATTTCGAGGTAGTCGACAGAGCCGGTCACTACACATTCCTTGGAAAGGTTTGCGTAACGCCGATGATCAGCCGAGAGGGTGATTCGCCCCTGGGCATCGGCGTGCTGTTCATCTGTCCCAGCTGCGAGAGCGCGAACATACGCCCGTGCTGCTGGATCATTGCGTGGAGCTGCCGCTGCTTTGCGGGCAAGCTTGACGAACTCGTCCCGAGGATAGACAGCAAGGCTGTGATCCTGACTTTTGGTGATCATCAACCCTCCTGACAACTCTTCACGGAACTTTGCCGGCAAGGTGAGCCGACCTTTGTCATCGAGCTTCGGCGTGAAGGTACCGAGAAACACTCGACACCTCCCGATTGGGCGAATTGTGGTCCCAAAGCTCTCCGCCCGCACCCACAGTACCCCACTTTCCCCCACGCACAAGGAGCAAACGGGCATCCAAGAGTCCGATTTGCTGAGTAATAGCAGTTCAAAGCAGGTGGGGGAAGCTGGGGAATATTGCGAGAAGTGGTACGAGCCACACGTCCGCAGATCACAACAGCCGAGCCTTGTAAACCCTCAAATTGGACAAAAGCCCAGCTCAGAATACGGAATTACCTACCAATGCCACCCGGGCTCGAACATGCTTCCATTTCCTTCCTTACCAGGGGAGGAAAGTGGAGGAGGACCAACGTCCTGTAAATGCAAGGACGGTCGGCAACCAAAGGTTGCCGACCGTCCTGAAACGTTCGAACATGTCGCCTGCCAGAGTCATCAACTACTCAGATCACGCGACCGCTGAAGGACTCCCCCGCTGACCCAGCGAGCAGGGCAATCGACGGACATATCTGCTTGCGAGCTACTCCTGCTCGAACCTACGACGGAATCGATCTTCCATGCGAGAAGAGAATCCACCGCCTGACCTTCGTCCGCGTGAGTGCCCTCGACCGCCGCTCGGCCCACCAGCACCCGGAGGTCCGGACTGAGTATCGCTGCCGTGAGTAGCACCATTGGCAGTTTGCGTTCCTGTTGTACGTCGACCGCCACCCCACAGGAGCAGGATGCCGGCACCGAACATGAACAGGAACCCGACCAAACTGATTATCGGAAAACCGCCCGGTTTGAACGGGAGTGCGACTCCCGCAATCAACAGGACCAGACCCAGCACTAATAGAGCTGCCGCCTGGAAACGCCGCCGACTAGACGGCGCCCGCATACGGCCACCCCGCACATTGGAGGCGAACTTGGGGTCTTCGGCATAGAGAGCGCTCTCGATCTGATCGAGCATGCGCTGCTCGTGCTCGGAGAGTGGCACGGTACCTCCCCCGGCACTGGAAGTTTGGCAACCACCTCACGGTGTGAGGCGGCGGGTAATCAACGTGAACGACTACCTGTTTTTATAATACGAGTAGTTTAGGTCCCGGACCACCAACTCCACGTACAAGTTCCGCCACAAGCGTACGTATTCGTGTCGACGACCGGTAAATCGGCTCCGATCCGGCCCTGCAACCTGCAATTTCTGCAAATTCGGACTTCTCAGGCGCAGTAAATCTCAGGACGCTCTCAGATCGATTCGAAGCGCCTGCCCGATGTATTCCTCGACTGCAGTCAAAAATCGGCCGACTTCGACAACAAATGCATCCGCATCGGCATCACTGATCTCGACACGAAGTCCCGTCTCGACCGCCGCCCTCGCATCCGACCATCCCGCAAAATATCGCGACCAGGCACCGAATGTAGGTGCCGCAGAATCCAGGAGCGCCCAGGCGTTGCCGCTTCGCTTGCGTCGCGACCCTGTCCCGACCACACCGACGGCCAACACCGCACCGGCACCTCGCAGCGCCGCCAGGTAGCCGCATCGGAAACGGTCCGCAGCGTCGCCGGCGCCGGCGGATTCGGCCAGCAATGCGTCGGCCTTCCCCACTAGATTCCATGCGAATCCGCCACTGGGCCGATCTCCGGAACCCTTCACTTCGGAGGAACCCACCGAGTGTTCGGGCAGTTTTGCGGTTCCCGAAGTTGCCGGAAGTCTGGACACCGCTGACACCGACGGACTCGACAATTCCGCGGGCAAGATTCGTTCAGACTTTGCTCGTTCGGACTTCACTCGTTCAGACATCCGGGCACCTCCCGTGACGTAGGGATTCACTCCAAGAAAAACAGAATCCGACGATGTGGTGATGCCCGCTTCCCTTCGGGCATCCCCACATCACCGCGAACCTCGCGAGCGGACCGAAACCGACGATTGCCCGCCAGTTCCAGATCACTCACATCGAACATTCGTTCGACCTATTCAATATAACTGCACCCACCGACAAGTCGTCAAGAGAAGAGGTGAGACCGGTCGACCCGCAGATCGCCTGGACACCACACACGGTTGAACTGAACCGCGAGGAATTCGCGAAACGACTGCACGAGGCGTTGACCGTGTACGTCACCGCAATGGACTATCCGCGCGGCACCGAGTTCCATCGAGCACCCATGTGGACAGAGCACTCAACCCGCCCCGGATGGAAAGCAGTAGGCGCGCTCGCCGGACCCGAGTCCGGTTCACCCGCAGTAGAGTCGCTGGTCGGAATTGCCTACGGCTATCACGGGAGCTCAGATCAGTGGTGGCACCAGCAGGTCCTGCACGGACTGCACCGTTCCGGACGTCCACAGTCGGAGATCTCAGCCATTCTCGACGACTACTTCGAACTGACCGAGTTGCATGTTCATCCCAACGGCCAAGGCCATCGACTGGGCGAATCTCTGATCCGGCATCTCCTCCATGATCGGTCCGAGCGCTCGGTTCTGCTCTCCACTCCCGAAGTGTTCGACGAGGACAATCGGGCGTGGCGCCTGTACCGCCGGCTCGGATTTCAGGACGTGCTCCGACGCTTCCGCTTCTCCGGAGACAGTCGGCCGTTTGCCGTCCTCGGTAGAGGATTGCCCCTGTGACGCACATTCTCGATGCGGCCGTCATCGGTTCCGGCCACAACGCGTTGGTCTCGGCCGCGTACCTCGCCCGTGAAGGCTGGTCGGTTCGCGTGTTCGAAAAGGACACTGTCCCCGGCGGCGCGGTATCGACCGTCGAGCGATTCCCCGGACACAAAGTGGATCGCGGTTCGTCGGCCCACATCATGATTCGACACACCGGAATCATCGAAGAACTCGGGCTCGCAGCACACGGACTCCGGTACATCGACTGTGATCCCTGGGCCTTCGCGCCGCCTCCGCCTGGTTCGGACCGTCCCGGAATCGTCTTCCACCGCGACCTCGACAAAACCTGCAGATCTATCGAGCAAGCATGTGGCACAAGAGATGCCGACGCCTACCGCAAGTTCGTTTCCGTCTGGTCGGAGCGCAGCAGCCGAGTCATGCGCGCATTCTCCGCCCCGCCGACGGGCCCGAATCTGCTGTCGTCATTCTGGGGTCTCGACACCGGTAGCGGCGGCAGCGACATCTCGCGCCAATTCCTTGCCACCGGCGACTCCCTCCTCGACGAGTACTTCGACAGCGAACCCCTCAAAGCTGCACTCGCATGGTTCGGAGCCCAGTCGGGCCCACCGATGTCTGAGCCTGGTACCGCTCCCATGGTGGGGTTCGCAGCACTCATGCACACGCTCCCCCCGGGCCGAGCAGTCGGCGGAAGCGGCGCACTCAGCGCAGCGCTCATGTCGCGGATGCAGGCCGACGGTGCCACGGTCAGCCTCGGCGACGCCGTCACCGCGGTCACCCGTCGCGGCGATCTCTGGACTGTCACCACGGCGAGCGGGCTGGAAGTTCAAGCCCGCACCGTCATCGCCGGCTGCCACATCCTGACAACGCTCCAGCTTCTCGGCAACGGCGGCTTCGACGCAACCACCCTGGAGCGGTGGCGACGAAGGATTCGAGTCGGCCCGGGAATCGGCATGGTCCTGCGGTTGGCGACGTCCGAACTACCGCAGTATCCGTCGGCCTCGATCGACGAGAGCACGTCGGGACTACAACTTCTGGTCTCCGATCGCGCCCACCTGCGAACCGCTCAAGGCGCTGCGGCGGGCGGCGAACTGCCACCGCGCCCCGCGGTCCTCGGTATGAGTTTCAGCGGGATCGATCCCAGCATCGCTCCCCCGGGCGAGCACCAGGTGACATTGTGGTCGCAGTGGCAGCCGTACCGACTGAGCGGAAATCGAGACTGGGCATCGCTGGCAGAATCCGAGGCTGATCGCATCATCGGAGAGATGGAGGCGTCGGCCCCCGGCTTCAGCGCCAGCATCCTTGCGCGACACATTCAAACTCCGCGAGATCTCGAGTCCGAGATGGGCTTGATCGGCGGCAACGTCATGCACGTCGAGATGTCACTCGACCAGATGATGCTCTGGCGTCCACTCCCGGAACTGTCAGCTCATCGGGTACCGGGGGCAGACGGCCTATACCTCACCGGCGCGTCGACGCACCCCGGCGGCGGAGTATCCGGAGCGAGCGGTCGCAGCGCTGCTCGCATTGCACTCTCCGAACGACGCGGACACTCGCTGCGCCGCCGAATCCTTCGAAAGAAGTGACACCGCAAAGGGTTCCGCTGATTCTGGCGCTCGCCGCTGTCGGAGCGCAGATCGTGTACCCGCTGGTCGACGGGCCTACCCGCGATCTCGTCACGATCGCCGTCGTCGGATTGCTCGCCGCTGCATCGATCAGTCATGCGTTGATCAACCGCGGTGCGGCGTGGACGATTGCGTTGATCGCGGTCACCGCCGGAATCGGGTTTGCGTCGGAAATAGTCGGAACAGCAACCGGAATTCCGTACGGCTGTTACAGCTACAGCGTCGATCGACTAGGACCGGCATTGTCCGGTGTCCCCTTGATCATTCCTTTTGCCTGGACCGCCGGCTTCTATCCGATCTGGTGCGTCGCAACCCGCCTGGTTCGGAACTTTTCGACGGTGCCTCGCCGGATCAGTCGCATAACACTGACAGTTCTGGGATTGCTCGGATGGGACCTGTACCTCGATCCGCAGATGGTGGCCGATCGCCAGTGGGCGTGGTGCGCCGAAAATGCCGGATTGCCCGGTATCTCGCACATTCCGTTGACCAACTACGCCGGTTGGATCGTGGTCGGCGTGGTGATGGCGACAATCATGGAGCTGATCTCGACGCGGTACGAGAAGGACTCCCGCTCCGAGGCCGTCCCCATCGGGCTGTTTCTGTGGACCTGGCTCGGTTCGGCCCTCGCGCACTCCGTCTTCCTCAGCGCCGCGGAGTTGCGTTACTCGGCGATGTACGGATTCGCCATGATGGGGATTCTCGGATCCTGGCTGCTACTCACCTTCATCCGGGATCGAACTTCACTGGCCGACACACCCCCTCGTCGCTGACTACGGATGACGCGACTGGCACGATAACGACTGTGCACCAGTCCACGGATGACTCCACCAGCCCGAGAACTCGTCAGCGAATCACTCCGAGAAGTCGAAGGCGATTCATTGCGTCGGCCGCTCTCGCACTGATGTTGGTCCCCTTGCTGGCCGGCTGCCTGCGCGTTCAGGTGTCCATGGGCGTTTCCGCCGACGACCGTGTGTCCGGCCAGATCGTTGCCGCTGTCATCCCGGCGAACGAGACGGACAAGGGACCACAGTTGACGCCACCCTCGTCGCTCGAGAAACAAATTCGGGTCCAGGAGTACAAGAAGGACGGTTACGTCGGTTCGCAGGCGTTCTTCTCGGACCTCAGCTTCGGGGACGTCGCGCAACTGAGTTCCATGACGGACGAGGGCGCCGGTTCGTTCCAGCTCACACTCACTCGAAGTGGTGACACCGTCACCCTCGACGGAAAAGCCGACCTGAAGTCCGTCCCGGCCCAGGGTTCCGATATCCAATTCAGCATCGCATTTCCGGCGCGAATCGCGACAACCAACGGTAATCGCGACGGCGATTCACGAGTCTCGTGGAGTCTGCCGGCCGGTGAAGTATCCACTGTGCGTGCCGAAGTGAGCTATGCGGATCCGAGTACTCGAACTTTTGCGGGCTGGGCCGGAATCATGGCCGGACTGACACTCGGCGTCGCAATCATCGTCGGCGCAATGGCGTGGATGATGCGCAACCGCACTCCCGTCGCACGCGCGCCGAAAAGCCCGTCGCCATCTGACACGTGAATAAGATCGGTCGCCGAGCCCTCACAGTCGCATCCGCCTTCGCAGTCGGCAGCGCTGCCATGAGCGTCCTCAACCGAATCACCACCCCCACTCTGGCCGTAGGTCCACCTGATCCGATCTTCGAGCGGGTGACCGCGATTGTTCCGGCGCGCAACGAGGAAACTCGGCTGCCGTTCTTGATCGACGATCTCCGCGCACAAAGTGGGATCAAGCACCTCCGGGTCGTGATCTACGACGACCGTTCCACCGATCGCACCGCGTCACTCGCCGAGGATTCAGCCGCCGGCGATATTCGATTCACCATTGTCCGGGGCGAGGACGAACTGCCGGACGGATGGCTGGGCAAGTCCGCCGCCTGTAATCAGGCTGCGCGCCACGGTGACTCGACCGATGCCGACATTCTGATATTCCTCGACGCCGACGTCCGACTCGGTCCCGACGCCCTGGCTGCGGCCGTCACCGAACTGCGTCGCAGCGGAGCGTCGTTGCTGAGTCCGTGGCCCACGCAGATTGCCGTTACTGCCGCCGAACGCATCGTTCAACCGTTGCTGTGCTGGTCATGGGCGGCAACACTGCCGACGCTGATCTCCAACGCTGTCACCGCGCCGTCGATGGCCGTTGCGTGCGGTCAGTTCCTCGTTTTCGACGCGTCGAACTACCGGCAGATCGGTGGGCACCGCGCCGTCGCGGCATCCGTGACCGAGGATCTCGATCTGGCGCGGGCACTGCGGGCGGCCGGTCTACGCACTGTCGTGGCTCTCGCCGGTGAGCATGCATCCTGCCGAATGTATTCCAGCGCACCGGAACTGCGTGAGGGTTACGGGAAGTGGCTGTGGACCGCCTTCGGTGCGCCGACGTCCACGGCAGTGGTGCTGTTTGTCGCCGCCGGAATCTGGATCGCGCCCGCCGTTACCCTCGTCTGCGGCAGCGGCCGGGTACGCGCAGTCGCGGCAATCGGATACGCAGCCGGCGTCTTCTCGCGACTTGCATCACGAAACATGGAGACCCGCAAGGCAATTTGCATCCGCGATATCGCGGACGCGGCTACCCACCCACTGTCGATTGCAGCCGCAATCGGCCTCGCGGTGGACTCCAACCGAAGGCATCGACTCGGCCGGGCTACCTGGAAAGGCCGAACGATCCCCTGACGCTAGCGAGCTGCAGCCGAACCCGTCGACGCTTCGGACGTCAGCCCGAGTCGTTCGAGCACCTCACTGGTTGCACGCGCAAAATTGAGCGTGATGAAGTGCAAGCACGGCGCGCCTTCAGCGATCAATCGTTCGCCCATTTCAGTGGCCAGATCGATACCGAGTTCACGGACAGCCGCCCTGTTCTCCTGGGCGCCACTGCCTGCTGCGGCGTCGAACCTACGCTCGAGTGCCGGCGGCAACGAAGACCCGGACAGCTCGAGCATGCGACGCACAGATCCGAGCGACGTGACCGGCATGATTTCGGGAATGATCGGCTTTGCACCCTGTTCCGGGTCGAACGCACTGACGCGATCACGCAGACGCAGGTAGTCGTCAACGTCGAAGAACATCTGGGTAATGGAGTACTCGGCACCGGCGCGCAACTTCGCGACCAGGTACTTCGTGTCATGTGCCAGATCCGGCGCCCGATAGTGCCCTTCGGGGAACGACGCCACACCAACGTGGAAGTCACCGAGGTCGCGGACCATCCGCACCAATTCTTCGGCGTACTCGACACCGTCGGGATGCTTCTTCCACTCCCCGAGTGGGTCCCCGGGCGGATCGCCGCGCAAAACCAAGATGTTGCTGATGCCACGGTCTGCATACGCACCGACCATGGATCGAAGTTCGTCGATGCTGTGAGAAACAGCTGTCAAATGTGCAACGGGCAGCAGCGTCGTCTCTTCTGCCAGCTCACCCGTAACCCGAACAGTGCGGTCACGTGTCGAGCCACCCGCGCCGTACGTCATGGAGACAAATGCCGGACCGAGCCTCTCGAACGTACGCACGGCACGCCACAACCGCGCTTCGGCTTCTGCGTCGCGCGGCGGTGAAAACTCGACCGAGAACGGAATCCGACCGCCTGTGTGAGACGTGATCCGATCGACGATCGACGGTGTTCGGCTGGCCCAGCCCTCGCTGGAGCGTCCCCTGACTGCATCGAATGTCACGAGGTAAGCATATGTTTTGTTGCCGAGGAAGGGCGCATCGCACCCAGCCAGGCATCTCGAATGCCAGGATCATGCAGTTCACGGGCCACACCGAGCGTCGGTGGATCCCCCACTAAGCTGGACTCGATGCTCACCCCGTGCCGTGATCGCCAGGCGTGAGAAGTAACCGACCTTGGAGGCCATCTGTGTCTGCTGGAACCGACCCCACCCGAGCGAATTCAGCCGACACAGCCGCATTCCCGACCTCCCTCGAGTTGCCGGCACTGTTCGAGCAGAGCCTGCGCGACTTCTTCGCCTCACGCCGCGACATGGTCGAGAACATCGGCGGCGGATACGAGAATGCCGTGGCCACGCTCGAGAGTTTTGTGCTGCGGGGCGGAAAACGCGTCCGACCGGCCTTCGCCTGGACGGGGTGGCTCGGCGCCGGCGGCGATCCGCAGGGTGTAGACGGCGAGAGCGTTCTGCGGGCTTGCACCGCACTCGAACTTGTCCAGGCCTGCGCACTGGTCCACGACGACATCATTGACGCCTCGACCACCCGACGCGGATTCCCGACCGTGCATGTCGAGTTCGAAAATCAACATAGCGGTAACAACTGGAGCGGCGACGGCGCACACTTCGGCGAAGCTGTCGCCATCCTGCTCGGCGATCTGGCCTTGGCCTGGGCCGACGACATGATGCGTGAATCCGGCATCGACGCCGCTACTGCGGCGCGGGTCAGCCCGGTCTGGTCGGCAATGCGCACCGAGGTTCTCGGCGGTCAATTCCTCGATATCAGCAACGAAGCCCGCGGCGACGAAACCGTCGAATCAGCCATGCGTGTGAACCGCTACAAAACCGCGGCGTACACGATCGAACGTCCCCTGCATCTGGGTGCTGTCCTCTACGGCGCTGACGCCGCACTGATCGACGCGTACCGAAAGTTCGGCACCGACATCGGCATCGCATTTCAACTTCGCGACGACCTGCTCGGTGTGTTCGGGGATCCGTCGATCACCGGCAAACCGTCGGGAGACGACCTGCGCACCGGCAAGCGAACAACCCTGTTCGCTGCGGCGCTCGATCGCGCCGACGCCACCGATCCGGCTGCAGCGCAGCTACTTCGCGACGGAATCGGTACCGACCTGACCGACTCCGACGTCGACACTTTGCGTGTCGCGATCACCGATCTCGGGGCTGTGGCGGACGCCGAAGCGCGCATCGCAGCACTGGTCGAATCTGCCGGATCCGCACTGGAATCGAGCAGCGCGACCCCGGAAGCCAAGATCCGGCTCACCGATATGGCCATCGCGGCCACCTCGCGAACCTACTGATCGTGGGCCACATCCGAACCGTCAGTGCCCCAACCGATCACGTGGTCATCGTGGGCGCCGGACTCGCCGGACTGTCCGCGGGACTGCATCTACTGGGCGCCGGCCGCGCGGTCACGATTCTCGAAGCCGATGCCACCGTCGGCGGTCGCGTCGGTCGGTACTGCGGCCCCGATTACACTGTCGACAACGGCGCTACCGTTCTGACGATGCCGCAGTTGATCGACGAGGCACTGGCAGCCGTCGGTGCACATTCCGACTCGACGACTCCGAAACTTGTTGTCCACAAACTTGATCCGGCGTACCACGCCCGATTCGCAGACGGCACCACCTTGGACGTCAGCTCGGATCCCGACACCATGGCAGCCGAAGTCAGCAGACTGTGCGGTCCCGACGAGGCTCGGCGATACCGGTCGCTGCGACGTTGGCTTGCGCAAATTTTCGACGCCGAATTCGACCGCTTCATGGATGCGAACTTCGATTCACCGCTCGATTTGGTAAATTCGTCGGCTGCACTCAAGGATCTATCCAAGCTTCTTGCACTCCGCGGTTTCGGATCCCTCGGACACCAAGTGGACCGGTTCATCCGAGATCCGCGACTCCGAAGAATCTTCACCTTCCAGGCCCTCTATGCCGGAGTCGCACCGGCGCGCGCGCTGGCCGTCTACGGCGCCATCGCGCACATGGACACCTCTCTGGGCGTCTACTTCCCCGAAGGTGGCATGCACACCATCGCGGCATCGATGGCGGACGCTTTCACGACAAGCGGCGGCAAACTCCGACTCGACACTCCCGTCGAGCGACTCGAGACAACCGGCCGACGTGTCAGCGCGGTACTTACGACCTCGGGCGAACGCCTTTCCTGCGACGCCCTTGTCTTGACACCCGACGTCCTCGTCACCGACCAACTGTTGCGCCCACACACTCGTCGACGGCCCCGCCGGGTCCGAACATCACCGTCGGCGGTGGTGATTCACGGCACAATCCTGTCGTCGATTGCAGACCGATGGCCAGCGAACCGACACCACACGATCGATTTCGGCGATGCGTGGGAACGCACCTTCGCGGAGATCACAGCCGGACCTGGCCGCGGCACTCTCATGAGTGATCCGTCACTGTTGATCACCAGACCAGCGGTCACCGATGCCGGGTTGACGTTCAGGAGGGACGGCCGCACACGCGAGCCCCTCTCGATTCTCGCACCGTGCCCCAACCTCGTCAGCGCACCGCTCGACTGGTCGAAACTGGAGACTCCGTACGTCCGCGAAATCCTCGGTACCCTGCAACAACGCGGATACGACGGACTGGCTGACGGACTCGACATCGACCACGTCGACACACCCCGAACATGGTTGGACAAAGGGATGACCGCCGGCAGTCCGTTTGCGGCTGCACACACGTTCAGTCAGACCGGACCGTTTCGTCGAAAGAACCTCGAACCAGGCTTCGACAACGTCGTTCTGGCCGGTTCCGGAACGGTACCGGGGGTGGGTGTGCCGACGGTCCTCCTCTCCGGACGACTGGCCGCCGAGCGCATCACGGGCGCGCGCAATCGAGGCGAGGCCGTACTTGGTCCCGCGAGCAACTAAACTAGCCCCTCGTAACCGACCATTCGCCAGAAATTCACACGAACCGTAACCGAACACCTCGGGGGAGGAAGCTGTACCCATGACGTCCTCTGCCGCTCTGTCCGGCGAAGCCGGTCCGCACGTAGCAGCCACCGCACAATCGTGGCAGCGAAGAGCCGCCGACTTCCTACGGACCCCCGAAGGACACAGCGCACTTCTCGGTTTTGTCGGTGCCGCCATGATCACGTTCGGTGGATTCGGCGCCGGTAGCGTTCGGCGACAGGACCCCCTGCTGGAATCGATGCACCTGTCCTGGCTCCGATTCGGGCACGGATCGATCCTGTCCGCGGCGATCGTCTGGATCGGCGTGCTGTGCATGATCGGCGCCTGGGTGCGGTTGGGTCGCTCCACTCTGCGCGGCGACGTCACGCTACGAGGACTTCGATACATTGTGCCGCTCTGGACATTTCCGCTGCTTTTCGCGGTTCCCATGTTCAGCCGAGACGCGTTCTCGTATCTCGCCCAAGGCGCATTGCTGCGTGACGGTTTCGACCCGTACTCCGTGGGTCCGGTGGTCAATCCCGGGATTCTGCTCGACAACGTGTCCAACGTGTGGACAACAACCACCACTCCGTACGGCCCGGTTCACCTCCTCCTGACCGATGCGATTGTTCGACTGACCGGCGAAAACGTCATCGCGGGCACGATGCTGCTGCGAATCACGATGCTGCCGGGCCTTGCGCTGATGATGTGGGCGGTCCCCCACCTGGCCAAGAAACTCGGCGGAAACACGGCGATCGCGCTGTGGCTCGCCGTCCTCAATCCGCTGGTCCTGATTCACCTCATCGGCGGCGTGCACAACGAAATGCTGATGGTCGGTCTCATGGTTGCCGGTATCGCGCTTGCACTCGAACGCAAACACATGTTCGGCATCGCCCTGATCGCCGTCGCCGTCGCGATCAAGGCAACTGCCGGTGTTGCACTTCCGTTCGTCGTCTGGATCTGGATGATTCACGAACGCGAGAATGCTGTCGCCGAAGGTCGCGAACCGATGTCACCGATCCGTTCCTTCGTGAAAACGGCGGGTATCGGATTCGCGATATTCGTTGCCGTCCTCGGTTCCACGTCTCTGATCGCGGGCGTCGGACTCGGCTGGACAACAGCGCTGTCCGGGTCTAACAAGATCATCAACTGGCTGTCCTTGCCGACGATCTTCGCCCACCTCTCCACTCTCGCGACTTCGTGGTTCGCCGGAGACCACTTCAACGACATACTCGCGGTTGCCCGAACGGTGGCCGCGGTCATCCTGGTCGTGATTGTCGCTCTCGTCTGGTGGCGGTACCGGAAAACCGAACGCGACGCCGTCATGGGCATCGTCATCGCCATGATCGCGATTGTGGTTCTCTCACCGGCAGCACTCCCCTGGTACTACTCGTGGCCGTTGGCCGTCGCCGCGGGCTTCGCGCTGTCGCCGACCACCCTCGCCATCCTGGTCGGGCTCTCGAGCTGGCTGATGCTCGTTTTCCAGCCCGACGGTTCGATCGGCATGTACTCGTTCCCCCACGTCGCCCTGGCGACGTTTGCATCGGTAGTCGCGGCCATGTCGCTTCGAACCGAAGATCCCCTACGTTTACGCGGACGCAAGCCGGACGAGAAACCTGCTGAAGTGGTTTCGACCACCCCATGAGTTCGATTGCTCCACAAGCACTATCGGAATCATTTGCGTTCTGCGAGCGCGTGACCGCCGAACACGGTCGGACCTACTACCTGGCGGCCCGCCTGCTCCCGTCGGCGCGCAGACGAGCCGTGCACGCCCTCTATGCCTTTGCTCGCGGTGTCGACGACTTGGTGGACGTAGTCGAGCCGGGTGCCTTAGATGATCTGAGTGTCAGGCTTGCCGACGTCGAAAGAGCCACGTTTGCCGAGCTCTCGGGGTCCGACCTTATCGGCGCGTCGGGGTCCGACCTTATCGGCGCGTCGGGGTCCGACCTTACTGGCGCGTCGGGGTCCGACCTTACTGGCGCTGCCCTACCTACTGAGCTGACCAAGGTGCTGCCCGCATTTGCGCACACGGTCAAGCACTTCGGCATTCCGGTGGACTACTTCCACGCGTTCTTCCGGTCGATGCGCATGGATGCGCCCGGCACCCCGGAGTTTCGTCCGGTCTACCGGACCATGTGCGAGCTGAACGAGTACATGTACGGATCCGCTGTGGTGATCGGGCTGCAATTGCTCCCGATACTCGGCGTCGGCGTCCCCTTGGAGGATGCCGCCGGGCCGGCATCGAAGCTCGGTGAAGCATTTCAGCTGACCAACTTCATTCGCGACGTCGGCGAAGACCTCGATCGCGGGCGTCTCTATCTCCCCCTCGACGAGTGGGCACCTTTCGGCGTCGACGTGGAACTTCTCGAGCACGGACGCCGAACCGGTGTTACCGACGCCCGGGTCGTACGTGCGCTGGCGCATTTCATCGCTGTCACCCGCGCGCAGTATCGCCAGGCAGAATGCGGTATCGAGATGCTGGATCCGCGGGTCCAGCCGTCGATTCGTACGGCGTACGTGCTCTACGGCGCAATTCTCGACCAGGTGGAATCGGCCGACTTTCAGATCCTTGATCGTCGAGTGACCGTTCCCACCAGCACCCGCTTGCGGGTCGCCGTTCCGGCGTTGTTGCGGTCGGCTGTCAGAAGGCCATTGCCTGTGCGCGACGAATGACCTCACGGGCCAGGTCGCCGTGCAAAGCGTCGACAGGCCGGCCCGGCAACGATTCGTCGGCCTTGAACAGCCAACGCAAGGTCTCCTTGTCGGTGTATCCACCGTCGTGAAGAACAGCCAGGAGGCCCGGGAGCCACTTCACGATCTGTCCGTCCTCGTCGAAGAACACCTCGGGGACGCTCAGGACACTGCGGCGCTTGATTGCGATGATCTTGCGATCGCGAAGCAACTGGTGCACCTTGCTCAACGGCAACCCGAGATTCTTCGCTACATCTGCCAGCTGAAACAGGGAAACCGAAGAATCCAGGACATCGTCACAATAAGGAAAGGCGCTCACCAGGTGAAGTTTATCGGGTCCGGTGAGTGCACGACGTACCGCCCAGCACATGGTGGCAACTTTGCGTCGGTGGCGCTGGCTACGATGGACACGATGCGGAGTATTCGCTGAGTCCGACACACATCGGCCACTGCAGAAGCGACCGACACCGAGGCGACCGACATTGATCCGGAAGTTTCGACACAAACACAGATTTTCACTACGGAGGTCAAGGGTTGATCGGCGAAATGCTCGAACGCCGCTATCGAGTGGACGCGCCAATCGCGCGCGGCGGAATGTCAACTGTGTATCGAGGTCTCGATACCCGGTTGGATCGACCCGTCGCGATCAAAGTCATGGATCCACAGTTCGCCGCCGATCCGGCCTTTCTGACGCGTTTCGAGTTCGAAGCGCGGGCAGTTGCACGTCTCAAACATCCAGCGCTGGTTGCTGTCTACGACCAGGGCAGCGATCGCGGTCATGCGTTCCTCGTCATGGAATTGGTCGACGGCGGCACTCTGCGCGAATTGCTCCGTGAGCGTGGCCCCATGCCCCCGCACGCCGTTGCCGCCGTTGTCGGCCCAGTCCTCGACGCATTGGCGGTGGCGCATCGGGGCGGCTTGGTGCACCGGGACGTCAAACCCGAAAACATCCTGATCTCGGACTCGGGTGAAGTGAAGATCGCCGATTTCGGTCTGGTCCGAGCTGCTGCCGCCGCAACGACGACATCGAACAGCGTCATTCTCGGCACGGCCGCGTACTTGTCTCCCGAGCAGGTCACGTCGGGCGTCGCGGATCCGCGCAGCGACGTGTACTCGACCGGCGTCTTGATGTTCGAACTCCTCACCGGTACAACACCTTTCACCGGAGATACATCGCTGTCCATCGCGTACCAGAGAATTCACGACGACGTCCCGGCGCCCAGTTCACGCATCGCCGGAGTGCCGGCGCAGTTCGATCGTCTTGTCGCGCAGGCCACCCACCGTGAACCGGCACATCGTTTTGCCGACGCCGGCGAGATGGCGGCCGCCCTCCGCATCGTGTGCGAACAACTCGAGCTCCCCTCCTACCGCGTTCCCGCCCCCCGGCGTTCCGCACAGCATCAGAGCGCACACCCAGCGCCGCAGCCCACACCGGCTCCCCGCCCCACCCAAAACCCCGGCCACGCAGCTACCACGGCGTTTGTTCCAGGCGCTGCCGCAGCGCCTACCACCGTGACGCCTCACAGTGCGTCACCGGCGAACGACGGAATCCAGCACACCCGAGCAGTCACGGCGCAAACAGTGCGTCCGTCCGTCGCTGACGAAGACCCCGCGGACGACACCGCAGATCAGGTCGACGACCCCAACGCCCATTTCGCCGACGCTCGACGACGCTCCCGCCGCACCACTCTGGTCTGGCTGCTTGTCATCGCACTGCTCGCGCTCGCCCTGGGCGTCGGCGGCTGGTGGATGGGATCGGGCCGATTCACGGCGGTCCCCCAGATCGGCGGCCTGAACAAGGACGCCGCACTGACCGCGCTCCACGACGCCAACTTGTCTCCGGAGATTCGTGGCGAATACTCCGACTCCCAGGCCGTCGACATCGTCGTCGGCACCGACCCGGCCGCAGGTTCGCGGGTCACGCGCGGTTCGAGCGTTGCACTCGTGACCTCGCTCGGACGCCCCACTGTGCCGCCCGCCGGCGGCAGCGTCAACGACACCAAGAGTCAGCTCACCGCGCGCACCCTGGTACCCGTCGACGGCGGTGAAACTTTCAGTTCCAAGGTCCCCATCGGCGGTGTCGCCGCACTCGAGCCGGCGCCGGGAACGGCAGTGCCGGTGGGCTCCTCCGTCAAGGTCGTCACGTCCAAAGGATCACCACCCGTTGATGTTCCCGACGTGAAGGGTATGTCGGAGAACGCCGCCCGCGCCGCCCTCGACAAGGTGGGCATCACCGTCAGCGAAACCCGAACCGTCTTCGACGAAAAAATCGAAGGCGGCAAGATCATCGGCACCGATCCGGCCGTGGGTGCGTCGGTCAGCGCC
Source organism: Rhodococcus sp. OK302 (assembly GCF_002245895.1). Classification (NCBI taxonomy): domain Bacteria; kingdom Bacillati; phylum Actinomycetota; class Actinomycetes; order Mycobacteriales; family Nocardiaceae; genus Rhodococcus; species Rhodococcus sp. OK302. The sequence continues at coordinate 4,829,725 of NZ_NPJZ01000001.1, forward strand.
GGAACATCCGTTGTACTGCTCGTCTCGAATTCCGTGAAAGTACCCAACCTCCTCGGGCGTACCGTCTCCTCGGCGCGCGAAGAACTCACCCGAATCGGTCTCGAACTCACTGTGCGCCAACTGACTCAGAACGACAGTTCCCTCATCGTCAGCCAGAGCGACAAAAACGATCTGGTTGCCAAGGGCGCCAACGTCACCGTCGTCGCGATTCCGTAAAGACACACACGGGGCAACCGAAAACGCCCCCACTCGAATGAACGAGTGAGGGCGCTGCGACAAAAAATCTTCAGCCACGCAACATTTCGGCGACGAGGAACGCAAGCTCCAACGACTGCTGAGTGTTGAGGCGGGGATCGCAAGCCGTCTCGTAACGACCCGACAAGTCACCGTCGGAAATATCCTGCGCACCACCGAGGCACTCGGTGACGTTCTCACCGGTCAGTTCGACGTGGATTCCGCCCGGATGAGTTCCGAGTCCGTTGTGCACCTCGAAGAATCCCTGAACCTCGTCGACGATGCGATCGAAGTGACGGGTCTTGTATCCGGTGGATGCCTCATGCGTGTTGCCGTGCATGGGATCGCACTGCCAGATGACCTGGTGACCAGTGGCCTGGACCTTCTCGATGATGGCGGGAAGCAGGTCACGGACCTTGCCGTTACCCATCCGCGAGATCAGAGTCAAGCGGCCGGGCTTGTTGGTCGGGTCGAGACGCTCGACGTATTCGACGGCCATTTCCGGAGTGGTCGTGGGACCGATCTTCAACCCGATCGGGTTGGACACCAGTTCTGCGAAAGCGATGTGCGCGCCGTCGAGTTGACGGGTGCGGTCACCGATCCACAGGAAATGCGCGGACAAGTCGTACAACTTGGGGTGTTCGCTGTCGTTGTCGAGACGCAGCATTGCACGCTCGTAGTCGAGGACCAGCGCCTCGTGGCTGGCGAAGATCTGCGCCTGATGCAGGCTCGGATCCGTGACACCGCAGGCATTCATGAACTGCAGACCACGATCTATTTCCGAAGCCAGCTGCTCGTATCGTGCGCCCGCGGGGGATGCAGCGACGAACTCACGATTCCAGTCGTGAACCTTGTGCAGATCTGCCATTCCCGCGCCGGTGAGCGCGCGAACCAGGTTCATCGCAGCACTGGCGTTGGCGTATGCCCGCACGAGTCGTGACGGATCATGGGCACGCACAGCTTCGTCGGCAACGATCGAGTTGACCATGTCGCCGCGGTAGGACTTGAGGCCCAACGCGTCGATGTCGGACGAACGAGGCTTGGCGTACTGGCCGGCGATGCGAGCGACCTTGACCACCGGCATCGACGAGCCGTACGTGAGTACAACAGCCATCTGCAGCAAAGTGCGGATGTTGCCCTTGATGTGAGGCTCGGTGTTGTCGGCAAACGTCTCGGCGCAGTCACCGCCCTGGAGCAGGAACGCCTCGCCGCGTGCTACCTGAGCGAGACGCTCGGACAGCGCCTCCACTTCGCTTGCCACCGTGATCGGCGGCACGCTCTCGAGCACAGTGCGCATCGCGGCCGCCTGATCAGCGGGCCACGAAGGCTGCTGCGCAGCAGGTTTTGCGAGTGCCTCGTCGAGCTGCTGACGCAGTCCGGCAGGCAACGGCGGGAGTTCGGGCAAGCGGTCGATGGGCACGTCGACGGTCCAGTTCACGACTACAGGATATTCGCTCACCCGACCGTGCGTCACACAGGCTCTCGATAGCTGAGAACTCGACTGCACGTGTTGCCCATCACAGCTGGTCAGCGAAGTGACCGGGCCCGAGCGATCGCATCGAACTTCACGAGGTTGTGTCGTGCGTCCGCGAGCGCGTCATGGGCGTCGGCCGGCGCGGACGGGAGCGCCGGACTGCCGTTGTCCTCCCAGAACTGGCGGAGTTCACGGGTGTAACGCGGCAACGACTGCGGCAACTCGGTCATGTCACCCCACAGTTGGCACAACGCGACGTGGTCGTACGCCGCGACCCATGCCCACAGTTCCGGTACGACCATCGGCCGGGGAACAAAGAACTTCAGGAGATCGTCGCGGATCTTGTCTCGTGACTTCCACAGCGGCGACGAAGGCTGCGGCAGTTTCGGCAAGACATTCTTGCGCACCCAACTCCCGGCACGCGCCGGATCGAACTCGGTGGAGACGGCATAGTACTCACGACCGTCCTCACAGACGACGCCGATGGACACGAGGTCGATGGTTCGACCGTCTTCGATGAATTCACAGTCGTAGAAGTAGCGCACGTCCGAAAACTATGCCGCACGCGCTACCTCGAGGGCTAATGCGCGTGCGGCACCTGTGGTGAATCTCTAACTGGCCCGCGTATCCGGGACCGGCGCCTGATCGGGAGTCGCACCATCTGCATCAGGGAGGGCGACCAGTTCGACGACGGGTTCAGCCGCCGGGGATGTTTCAGCAGGGCTGCTCGGCTGCTTGTTCTTCAGGCTCGCCGCATAAATGTCGACGTACTCCTGACCGGAGAGCTTCATCAGCTTGTACATCACCTCGTCGGTGACGGCCCGCTCCACGAAACGGTTGCCGCCCATACCTTCGAACCGCGAGAAATCGATGGGCTCACCGACAATGATGGTGACCTTGGCCGGGCGCCACACCTTGGACCCGATGGGATTCATCTTGTCGGTGCCGACCATGGCAACCGGAATCACCTTGACGCCGGATTCCAGTGCGAGACGGGCCATTCCGGTCTTTCCCTTGTACAGGCGACCATCGGGAGAGCGTGTGCCCTCCGGATAAATCCCGAGAAGACTCCCGGAATTGAGAACCTTCAGTCCGGCATTGAGTGCGTCCTGAGCCGCGTCGGCGCCGGTACGGTCGATCGGGACCTGGCCGACGGCGGTGAAGAACCATCGCTGGAAGGCACCCTTGAGTCCGGTACCGGTGAAGTACTCACTCTTGGCCAGGAAAGTGATCCGGCGGTTCGAGCGCAACGGCAGGTAAAACGAGTCGAGGACAGCCTGATGGTTGCTGGCCAGAATCGCCGCACCCTCAGTGGGAATATTCTCGTGGCCTTTGATCGTCGGACGTCCGAGGACCCACAGAATCGGCCCCACGAACACATATTTGACGAGCCAATACCACACGGCGTCCCTCCCATTCACAACCCGAATTGCCCTGAGCACGACCTTACTGCGCACCCGTAAGCCCCGCTACACATGCCCCGGGAGCACCGGCGCGCGAACCGGTACGACTCAGCGGCGGCCAGGCGAAACAGGGCCTGAAACTGCAGATCGTGCCAACGTCGCAGCCCCCACCATGCCCGCTGCTTCGCCCAACTGGGCGCTCCGAATGCGTGCGAGCGGTCGATGTTTGGCACCGGTCAGCAAATTTGCATACTGCTCACGGGCTTCGTCGAGAAACAGCGGCGCAGAACTCGCAACGCCGCCGGCAATCACGACAAGATCCGGATCGTAGACATCCCCGACCATGGCCAGACCCACCGCCAGCCACCTCGTGAACTCTGCCATCGTCGCTAACGCAATCGGATCTCCGTCGTACGCGGCGTTGGCGATTCGGCGTCCGGTCAACCCGCCCGCATCGATGCCGACTTCCCGGGCAAGAACCGTCGACGCGGAGGGATCCGCGGCAAGTAGTTCAATTGCTGTGTCCACCAACGCCGTACCGCTGCAGTACCGCTCCCAACAACCACGTTTCCCACAGGCACACGGGCGCCCGTCCGGCACCACCTGTATGTGACCGAGTTCGGGAGCTACGCCATGACTCCCCCGGTACAGCTCACCGTTGACGAGCAACGCGGCGCCGATACCCGTACCGATTGCCACCATCACGACGTTGCGGTGGCCGGAAGCCGCACCGAACCGATGTTCCGCGTACGCCGCGGCATTGGCGTCGTGCTCGAGGACCACGGGAAGACCCAGTCGTGCACTCAGGTCACTACCTACCGGCGCATCGACCCACGGCAGGTGCGGAGCAAAACGCACAGCAGTGCGATCCAAAGTAATGAACCCGGCAACAGCCAAACCGACCGCGGCAACGTCATGCCTGCCGACCAATTCGCGAACCACCCGGTCCAAGGCATTCTCGAGTGACCTGGCCGACTGCGGCGTCGGAGCTTGCGCTGTATCGAGCACTTGGCCGTCCACATCCACCACCGAGGCACGGATGCTGGTGCCGCCCACATCGATTCCGATGGTCAAGAAATCGGTAGTCGAGAAATCCGCAGTCGAGCCATGACGCCCGTTCATCGCAGCCACTCTCCGCACTCCATCATCACGCATTCTGACGATTGTGCCCACAGAAAGCCGTCAGTACCAGCGGTCCGACGAAACAGCACCCACTCAGGGTTTGACGGTCACCGTAATCGGCACGAAGGCAGACGCGCGAGGTTCGGCCTTGGCAGAATCATCGGCCGCCGAGGCTCCACCGCCCGGACCACTGTCGGGCCCGTTGTGTCCGCCCAGGAACTCGTCGAGAAGCTCGCGGAGTAGCGCCAAGAGGACTGCCGCCTGCCCAGCGAGAAAGGCCAGAAGTTCATGGTGCTCACCCCGTACCAGCGCCGCGATCGCGCAGACCGGGCACCAACTGCACCCACCGAACGCGGGCAACTCCGCCGGGTTCTGTCCGTCTTCGGGCCCGGACGCACGGCCTTCGGCCAGTTGCGCCAGCATCGGTTCCACGCGCGCCAAGACGGAATCGGCCAACACACGAAATTCTGCGAGGAGCCGAGTGTGGTCTTCGTTCATACGGGCCACACCGCGGGATCCGGTACAAATCGAATAATCAGGTCGGTTCCGTCCAGCTCAGCCCCACTGACGACGCAACGACGCAATACCGACGCCAATCTCACTCTCCGCCGCACCCCGTCCGCTCCCACCAGCACATCGTCCTCCACCCGGCCCAACGACAACGACGACGGATCGACAAGCGGAAGGTGCATCCGCATCGCGTAGACCGAATCCACTCCCGTACCCGACTCCAGCGTCACCGTCACGAGCTCGGTAAGGCTTTGCGGTTCCGGAACGGACCCCTCGTCGATTGCCGGCGCCGCACCCTCGAGTGCGGCCGCAATGTCGCCCAGAGCCGCCAACCCTACCGGTTCGGTATCGGTCTGTTCGACAACCTCGACTGGGACGGCCCCCGCGGCCAGGCGCAGCGAGTCGACACACGAGCGTTGCGCATCACGGCGGTTGGCCAGCCACCGAGTTGCTCCATCGGACGTCGAACTGCGGTCCGACACCGAATCGAATTGCGGCACAATTCCATTGACGACAATTCGCTGAACCTGCACACCCGAGAGCGCCAAACCCGACAGCGTGCGACGCGTCGAAAGGACAGCACTCGACTCGGCTGACGTCACCAGGTGAACGGTGGTGTTGGAGCGATCCGCGAGAAATCCCGAAATCTGGTCGACCGTCGATACGACGCGCTCGATCACCGACACCAGCAGGATCAAACGCACGTCGTTCGCCGCGACGGCAGACAAGCGTCGATGGCGCGGCCACACCCGCTCGAGGTACTCGGACACCATCGCCGGAGCCCCGAAGACACGCAAAGCTTCAGTCGCCGCGGGACAATCCACGATCACGACGTCGTACTCACCACTCGATGCCATCCGAACGACTTCGGCGATCGCCAAGATGTCTGCAATGCCGAGCGAACCCGTCAGCTCCTCGGGTTCCAGAGTGTCGAACGTCGACCCATGTTCGTGGGCGCCCGCGGCGTCCAGCAACACCGACAGGCCACGAAATTTGTCCTCGACAAGAGTCAACATGTCGAGTTGCCAGACATCCAGCCCGCCGAGGAGTGGAGTCACCTCGCGTGGAACCGGGATCGCCAGCACATCCGCCAGGGAATGTGCCCGATCGATCGACATCAGCAGAACCTTCGATCCCGCAGACGCAGCCGCAAGCGCGGCCGCAGATGCGAGTGTCGTGGCCCCGCTACCTCCCTTACCGGTGAACAGCTGGATACGGGTTCGCGCGCCGTTCAGCCCTCGACTCGCTTCTTCAGTTCCTTCAACGCGGTATCGGTGATGATCTTCTCGGCCTTACGTTTGAACAGCCCGATCATAGGAATGGTCAAGTCGACGGTCAGCTCATACGTCACGGACGTCGTACCGTCGGCTTCGGAAAACAGAGTGTACGAGCCGAACTGAGATTTCTGAATCTCGCCGGACAGTAACTCCCAGCTCACCGACATTCCGTCGGGTGCCCAGTTGTACTGCAATTCGTACGTGTCCTTGACCATGCCCGCATCCAGAACGAAGCGCACCCGATCTGCGCGCCCACTGGCACCGACGGCCGTAACCTCGACGGACTTGGCCGCCGCGACCCACGCGGGATACGCCTCGAAATCGGCGATCACACCCATCACGGCGTCGGCCGGAGCGTCGATGCTGATCAACCCCTTGGTTTTCTCGGCCATACGACTACTCTTCCTTCCTCGAGATTCGACTGCACCGACCGGACGTCAGGCCGGCGACACGCCTGCCGGACGTCCGGCTTCCAATTCACGCTTGATAGCAAAGGCCATCACCTTGCCGTCGACACGACGTTTGCGGTTCATCCCGGCCAGATCGAGTCCGGCCAGACCGGATGGCGACACACCGACCGGTTCGGCATGAAGGAAGTAATGGACGATCGCTCCGTCCATCACCGGTTCGAGCCACACCTCCATTGTGCCCACGAGCTGGCCCGACACACCCCAACGGAAGCCTGCGGGTCCGCGATCCTCACGGACCTCGAGCTCGAGATCTCGCCACCAACGACGCCATTGCGCGCGCGAAGACAACAGTTCGGCGACGCGCTCGGGCGGTGCCGCGATAAATGTCTGGTCTGCGACCTGAATGCTGCTCACGGGAGTTAGCTTCACATATTGCACCGACGCGTTGACCACGGGCACCAGACCGTTACCAACCGGTCATGATGTTAACCCGGCCACAACCAGGCCGGACGTGCGACTACAGTAATGAGCGTCAGACCCTACTCGTCAGTATTTCGCAGTGTCGGAGGTATTTCGTGCCTGAATACAGCGCACCCCAGACGTTCACGATTCCCGAGGATGCCTCCGCGGTCGACTCGGTGTTCGCCTTCGCGAAGACAAAGCCGGCGGCAATCGTCTACAAGCGCAAGGTCGGATCCTCTTGGGTCGACGTCACTGCAGGCGAGTTCGCCGCGCAGGTGACCGCAGTCGCCAAGGGCTTCATCGCCATCGGAGTCAAGCAGGGCGATCGCGTCGGACTGATGTCCGCGACTCGCTACGAATGGCCGCTGATCGACTACGCCATCTGGGCAGCCGGCGGCGTCACGGTCCCGATCTACGAAACCTCCGCTGCCGAGCAGGTCCGCTGGATCCTCGAGGATTCCGAAGCGATCGATCTCATCGTCGAAAACGACACCCACGCCGCCACAGTCCAGGACGTGGCCGCGGCAGCGCCGGCGCTGCGCACGGTCTATCAGATCGACGCTCCAGCAGGCGGACGCAGCGCCATCGACGAACTGACTGCCTTGGGCGCCGGCATTTCCGACGAGGACGTGCAGGCCCGCGTCGACGCACTGAAGTCCTCCGATCCCGCAACCCTGATCTACACGTCCGGCACCACCGGTCGCCCCAAGGGCTGCCAGCTGACACACTCCAACCTCATCGCCGAGTCGAAGGGCATCCAAGCGTCCAACCTCGGCGAACTCTTGCGGACCCCAGGCGTCCGCTCACTGATGTTCCTGCCCTTGGCTCACGTCCTCGCTCGCGCCGTCAGCATCGCGTCCTTCGATTCCGGTGCAGCACTGGGACACACCAGCGACATCCCGAACCTCGTACCTACCTTCGGTGAATTCAAACCGGACTTCATCCTCTCGGTACCCCGCGTGTTCGAGAAGGTCTACAACAGCGCCCGCGCAAAAGCCCACGGTGACGGCAAGGGCAAAATCTTCGATGCGGCAGCTGATACGGCAATCGCTTGGAGCGAGGCACAAGACAGTGGCGGCCCCGGCATTGTCCTCAAGCTCAAGCACGCCCTGTTCGACAAGCTCGTCTACTCCAAGCTACGCGCCGCACTCGGCGGGCAGTGCCAGTTGGCTATCTCAGGCGGCGCCCCGCTGGGCGCCCGCCTCGGCCACTTCTTCCGCGGCATCGGCATCACGATCTACGAGGGCTACGGCCTCACCGAAACCACAGCAGCCTTCGCAGTCAACACGATCGGTGCCCAGAAGGTCGGATCCGTCGGAAAGCCGTTGGCCGGCAACTCCGTTCGCATCGCTGACGACGGTGAAATCCTGCTATCCGGCCCCGTGGTCTTCACCGAATACTGGCGCAACGAGAAGGCGACCGCCGAGTCCATCAAAGACGGCTGGTTCCACACCGGAGACCTCGGTACCGTCGACAACGAGGGCTTCATCACGATCACCGGTCGCAAGAAGGAAATCATCGTCACCGCCGGCGGAAAGAACGTCTCCCCCGCGCAGCTCGAAGATTCGCTTCGCGCACACCCTCTCATCAGTCAGGCAATTGTGGTCGGCGACCAGAAGCCGTTCATCGGTGCACTCATCACCATCGACGCCGAAGCGCTTCCGGCGTGGAACGAGCGCAACAACAAGGCCGCCGGCACCACGGCAGCCGACCTCGTGACCGACGGCGAACTCGTCGGCGAAATACAGGACGCGATCGACGAAACCAACAAACTCGTCTCACACGCCGAAGCGATCAAGAAGTTCAAGATCCTCCCGGTCGACTTCTCCGAGGACACAGGCGAACTCACACCCACGATGAAGCTCAAGCGCAATGTCGTGCACGCTTCGTTCGCCGCTGAAATCGACATGATCTACGCGAAGTAGAACCGCTCGAGACAATTGTGGCCGCCGCACCTGTTCACAGGTGCGGCGGCCACAATTGTTTGTCGGACCTACTCAGCCCAGTAGCTTCTGCAATTTCAAAGCGAGTGTGTCCCACTTCCATTCGGCACCAACCCAGTCGCGGCCGGCAGCGCCCATGGCGGCTGCCCGATCCCGATCGGAGAGCACCTCGATCACCGAAGCCGCGACGTCGGCAACCGATGTTCCGTCAACGACGAGCCCGGTCTTGTTCTGCTGCACCGTTTCCGGAGCACCGCCGCTACGACCCGCGATAACCGGGACGCCGGAAGCAGACGCCTCCAGATACACGATCCCCAAACCTTCGACGTCGAGGCCAGCGCCCCGGGTGCGACACGGCATCGCAAAGACATCGGCAATCGTGTGGTGCGCTGCCAACTCAGCTGCCGGAACGGTGCCGGTGAAGACAACGTGGTCGTCCATCCCCGTCTTGCGGACAAGTTCCCGAAGACGATCTTCGTAGGGTCCGCCGCCCACGATCACGAGAACCGCACCGTCGATACTCTTCCGAATAGCCGGAAGCGCCTTGATCAACATGTCCTGACCCTTGCGGGGAACCAACCTCGACAGACACAGGATCGTCGGCCGATCCCCCAACCCGTAGCGATTGCGCAACTCGGACCGCGCCGCCGAATCCGGATGAAACACAGTCGTATCCACGCCGGAAGGCAAATGCTCCAACGCCGCCTGAGCACCGAACGCCGAGGCGAATCTTCCGCGCGTGTACTTGCTGACAAACGTCACGGTGTCCGTGTGATCACCGATCGCCCGCAACGACTGCCTCGCCCCGGGAATCATCGACCAGCCGACCTCGTGCCCGTGAGTGCTCGCGATAACCCGAGACGCACCGGCGCGGCGAACTACGGGTGCCAGCAACGCAAGTGGAGCAGCGGCACCGAACCACACCGACTCGCAGTCATGTTTCTCGACCAGCTTCGCAGCGCGTCTGGCCACAAACGGTGTCGGGATCATCAACGTCGTGGGATGCCTGACAACCTCGAAAGGTTGAGCGGCATCGAACTTCTTGTGCGAATCTCCGCGCCACCGCGGCGCATAGACAACCAACTTGTCTGCCGGAAGATGCTTCGCGAAAGTGTGAAGGTACGACTGGATCCCGCCCGGCCTGGGCGGAAAATCATTGGTCACCAAAAGGGTCCGGCGCATCCGTCCACCGTAAAGCACGCACCCTGCTCGGACTCAGCCCAGCCTACGATGCAGCCAATCCACCCAGCCCTCGCGCAGTTCATCCATCCCGATGCCCACTACCTCATGGATACGACGATCGATCTCCGTCTGCGTCGAAGGTCCTACGGCCAAGGCGCGAAAAAGCTCCGTCAAATCCGTCTCACCGAATCGTTCGGCGATATAGGTATTGATCGACCACGCAGACTCGTAGGCAAGGGAACTCACGACCGGCACTCCACCGAACTTCGAATCATCGGGAAACTGCATGGGCGTTTCGCCGGCACGCACTGCCGCAGCCAGAGTCGGCGCAATCTCGCTCAACGCCCGGCCGGATTTACGATTGCCCGCGTACTCCGCATAACCTTCGAGAACCCACATGGGCGACCCGTCGCGCGTGCGAGAACGTGCCGCGATATGCATCATTTCGTGACGCAGGACCGCGCGTCGGGTAATCGGTGTCAGACGTGAGGCAGCAGCGGGTGAGAACACGATGCGCTGGCCACTGACCTCACTGGCGCCGCTGCTGACTGCATCCGCAACCGACACTGCTGCAATCGACGACCCGTCGTGATGCGAGCCGACCAACGCCGTGAACTCCTCCGGCGAACCAGCCACCATCACGACAGCCCGCTCGGACCATCCGTCGCCCCACAATTGCGTCGTGTTGGCGACTGCCTCCTCCAGATCCCCCGCCAGCGCGTCGACAAATGCTTGCTGACCCGGGTGCCCGACGACTATTGAATCCTCATCGGAGTTGGTCGCCACCGCCAGCGGACCGAAGTCCCACGGCCCATGCCATGAGCCGACCGACAAGTCGGGTCCGGCAGTAGCGACGGAATCGATGATCGATCCGTCAGCGAACACGAACCAGTCTCCATCACGCTCTGCAAAGGTCATCACCACCGATTTGTTCGTCGGCAGCACATCCACATCGCTGAGCGCGTAACCGAAAACGACCGGCGCGGTCCAGAGCGTGACGTCGCCGCTCGGAGCTCCGGTTCGAGTGCCTTCGGTGAGAGTCCCCGGAGAGATCTGGTAATTCCAGTCCGAGAATCGCAAAGCCCGCGCCGCAGTTGCACGCCTTATCTCGGCTTCGAGAACCCCCGGCGAAGCAGCTTTGTCGACGAACCGAGCGAGAGCCGTCGGATCCTCGGACATCTGAGCCTTCGCCCACGAATCGAGGAGACCCTGAACCGCGACGACACGAACCGCATCCTGTTCCTTGCTCGCCCGTTCGGACGAACTCGTGGAATCCGTCAAGAAAACGGTGAGCGCCAAAACGACCACCACAGCACAACCGAGCGCGATGAGAGCCGGATACTCCCAACGACGCTGCCTTTTCGACTCTGCTACCGGAGCGGTCATGTGGTCAGTCGACACGGTGCCGAGTGTAGGAGACGCAACGGTCTCCTATTCCAATGCCCGGGTCACACGTGGTGAAATGCCGCTCAATAGCGACGTGCGGTGGAGAATTGCATGCCCGCCATCGACTGCACCTTTACCGGAACACCGAATGTCGAGGCATGGAGAATGTTCCCGTCGCCCGCATAGATTCCGACGTGCGAATTGTCGCTGTAGAACGTCACGATATCGCCGGGCTGTAGCTGATCACGCGAAATGGGTGTGCCACCCTCTGCCTGCGCCTGGCTCGACCGCGGCAGGGTCTTCCCGACCTGCTTGTAGGACCACACGACAAGTCCGGAGCAGTCGAACTCATTGGGTCCGGTAGCTCCCCAAACATAGGGATCACCGATTCGGGTCAGTCCGGCCTGGAGTGCTGCAGTGCCCGACCCGGGCGTCAAGTTAGCCAGAATTTTGCTAGCGTCGACTCCGGGAGGGAAGGTTGTCCCACTCAACTGCACACGTTCGGACTCCGTCAGATTGTCGAAGGCCTTGGTAACCTCGGCAACCTGCGCCTGAAGCTCACTTTGCTTCCGCTGCAGATCGTCACTGAGCGCCTTCGCCTGGTCGGCCGCCGTCCGCGCTTCATCCGCCGACTGCTTCGAGGATTCCGCGGCCCGGCGAGCGTCGACAGTAGCGTCGTTGAACTGACGGACCTGCACGGCCGCATCATTGGAGATGACGTCGAGTGCCGACATCTGATCGAGCAACTGCTGCGGAGAATCACTAACCATCAACGCAAAAAGGCGATTGGTCCGCGCACCCTGATAGTTCGCCGTCGCAATACGATTCACAGCCGGCGCAACCTCGGAAACCCGTACGTTTGCCGCGTCGTATCGCTCCTGATCCGTCGTGAAGCGCGCATCGGCATCGAGGCGCAACGCTTCTTTTGCATCCAAATCAATCTGTGCGTTGTGCAATGCCTCGTTGGTCTGTTCGGACACCCGGGCAAGTTCCCCAAGTTTCTCGAGCGCCTCGGTGGGGTTGCTGATCACCGGATCGGCAGTCGCCGGCAACGCCGGCAACGCGACGAGCCCAATAGCCAACGCACTTACCGTCAGCGCAGTACGGACCCGACTGAACTTCTTCGATGAAACCACGGAACGCAACTCTCCGTCTCACTCTTACGACCCCACCAGAGTTGGCCGGATCTGTTAGCTGGATGTCAACTACTCACACTACCTGTAGACGGCGTCTAATGTCACGATCAGGTTACGGAACGGCATACGTTTACGCCTACCCACCAGTAGCTATATCGCCATGAAGTACTGGGCGAAATGACCTGAAACACACAAATGTGGGCCTCGAATCTCGTGATTCGAGGCCCACATTTGTCAAAGCTGTGGAGCTACCCCTATCGGCGGCGGATCGAACAGGACTTCGCGAGAAGCCGTCGATCAGTCACACGGATCAGAAGCGGCGAGCGCCGTCGTACGGCATCGACGACACGGGAGCCACCTTCACGGGCTGACCTGCGGTCGATGCATGGATGACATTGCCGTTGCCGGCGTAGATGCCCGAGTGCGATCCGCCGTAGAACGAAATCACGTCGCCGACGCGAAGGTCGGACTGCGCAACCGCGATACCGGCAGCGGCCTGGTCGTAGCTCGTACGCGGGATGTTGAGACCGGCCTGCTTGTACGCCCACTGGATGAGGCCGGAGCAATCGAATGCGTCCGGACCCGCTGCGCCGTACACGTACGGGGAGCCCAGCTTGCTCTCTGCGGCGCGAACAGCCTGCTCACCAATGGTGGAGATGGGAGCGGCCGGTGCAGCCTGCGTGAGGGGCGCAAGTGAACCCGTGTCAGTGACACCGGGAATTACCGGAAGTGCGGGGATCGAAACATCCGGGATGTCGAAGGTTCCGACGCCGGGGATGGTGATGGGGGCTGCCGAGGCGGGTGCAGCGGTGGTAGCGAATGCTCCGGCTGCCAGTGCGCCTGCGACTACCAAAGTCGCCGAACGCTTGAAACTATGTGACGCCACTTTAAGAGGTGCTCCATTTCTTCCATTCGTCCGCCGACCGAGTTAGCTGACGGGTTCGGGCTGGGAAGATCAGCCCTACCCGCGTGGTCTACAGCGATCGAGCGTGCTGCACCCCAGGCGGGATTCACCCCAGTGGAAACTTGGGTTCCCGGTTCGGGTTCCTCGCGGAGATCCCGATTAGGCGGTTCCTGACGATGCCGGTCCGTCTTGGTCCGGCAAGACTTCGTTAGGTCTCAGGAAGGTTACGAAATGATCGCGGCGATGTCGACCGCGCCGCGCCTTTCATGCTCGATTCGTCCGATTCCGCGCCTTCTCGCGCTCGTTACGCCAATACGATCACAGCAGGATAACGATTAGTTTGGTTTGCCAACCGTCGCCGACGGGTTTCCGTCGAACGCGATCCACGGCCCAAGTCACCAGCGGGCACCCCGCCCCAGATCAGAAGTACTTACGTACCGGTAGGACCTTTCCGTCGATGCAAGATCACGAACTGGCATCGCGTCACCTACTTCGACCCGCAGAGCGTGCCGAACCGGATCAGCACCTGCGATGTCCGATCCAAAATTCAGGCAAACTGTGACGCTCGTCTCTCTTGCGTCATTCAGCGCGAAATGACTGGTGCCTCAACGAGAGTTACCCAGCCTCCGAACGTCCCGAAATCCACGCCGAAGGTCCCTCTCCAGCCCGACAAAACCTGTCGGACTCTCCCTCTACTGTCTGCTCTGTGAGTCCTGCCTCCGCCGAAGCTTTTCCCGCCGCCTCTGAACTCAGCCCACACAACGGGCGTCAGTTGTCGTTCGACGAACTGGACACACCGCTCAGTGAGACCACGTTCGTCGTCGTCGACCTCGAAACAACGGGCGGCAGTGCGGATCAAGATTCGATCACCGAAATCGGCGCCGTCAAGATTCGCGGTGGACAAGTGCTCGGCGAGATGGCAACGCTGATAGATCCCGGACGATCGATCCCGCCCTACATCGTCGAACTGACCGGAATCACGGACGCAATGCTGATCAATGCTCCCCGGATCGATCGAGTTCTGCCCGCATTTCTCGAATTCGCCGAGGGTGCCGTCCTCGTGGCTCACAACGCCCCGTTCGACATCGGATTCCTCAAAGCCGCAGCGTCACGCACCAACCGCCCGTGGCCGGCCTTCCGGGTCCTCTGCACGGTCAAACTCGCCCGGCGGGTCCTCACCCGGGACGAAGCACCCTCGGTGAAGCTCTCCGCGCTCGCGCATCTCTTCCAAGTCAGCACCCAGCCGACGCACCGTGCCCTCGACGACGCCCGGGCAACCGTCGACGTCCTCCACGGATTGATCGACCGCGTCGGCAACCAGGGCGTCCACAGTTACAGCGAACTGATCGACTATCTGCCCAATATCTCGTCGCATCAGCGGGCAAAGCGATCCTTTGCGACCGACCTCCCCCGAAGTCCGGGTGTGTATCTCTTTCGCGGCCCGTCCGACGAAGCTCTATACATCGGGACTGCGGTAGATCTGCGCCGCCGGGTCCGCACCTACTTCACCGGCTCCGAAACCCGCGGCCGTATGAAGGAGATGGTGGCCTTGGCCACCCGCGTCGATCACGTCGAGTGTTCCCACGCTCTCGAGGCCGGCGTACGCGAGCTACGCCTCCTCGCTGCACATGCTCCCCCGTATAACCGGCGCTCGAAGTTCCCCAAACGCGGTTGGTGGATCACCCTCACGGACGAGGCCTTTCCGAGGCTGTCCGTCGCCCGCACCCCAACTCCCCATTGTGTGGGACCGTTCAGCTCGCGTGCCACCGCGCTCGATGTGGCGGAGACCGTCGCTGAGTTCACCGGTTTGCGCACCTGCACCAAACGGTTACCCCGAGGTGCCGTCCACGGACCTGCCTGCCCCGCACGCGAGGTAGGTTCCTGTCCGGCAAGTCCCCCAGCCGGAAGCGCTGTCGCTACCGACATCACGGAAGAGCAGTACGCGTCCACCACAGACGAGGTTCGCACATTTCTGCTGGGCCACCACGACCGTCCCTTGCAACGGATGAAGGACCGAATCGAAAGATTGTCTGCCGACGCCCACTTCGAGACTGCGGCCCGACTTCGAGATCGAACTGCCGCAGTTGCCGTCGCACTGCAACGGACCCAGCGACTCGCCGCCGTCGCCGCAATAGATCAGTTGGTTCTGGCCCACCCCGCTCCCGAGGGAGGCTGGGAATTGGCAGTGATACGAGCGGGCCGACTCGCCTCCGCAGGGCTCGCTCGACGAGGTACCCATCCCATGCCGGTAGTCGACGCCCTCGTCGCTTCAGCAGAAACGGTGCTACCCGACGACGCTCCCCTCCGCGGCGCACCCCCGGAAGAACTCGGTTTGATCGTCCGTTGGCTCGGCTCCGACGGCATCCGAATCGTCTCGGCCACATCGGGATACGCGGAGCCTGCGATGGGCGCCGGGCGCTGGGCGGACTGGTGCCAACTCGCCAAGGCCGGAGCCCAATCCGAGCCACGGCGAGACCCACTGTGATCCGCCGGTCCGGCAACTGATCGTGAGGACATAAGCTCGATCCAGCTTTACCGGAGTTCACGCTGTACCGGAGTTCAATCAGAGGAGAGACATGATCAACGCCATCGTCATGATTCACGCCGAATCCGCACGGATCCCGGAGACAGCACAGGCCGTCGCCGATATCCCCGGCGTCAGCGAGGTGTACTCCTGTGCAGGTGATATCGACCTGATTGCGGTGGTCAAAGTGCGGGACCACGCTCAGATCGCAGACGTCGTCACCGGTGGCATCAACAAGGTTCACGGAGTGACGAAGACCGCCACCCACATTGCGTTCCAGTCCTTCTCCAGCGCTGACGTCGAGGCTGGTTTCTCCCTCGGCGAATGACCGTCAAGCCCGGCTGATCGTCAGGCGCCTTCGGTCAACGCCACCGTGAGCGACGCCCACCGGCGCAACAACTCCGCGGCCGCGCCACTGTCGATTGCGGTGGCGGCCGATGCCATACCGGCCGCAATCGCGCCTTCCAGGTCGTCACCGACGCCGTTGAAGGCTGCGATGGCGGCACCGGCGTTGAGTAGCACTGCGTCTCGGACCGGTCCGGCCTCACCCGACAGCAGGGTTCTCGCCGCGGCCGCATTCACGTCTGCGTCACCTCCCCGCAACTGATCCAAGGGAACGCGCGCGATGCCGAGGTCGCGCGGGTCCAACGTTGCGATTCTGACCTTGCCGTCGGCAACAACGTAGACCGTCGACGTAGTCGACGTGGTCAACTCGTCCAATCCGTCGTCACCGCGCACCACCAATGCCGAATTACCGCGCTGCGCAAGCACTCCCGCAACCACTGAAATCAGCTTCGGAAACGCACACCCGATCAATCCCGCACGCGGACGTGCCGGGTTGGTCAGCGGACCCAGCACATTGAATGCCGTCGGGATTCCGATTTCCTTACGCGGAGCCGCGGCAAATCGCAGGGCCGGATGGAATACGGGTGCGAAGCAGAATCCGATGCCTACCTCGTCGACGCAACGCGCCACTTGCTCCGGGCCCAAGTTGATTCGCACGCCCAATGCCTCGAGCACGTCGGCACCACCACTCTTGGACGACGCCGCACGGTTACCGTGCTTGACGACGCGAATTCCCGATGCTGCCACCACAATTGAGGCCATTGTCGAGATGTTGACCGTGTTGGAGCGGTCGCCTCCCGTCCCCACGATGTCGACGACGTCGGAATCCACGGGCACGGCTTTGGAATGTTCGAGCATGGCGTCGGCGAGGCCCTGCAACTCGGCAGGCGTCTCGCCCTTCATCTTCAGACCCACACCGAACGCAGCGATCTGCGCGGAACTCGCGTTGTCGGACATGATCTCGCGCATCGCCCAACGAGAGTCGTCCAACGAAAGATCGTGCCCGTCGGTGAGTAACCCGAGAATCATCGGCCAGGACCGCACCACGGCACTCGAATCGGCGTTCACAGCGTTGGATGCGTCGGTGCCGGCCATGTACTTCGGTCCCCTTGTGAGTCGTGCTGGATCTGACCATCGCAGCCTAGTCAGTGCTGTGCCGGGTCCTTGAAGTTGGCCCGGTCACAGAAACACGCAGCCTGCCCCGAAACTCGGTTACCTGACGGCGGCGGGCTGAAGCGCGTCCCAACCCGCGACGGAGCCGCCCAGTCGCTGAGCCAATGCAGCCATCCTCGACCGTTCTTGGGAACAGTGAAGTGCATCGAGCATCTGGGTTCGCTCGAAGAGAACCCGCATCAGTCCGACTCCTTGCGCCTGAACGTCGAACTCCCTCGGAAGGCCGCGCCGGTAGCCGTCCCGGATGACGAACGCTTCCGCCTCCGCCACTGCGGCCTCCGGCAGATCCAGATGGTGCCGAAGTACAGCTTCCCGCTCCGACTCCCATCGCGGCTCCTCAGCGCTCGCCCGCGCCAAAACAGTCGAGCATGCTTCGACGTCGTCGAAACCCGCGGCGACGATCTCGAGATCGGGCCGTGACGGATCGAGTGGTGCCGAATCTTTTCTGCTGAAAATTCTCAGGAACCAAGGTCTACTCTGGTGCGTAGCTGCCATTGCGCCAGCATATTCACAGACGCTCCACCAGCGCGTACGCAGTCCGAATCCGTGATCTCGGGCCTAGCGACGCGCCGATGGTGGACCCGAGTGGCCGTGTCTTACGACGAAGCGTCATACTTCTGTCTGTGACGAGCGCAGTAGGGACTTCAGGATCGGCAATCACCCAACGCGTGCACTCGCTGAACCGGCCAAATATGGTCAGCGTTGGCACCATCGTGTGGTTGTCCAGTGAGCTCATGTTTTTCGCAGGGCTCTTCGCCATGTACTTCGTGGCACGTGCACAGGCGCCGGTAGGACACTGGCCGCCGGAGCCGACCGAATTGAACCTGTATTTGGCTGTACCAGTGACGTTGGTGCTTATTGCATCTTCGTTCACGTGCCAAATGGGTGTCTTCGCGGCTGAGCGTGGCGATGTCTTCGGACTTCGCCGTTGGTACACCATCACCTTGATCATGGGGGCGTTCTTCGTCGCCGGTCAGGGTTACGAGTACTACCACCTCGTGCATTCCGGCACCACGATCTCGAGCAGCGTTTACGGCTCGGTGTTCTACATGACCACCGGCTTCCACGGTATGCACGTCATCGGCGGTCTTATCGCCTTCGTTTTCTTGATCGCACGTACCCGGGTCAGCAAATTTACGCCGGCTCAGGCAACAGCAGCGATCGTTGTTTCGTATTACTGGCATTTCGTGGACATCGTGTGGATCGCGCTGTTCGCCACGATTTATTTCATCCGTTAATCAGCTGAACGCCACAGGCAGCCCCTGACGTCCAGTCCGTCCCGACATACCAAAGGGATACAGATGAGTTCATCCCCCCCTCCCACATCCGATACCACAGCGAATGCCGCGAAGACGCGTCGCCAGCGGAAAATCCGCCGGCGCGTCACCGGAGCGCTCGTACTGATGATGGGATTGATCAGCGCCGGCTTCCTTGCCTCCGCCCTGACACCCGCTCCGCAGGTTGCTACCGCCAGCGACGACACTGCCGCTCTCATTCGAGAGGGCAAGCAGTTGTACGACACGTCGTGCATCACTTGCCACGGCGCCAACCTTCAGGGTGTCGAGGACCGCGGTCCCAGCCTGATCGGCGTCGGCGAGGCAGCCGTGTACTTCCAGGTTTCGACCGGACGCATGCCTGCAGCGCGCAACGAAGCCCAGGCTTCGCGTAAGGACCCCAAGTTCGACGCTGCACAGACCGACGCTCTGGGTGCATTCATCCAGGCAAACGGTGGCGGCCCGACGCTCATTCGTGACGAGAACGGCGAAATCGCTCAGTCCTCGCTGCGTGGTGGCGACATCGGCCGAGGCAGCGAGCTCTTCCGGCTCAACTGCGCGTCCTGCCATAACTTCACCGGTCGCGGTGGCGCATTGTCTTCGGGCAAGTACGCACCGGTCCTGGACCCGGCGAACGAGCAGCAGATTTATGCCGCTATGGTCACCGGTCCCCAGAACATGCCGAAGTTCTCCGATCGTCAGCTGACGGTCGAAGAAAAGAAAGACATCATCGCGTACGTGAAGTCCTCCGGTGAGGCCAAGAACCCCGGCGGTTACGGTCTCGGCGGCGTCGGTCCGGCCTCTGAAGGTCTCTTCATGTGGGCTGCCGGAATCATCGCTGTCGTTGGTGCAGCATTGTGGATCGGAGCAAGGTCATGAGCGACGCTGGCCAGCAGGGCGGCGATACGCCAAAGAAGTACACGGATGAGGAGCTCGACGCGATGTCTCGCGACGAGTTGGTCACCCTGGGTACCAATCTCGATGGCGTAGACATCGCCTTCCGCCGTAACCGTTGGTCGGTCGAAGGCACCAAGGCTGAGAAGCGCGCCGAGCGGAACGTTGCGTTCTGGTTCGGCCTCGCCGGTGTTTCGGCTATCGCTTTCATCGGAATTTACCTGTTCTGGCCCTGGCAGTACGCCGGTGCCGGTGACGCGGACTACGGCAAGTACAGCCTGTACACCCCGTTGATCGGCCTCACCATGGGTCTCGCGATCCTCGGTGTCGGTATCGGCGCGGTGCAGTTCACCAAGAAGTTCATCCCCGAAGAGGTGTCCATTCAGGACCGCCACGACGGTGGATCCTCCGAGGTCGATCGCCGTACTCTTGTCGCTCAGCTCGGCGAGTCCTTGGAATCGTCGACCATTCCCCGTCGCAAGGCCATCAAGCGCAGCTTGATGTTCGGTGGCGGTGCGCTCGGCGTCATGATGATCATGCCTCTCGGTGGACTCATCAAGAACCCGTGGGCCAAGGGCGACGACTCGCCGTTGTGGGTGTCCGGATGGACCCCCAACTACAAGGGCGAGACCATCTACCTCCGTCGTGACACCGGTCGCCCCGAGGACATCGTTCTCGTGCGTCCGGAAGATCTCGACGCCGGATCCATGGAAACGGTCTTCCCGTTCCGTGAATCCGATCGTGGTGACGACCATGCGCTGCTCGCAGCACTGCGCGGCATCCGCAACGCGGTCATGCTGATCCGCCTGCGCACGGAAGACGCCCAGCGTGTCACCAAGCGCAAGGGTCAGGAGAGCTTCAACTACGGCGATTACTTCGCGTACTCGAAGATCTGCACCCACCTGGGTTGCCCCACCTCGCTCTACGAACAGCAGAGCAACCGTATTCTGTGCCCCTGCCACCAGTCGCAGTTCGATGCACTGCAGTACGGCAAGCCGATCTTCGGTCCCGCTGCTCGCGCACTTCCGCAGTTGCCTATTACAGTGAACGAAGAGGGCTTCCTGGTCGCCGATGGTGACTTCATCGAAGCACTCGGCCCGGCATTTTGGGAGCGTCGACCGTGACCACAACCACCACAAAACCATCCAAGATTGCGGCAGCCGCAGCTGGTCAAGCAGAGGCAGTGGATTCCCGCTACCACCTTGCAGCAGGCATGCGCCGGCAGATCAACAAGGTCTTCCCGACGCACTGGTCCTTCATGCTCGGCGAGATCGCGCTCTACAGCTTCGTGATCCTGCTGATCTCCGGCGTGTTCCTGACGCTGTTCTTCGATCCGTCGATGGCACACGTCGTTTACCAGGGTGCATACCAGCCGCTTCGCGGTGTGACCATGTCACGCGCTTACGAGACCACCCTGAACATCTCGTTCGAGGTTCGCGGCGGTCTCTTCGTTCGCCAGATTCACCACTGGGCAGCATTGATGTTCGCTGCCTCGATCGTCGTGCACCTCGCTCGCATCTTCTTCACCGGCGCATTCCGTCGTCCGCGTGAAGCGAACTGGGTCATCGGCTGCTTGCTGCTCGTCCTGGCGATGTTCGAAGGCTTCTTCGGCTACACCATCCCCGATGACCTTCTTTCCGGTACCGGCCTCCGCGCCGCGTTCGGTGGCATCACGATGAGTATTCCGGTCGTGGGTACCTGGATGCACTGGATGATCTTCGACGGCGATTTCCCCGGCGATCTCATCATCCCGCGCCTTTACGTTGCACACGTGCTGCTGTTCCCGGGCATCATCTTGGCTTTGATCGCCGGCCACCTCGCGTTGGTCTGGTACCAGAAGCACACGCAGTTCCCCGGCCCCGGACGCACGGAAGAGAACGTCGTCGGCGTTCGCATTCTCCCGGTCTTCGCAATGAAGGGTGGCGCGTTCTTCGCCATCACCTTCGGTATTCTCGCGCTGCTGGGTGGTCTGTTCCAGATCAACCCGGTGTGGAATATCGGCCCGTACAACCCATCTCAGGTCTCGGCTGGTTCCCAGCCCGATATCTACATGATGTGGACGGACGGCCTTGCTCGACTGTGGCCTGCGTGGGAGATCTACCTGTTCGACCGCTACACGATCCCCGCAGTGTTTGCCGTTGCCCTCATCATGGGTCTCGTCTTCGGTCTGCTGTTCGCGTACCCGTGGATCGAAAAGCGCCTTACCGGCGACGATGCGCACCACAACATCCTGCAACGTCCCCGCGACGTACCGGTGCGTACCGCTATCGGCGCAATGGCAATCACGTTCTACGTTGTCCTGACGGTGTCCTGCATCAACGACATCATCGCGTACCACCTGCATATCTCGTTGAACGCAATGACGTGGATGGGCCGTATCGGCATGGTCATCCTTCCGCCCATCGCATACTTCGTGACGTACCGGTTCTGCATCGGCCTGCAGCGCAGTGACCGTGCAGTCCTCGAGCACGGCATCGAGACCGGCATCATCAAGCGGATGCCGAACGGCCAGTACATCGAAATCCACCAGCCGCTCGGACCCGTCGACGATCACGGACACCCGATCCCCCTCGAGTACCAGGGTGCAGCTG
This sequence comes from Rhodococcus sp. OK302, assembly GCF_002245895.1. NCBI lineage: Bacteria > Bacillati > Actinomycetota > Actinomycetes > Mycobacteriales > Nocardiaceae > Rhodococcus > Rhodococcus sp. OK302. The sequence goes on from NZ_NPJZ01000001.1 coordinate 4,851,969, forward strand.
TTCCGAAGAAGATGAACAAGCTCGGCCTGGCCGGCAAGCCCGGCTCCGGTAGCTTGACCAAGGCTGACCCGGTGGAAGAGAGCCAAGCTCTCGAAGCCGCGGACCATGCGGCCGAGCACGAGCAGCTTCAGATTCTGCTCGACTACCAGAACCGCACGCACGGCAAGACAGACGGTTCCAGTGGAGAACTCCACTAGAACTTGAGCAACAAGCAATGAGGCCCCGCACCGATTTCGGTGCGGGGCCTCATTGCGTTGTCTTCATCCATCACATCTGGATTGCCCACATGTAGACCCGTCTCCCCTGGTCCACTGCTGGGTTCCACACACCTCGCAGAAAACCCTGACCGGTCATCGGAGACTCACACGACGTCAAGATCGACGACGGTACCGGACGATATTCCGACGGTATCCGACCAAAATCATGGACTACGGCGGGCCCGCAGGACGTCAAACCAGCCTCAGCGCGAAGTTCCTCGGCTCGGGCACGCGAGGTTGATTCGATGACCAGGTACGCGCTCGAGTCGGGGAAGGAACTGTAGTACTTGGTGTACAAGATCGTGTCGGCCTCGCTCAGATGTAAGCCGAGGTTGGATGCCAGCGACTCCGCAGCCTTCTCGGCTGATCGCGCGTTCATCCAACGGTAGAGTGGCGGGCCGCCGAACCCGAGGGCCAGCGCTCCGACAAGAACGGCAGCGCAGATCCACAGTCGCCTGGACCGTTTCGGGAACCGAGTCACAGTTCCAGGAACCGAGTCGTTGCCCGTACCAACCTCAGACCTCGAACACCGTCGCATAGTGCTCTACGGTCGGGAATGGGCTGTAGAACCTGTGGAGGAGCTCTCGCCAACGTTCGTAGCCCTCGGACTGCCTGAAGCCCTCTGTGTGCGCCTCGAGGCTCTCCCACTCCACGAGCAACAGGTACTGCTCCGGCGATTCCAGGCAATGAGAGAGACGCAGTCGAATGAATCCTGGTACCGCCGCAATGATTCCCTTGGCCGTGTCGAAGGCTGCCTCGAACTCCGCAGAAAGTTTCGGATCAACCTGCAAGAGTGCGTGTTCAAGGATCATTCCAGAAGTGTGACATATGCCGAACCCGCGCTCCCCCATTCGGCGACAAGCAAAAGAGGCGCCGAACCCGTAAGGGGTTCGGCGCCTCTGAAGAGTGCGGGTGACGCTAGTGCTTTTCTGGTCCAACGTGGTACTCGAACACGAGGCCTGCACACGCTGCGATGATGCAGATGACTCCGACCGCGATCATCCAAGGCTGGAAGAACGCCAGCGAGACGGCTGCGATGGCGGCAGCAGCAGCCAACAGGATAGGCCAGAAGCTACCGGGGCTGAAGAAGCCCAGCTCTCCCGAACCATCCGAGATTTCAGCGTCGTCATAGTCTTCCGGACGCGTGTCCAGTCGACGAGCGACAAAGCGGAAATAGGTTCCCACGATGAGTGTCAGTCCTGCGGACAGGACGATGGCCGTGAGTCCGGCCCATTCGATTCCTGTACGAGAGAGCGCGGTGAACACTCCATAGATGATCGCGACGAGAATGAAGAAAACCGTCAGGATCTCGAAGAGCTTGGCTTCGATCTTCATATCAGCACTTGTCCTTGTTCAGTGAAGAGGCTGGCCGGCTCAGTTGCCTGCAGTAGCGACGGTTGCCTGACGGTACTCGCGGTCGGTGTTGAACGGCGTGGTCGACGTTGCCACCGGCGACTGACCGATTGCCGACAATGCCTCAGCGGTGCTCAGACCGCCCTTACCCTCAGCGTCGCCCTTGCGCAGTTCGATGTACTTCGCGAAGTCTGCCGGCGAAACCGCACGGACCTCGAAGTTCATCATTGCGTGGAAGGTGCCACACATTTCGGCACAACGCCCGACAAATGCGCCTTCCTTCTCGATCTCACTGATCTGGAAGATGTTGTCGGAGTGGTTCTGCTTCGGGTTCGGCATAACGTCACGCTTGAACAGGAACTCGGGAACCCAGAACGCGTGAATCACGTCGGAGGATGCAAGTTCGAACTGAATGCGCTTGCCGGTCGGCAGAACCAGGATCGGAATTTCGGAACTGGATCCGACGGTCTCGATCTTGTCGTAGTGCAGGTAACTCAGATCCTGCACGCTGTTGCCATGGATGGGTCCGGGAACCTCTTCGCCGTGAGCGTTCACGGTCGAGCCCTCAGCCTTGGATGCTTCCTCGGCCTCGGCATCGATGCCGTTGTACTTGGCAGTTCCGTCGCCCAGCTCGATTGAGCGGTAGCCGAACTTCCAGTTCCACTGGAATGCCGTGACGTCGACGACGACGTCAGGGTTTTCCGTCCTCTCCAGAACCTTGTTCTGGACGATGACGGTGAAGTAGAAGAGAACCGCGATGATCACGAAGGGAACTGCCGTGTAACCGAGTTCGAGGGGCACGTTGTATGCCGTCTGACGCGGGAACTCAGGCGAGTCCTTCTTCTTGCGGTGGAAGATGACGGCCCAGAAGACCAATCCCCACACCAGAACACCCATGACGAGGGCGGCTACTACCGACCACGTCCACAGCTCTCGCATGCTCTTCGCCTCAGGAGTAATGCCCGAGGGCCACCCGAAACGGAGCACTTCATTGTCGATGGAGCAACCCGACAGCAGCAAGGCAGCAATGCCCAAAGTTACTGCCAGCCCCGCTCGCCGAAGGATCCGACCTTGCGCCACGTTCACGCCTTCCTGATCGCCACAAAATTCAACTAGGGCACCTCGAAGGGAAGGCCCAATTACTACGCAGCGTAGACCAAAGGTGGGCGGTATCCATCCCCGGGTCCTCGGCCGTGTCGCGTCGGACGTCACACAAATCTCTCAGGCGCAGCTCAGGAACTGGTCAGCCGTCGCAAGCGACCTACATCACTGCAATTCGATCGGTCACGATCGGCACAGCCTCGGATCTGCGGCATACTTTCGGGAAGAGTTCGTTGACCTCTCCCGGACGCGTGTTGTCCGGGAGCCTTCTGCAATAAAAAATTCTGAATCGAGGAACCGGACACTGTGTGTGGACTGCTCGGGCTACTGACATCTGGCGGAACCAGCGACGACGCCGTCGCTCAGGTCGACCAGGCGATGCACTGCCTGCGTCACCGTGGACCCGACGAACATGGGACATGGCATGACGACCACCTCGTCTTCGGTTTCAATCGCCTGTCGATCATCGACATCGAACACTCGCATCAGCCGTTGCGGTGGGGGCCGCCGGAAAATCCTGAGCGCTATGCGCTGACGTTCAACGGCGAGATCTACAACTACCTGGAGATCCGGGCCGAGCTCGCCAAGGAACACGACGCCAAGTTCTTCACCGAGGGCGACTCCGAGTCCATCGTCGCGGCGTTCCACTATTGGGGCGAGGCCGCAGTCCAACGACTGCGCGGCATGTTCGCATTCGCTATCTGGGACACCGAGACGCGTGAGCTGTTCATCGCTCGAGATCAGTTCGGCATCAAGCCGTTGTTCATCGCGACCGGACCCGGCGGCACTGCTTTCGGCAGCGAGAAGAAGAGCCTCCTCGAGCTGACGGACTTGATCGGAATCGGCACGGAATTGGATCCGCGTGCGATCGAGCACTACACGGTCCTGCAGTACGTTCCGGAACCGGAGACGCTCCACAAGGAGATCCGCCGTCTCGAATCCGGCTGTTTCGCGCGGGTCCGTCCCGGCGAGAAGCCACAGATCACGCGGTACTTCACACCCAAGTTTCCGGCTAAGCCGTTCGCTCCGGGGACGGAGAAGGCGCGGTACAAGGAAATTGCCGACGCCCTCGAAGACTCCGTCGCAAAGCACATGCGCGCCGACGTCACCGTCGGATCATTCCTCTCCGGCGGTATCGACTCCACGGCTATCGCCGCGCTGGCAATCCGCCACAATCCGAACCTGATCACCTTCACGACGGGTTTCGAGCGTGACGGCTACTCCGAGGTCGACGTCGCAGCCGAGTCGGCCGAGGCCATCGGCGCCCGGCATGTGGTCAAGGTGGTCTCCCCCGCCGAGTTTGCCGCCGCCATCCCCGAAATCGTCTGGTACCTCGACGATCCGGTCGCGGATCCGGCCTTGATCCCGCTGTGGTTCATCGCGAAGGAAGCCCGCAAGCACGTCAAGGTCGTGTTGTCCGGCGAAGGCGCGGACGAACTGTTCGGCGGCTACACGATCTATCGTGAACCGTTGTCCCTCAAGCCTTTCGAGTACCTTCCGCAGGGACTACGTCGAGCGGCCGGAAAGCTCTCCGAGCGCATCCCCGACGGCACTCGCGGCAAGAGCCTGCTCAACCGCGGATCATTGACGCTGGAAGAGCGGTACTACGGCAACGCCCGTAGCTTCAACGACGCTCAACTCCGGGCCGTTTTGCGTGACTTCCGCCCCGAGTGGACACACCAGGACGTGACAGCGCCGATCTACGCTCAGTCTCGCGATTGGGATCCGGTGGCGCGTATGCAGCACCTGGACCTGTTCACGTGGCTGCGCGGCGACATCCTCGTCAAGGCCGACAAGATGACCATGGCAAACTCTCTCGAGTTGCGTGTCCCGTTCCTCGATTCCGAGGTCTTCGACGTCGCGTCGCGGGTACCGCTGGATCAGAAGATCACCAAGGACACCACGAAGTACGCGCTACGTCAGGCGCTCGAAGGCATTGTCCCGCATCATGTTCTGCATCGAGCCAAGCTCGGATTCCCGGTTCCGCTTCGCCACTGGTTGCGCGGAACGGAACTCTTCGACTGGGCGCACCTGCAGATCGAAGAATCGGGCACCGACCACATCTTCGACAAGGCCGCGGTCGCAAAGATGCTCAATGACCACCGCGCCGGCGTCTCCGATCACAGTCGCCGGTTGTGGACTGTGCTGACCTTCATGGTCTGGCACGGAATCTTCGTGGAGAAGCGCATCGTTCCGCAGATCCAGGAACCGGTGTATCCGGTCAATATCTAAAAGACCTCACGTAATGAACAAGCCCGGCTCACCTGTGTGAGCCGGGCTTGTTCATTACGATGAGGATCGATCAGGGCAGGATTTTCGCGATCTCGTCCGCGGCCGTGCTGCCGTAGGCCTCGGTCAGACGCTTGAGTGCCTCGTCCCGGTTGAACGTCCACTCCTGGGTTCCCACCGTCTCGATAACCAGGACTGCGACAAACGAACCCAACTGTGCCGAACGCTCGAGGCTCAACCCGGCCCGGTGCGCGAGGAGGAAGCCGGCGCGGAAAGCGTCGCCGACACCCGTCGGATCAACCTTGCCGTTTTCGGGAACCACGTCGACGTGCACCCGATTACCTTCGGCGTCAACGATTTCGACGCCCTTGGCGCCGAGAGTGGTAACGCGGATTCCGACCTGCGCGCGGATCTCTTTCTCACTCAGGCCAGTCTTCTGCTGGAGCAGGCCCCACTCGTACTCGTTCGTGAACAGGTACTTGGCACCGTGAATGAGCGCCTTGGCTTCTTCACCGGACAAGCGTGCGAGCTGCTGCGACGGATCAGCCGCAAACGGAATACCGAGTTCGCGGCACTCGTCGGTGTGACGGACCATGGCTTCGGGGTCGTTGGCACCGATCAGAACCAATTCGACCGAGCCGGCTGCCTTCGCCACCGCGGCAAGTTCGATGTCACGCGCTTCGCTCATCGCCCCGGGGTAGAACGACGCGATCTGCGCCATGTCCTCGTCGGTCGTGCAGACAAATCGAGCAGTGTGGGCCTTGTCGGAAATCAGGACTGCACTGCAGTCGACGCCGTTGTCCTCGAGCCACGTGCGGTATTCCGCGAAGTCCGCTCCCACTGCACCGACGAGCAGCGGGGATCCTCCGAGGACGCCCATTGCGTAAGCGATGTTTCCGCCGACGCCACCGCGACGGATCACGAGGTCGTCGACCAGGAAGCTGAGCGAGATGTTCGCGAGCTGATCGGCGAGGAGCTGATCGGCGAAGCGCCCGGGGAAACGCATCAGATGGTCGGTGGCGATGGAACCGGTTACCGCAATAGTCACGGATCGAGGCCTTTCAGCGAAATGTGAGTGGGAAAGAATTCACGGTACCGCGCTCGGTACGCGTATCGGCACATACGGATTCCGTACGTACGGTTCGCCGCAGACGACTGACGCGGAACCGATTACCGGTTCCGCGTCAGTTGTGTGCGTCTTAAGTTGTGATCGACTTAACTCAGTTGAACGAGTCGCCGCAGGCGCACGAGCCCGTTGCGTTGGGATTGTCGATCGAGAAGCCCTGCTGCTCGATGGTGTCGAGGAAGTCGATGGATGCACCTTCGACGTACGGTGCGCTCATCCGGTCGACAACCAGGTTGACGCCGTCGAAGTTGACGGTGAGGTCACCGTCAAGGGTGCGGTCGTCGAAGAACAGCTGGTACTTCAGTCCGGCACAGCCGCCCGGCTGCACTGCGATACGCAGCGCGAGGTCGTCGCGACCTTCCTGATCGAAGAGTGCCTTCGCCTTGGCGGATGCGGTCTCGGTCATCTTGACGCCGTGGGTGGCGGTCTCGTTCTGCACAGTCATGGGCTCTCCCTAATATTCGTACCAACCCGTGAACGCTTCAACGGTACGCCGCTGCCGACTTATTCCCGCCAGTTCTTACCGTGTGCGATTCGCCTTCATCCTAGCTGTTCCAGCTCAGTCGGCAACGACACGTCGACTGTGCTCACGTGGTGCGCCAGATGTTCCAGTCGCGCGCGGTCCGTTCCGCTAGTCCACGCAGGTTCGCCCTGGCATCTGTCATGGCCTTCTCGATCGATCCGGCGAACGCCGCCACCGATTCGGCGCGAACTATCCCGAACGACGTGTAGTCGGCTTCCGTCAGTTCGGCCTGGCCGGCTAGCACCAGCGTCGGGACGCCGTACAACGCACCTGCAGCGGCCACGGAGGTCACCAGCTTTCCGTGCAGCGACTGGTGGTCGAATTTGCCTTCACCGGTGACAACGAGGTCGGCGGACTTCAGGAGTTCCGCTTGACCCGTACGTTCCGCGACGACGTCGGCACCGGATCGTCGCACCGCGCCCAGGGCGAACAGAGCGGCACCGATTCCGCCCGCTGCACCCGCGCCCGGCATGGTCGAGACTTTCGTTCCGCCGGCTTTCTCCAGCTCAGACAACCATTTCGTGTTCCGCTGTTCGAGTATCCCGACGGCACTGCTGTCAGCGCCTTTCTGTGGCCCGAACACGGCCGCAGCACCGCGGGGCCCGAGCAGCACGTGCTCCACGTCGGTGGCGGCCACCAGCTCGACGTCGCGAAGTGCGTCGCGCGCACTCACCAATCCACCCAATGCGTCGACGAGGCCACGACCACCGTCGGTGCAACAACTCCCACCGAGGCCGACGACGATGGTGGTTGCGCCCGCTTCGAGTGCTGCGGCAATGAGTTCACCGACTCCGCGACTGTGCGCGAGAAGCGAACTCTCCCGCGTCGGCGGTCCGTCGAGCAGAGCCAGTCCGCACGCCTGCGCCGATTCGATGTACGCGGCCTCAGCATCTCCGATGTACGCGGCATCAGCATCTCCGATGTGCGCATCCTCAGGGTCCAGGAGCCACCGTGCGTCGACGCTACGTGTGAGCGGGCCGGAGACTCGTGCGTTTCGGACCTCCCCACCGGTTGAAGAGAGCACATCGACAAACCCGGGTCCACCATCCGACTGCGGCGCCCCGATTACCTCGTCATCCGGTCGCGCCCGTCGCCAACCATCGACAATGACCTGCGTGGCCTGAACTGCAGTCAGGGTGTCACCGAAAGAGTCAGGAGCAACGATTACCCGCATATCCGGATTGTAGGAGCCCAGAATGTCATCGATGTTTCACGATCTGCGGAAATACCGAGGTCGGTTTCCCAGAGCAGGCAGTTATCCAATAGCCTGGAGGTGTGAAATTGCTACGCCGCGGTGACTCAGACAACTCCGACAAACATGACGTCGAGGTCACTGGGGCATCCTCCGCCTCCGAAGAGACACCCATCGAGCAGGTGGGCAAGGGTCGCCCCACACCCAAGCGTCGCGACGCCGAAGCCAAGAAGCGTGGACCTGTCGCGCCCGCACCTCTGACGGCCAAGGAAGCCCGCGCACGCCGAAAAGCGACGCGCGGATCCAAGGCAGATCGCAAAATCGAAGCTGCCGAGCGTCGTGCGTCCTCAGCGGACCGCCGCGCCCGCATGCTCGCCGGCGAGGACAAGTACCTTCTCCCCCGCGACAAGGGACCCGTTCGCGCCTACGTCCGCGATTTCATCGATGCCCGCCGTAACCTGCTCGGCCTCTTCATGCCGATGGCGTTGATACTGATCATGGTCACATTCGCCCTCCCCGGGCTCAGTGCCGTCGTCACACTCGCGATGTTCGTCATGATGCTGTTCATGGTCGGTGAAGGTGTCTGGCTCGGACGCATGATCAACAATCGCGTCGCAGAGCGCTTCCCCGACAGCACCGACGGCGGATTCAAGCTCGGTTGGTACGCGTTTGTCCGCGCAACTCAGATTCGTAAGCTTCGCGCCCCGAAGCCCCGTGTGGGACCCGGCGACGCAATCTGAGCGTGTCGAACCCTCACAGAACACTCGTCCTCGGCGGCGCGCGGTCAGGTAAATCCGCGCACGCCGAGGCTTTGTTTTCTCCCGGCGCGCCGGTTCGCTACGTCGCCACAGCTCGGCGCGACAGCACGGACGTCGACTGGGAAAGCCGTATCGATCAGCACCGAGTCCGTCGGCCGTCACATTGGTCGACGGTCGAGACCGATGCGTCCGGAGACCTCGCGATTCAACTCGAACGCGAAAATTCCGCAGCGACGCTCGTTGACGATCTCGGTACCTGGCTCACCGGCGAGTTCGATCGACACAACGCCTGGGAATCGCCGCGAGGCACCATCACCCCAGCCGTGGATGCACTGATCAACAGCGTCCAGAACTACTGCGGATCCCTGGTCCTGGTCAGCCCGGAAGTCGGCCTGGCCGTCATTCCGGAAACCCGCTCCGGACGGTTGTTCCGCGACGAGATCGGCACACTCAATGCGCGCCTCGCAGCAATCTGCGATCGCGTCGTACTGGTTGTCGCCGGCCTACCGCTTGTCTTGAAAGATACTGCTGCACAACCGGAAGGCACGAAGTGAGCACCGAAGCCAACCCCGCTGAAAACACCGAGCCCGACGCGGCCGGAAACACCGAGCCCGACGCGGCCGGAAACACCGAGCCCGACGCGGCCGGAAACACCGAGGCCGACGCGGCCGTGTTCGAACCGGTGACTCCTCCGGATCGCGACGTACGCGCGCAGGCCGACGCTCGCCAACTCGACCTCACCAAGCCGGCCGGTTCACTCGGACGCTTGGAAACCTTGGCCGGCTGGGCGGCTGCCTGCCAGGGCGTCTGTCCCCCACATGCTTTCGCTCGCCCGCGCGTCGTTGTCTTTGCCGGTGACCACGGGATCGCCCGAAACGGTGTGTCCGCCTACCCGCCTGAGGTGACCGCACAGATGGTCGCGAACTTCCTCGGCGGCGGCGCGGCCGTCAACGTCCTCGCCGAGGTCGCGGGAGCCACCGTTCGCGTCGTCGACATCGCCGTGGAAGTTGATACCGACCCGGCTGTCTCGAACCACAAGGTGCGCCGCTCTTCCGGTTCCATCGACCGCGAAGACGCTCTGACGCACGAGGAAACTTTGCAGGCCATCGCTGCCGGCCGCGCTATCGCCGATGAGGAAATCGACGGCGGCGCTGATCTTCTCATCGCCGGCGACATGGGCATCGGCAACACGACGCCGGCTACCGTCCTGATCGCAGCATTGACGGACAGCGAACCCGTCGCAGTCGTCGGACGCGGCACGGGTATCGATGATGCCGCGTGGATCCGTAAGACGGCGGCGATCCGTGACGCACTCCGCCGCGCCCGCCCTCATGTTCGCGATACCGTCGCACTGCTTCGTACCGCGTCCGGCGCAGACCTCGCAGCGATGGCGGGCTTCCTGGCTCAGGCCGCTTCTCGGCGCACTCCGGTCATCCTCGACGGTGTTGTTGTCACCGCGGCCGCAATGGTGGCCGACGAGTTGGCATTCGGCGCTCGTGAGTGGTGGGTTGCCGGGCATCGTTCCACCGAACCTGCGCATACGATCGCTCTGACCCGCATGGGGATGACGCCGATCGTCGAATTCGACATGCGCCTCGGCGAAGGCTCGGGCGCAGTGACGGCGCTTCCGATCCTCCAGGGCGCAGTGGCAATTCTCGCGAAGATGGCAACGTTCAGCGAAGCCGGCGTCAGCACCGAAGGTAGCAAGCCTGCCGAGACAGACACGGCGGACTGACCGTGGCCGGCGCGCTTTCCGGTGTGCCGCTGGCATTTTCGTGGCTGACAGTACTTCCGGTACGTGGTCCGTCGGATATCGACCGCGCTGCCGGCCGACGCGCCATTGCAGCGGCGCCGCTCACGGGCATGGCGCTCGGCGTACTTGCCGTCGCCGTTCTGTGGGGCACGACGAGTATCGGCCTCAACCCGTATCTCGCCGGCTTGCTGACAGTGGGCGCACTGGCACTGGGAACCCGCGGCATGCACGTCGACGGCCTCTGCGACACCGTCGACGGACTCGGTTGCTACGGTCCGCCTGAGCGCGCACGTGAGGTCATGCACAGCGGCGGCGCCGGACCCTTCGGAGTTGCGGCGTTGTTCATAGTGCTCGGCCTACAAGCACTTTCGTTCGGAACCTTTGCCGCCGCCGACTCCCCTACCCACTGGGCGGCGGTGGCCGTTGCCGTCGCGGCGGGACGTGTGGCCGTCGTCTTTGCTTGTCGCCGAGGGATTCCCGCATCGAGTTCCACCGGATTCGGTGCGCTGGTTGCCGATTCACAGCCGCTGTGGGTTGGCATCGTCTGGTCGGCCCCGCTGATTGCGGCGTCGGCATTCGCAGCGGATCGCTGGTGGCTCGGGCCGATAGTCACGACGCTGACACTGCTGATCAGCATTGTCTGCGTGCGTCATTGCGTCCGCAGATTCGGTGGGCTCAACGGCGACGTACTCGGCTTTGCCCTGGAACTGAGCGTGACGATCACTGCCGTCGGCCTGACACTCGGCATCTGAGCAAAGAAGGCCCCGCCAGACGGCGAGGCCTTCTCCGGTCGAAGAGTTTCAGTGAAGCTTGGTCATCCATCCATGGGTATCTGCGAAGGTTCCACGCTGAATTCCCGTGAGGGTGTCGCGCAGCGCCATGGTGACCTCACCGGGTTCGCCGTCGGCGATGGTGAATTCACCTTCGGCTGACTTGACCCGGCCGACCGGCGTGATGACTGCCGCAGTGCCGCAAGCGAATACCTCGGTGATCTCACCGCTCTTGCACTTGGTGCGCCACTCGTCGGTGCTGATCTTGCGCTCTTCGACCGCGAAGCCGGAATCGGCAGCAAGTGTCAGCAGTGAGTTGCGGGTGATGCCGGGCAACAACGAACCCGACAACGACGGCGTGACGAGGCGGGCGTCGGGGCCGGAACCGAAAACGAAGAACAGGTTCATGCCACCCATCTCCTCGACATAGGTGCGCTCGATGGCGTCGAGCCACACCACCTGGTCGCAACCTTCGTCGGCGGCCTGAGCCTGAGCAAGAAGTGAAGCCGCGTAGTTGCCGGCAAACTTCGCAGCGCCCGTTCCACCCGGTGCAGCGCGCACATACTCGGTGGACAACCACACGCTGACCGGCTTGACGCCACGCGGGAAATACGCACCGGCGGGCGAAGCGATCAGAAGGTAGCGGTACTCGTCGGCGGGACGAACCCCCAGCCCGGCCTCGGTGGAGAACATGAACGGACGCAAGTACAGAGCATCTTCTCCGCCGGCAGCCGGAACCCAGTCGAGGTCGACGTCGACCAACTCGGTGATGGAGTCCACGAACATCTGCGTCGGCAACTCAGGCATCGCCAGTCGACGAGCCGAAGCCGCGAAACGCTCGGCGTTGGCTTCGACGCGGAACGAGCTGATCTCGCCGCTCGGCTGGCGGTACGCCTTGAGTCCTTCGAAAATGGCCTGGCCGTAGTGCAAAACCATCGCAGCGGGATCAAGGGTGATGCTTCCGTACGGCAACACCTGAGCGTTGTGCCATCCCTTTCCGGCCACATAGTCGATCGAGACCATGTGATCGGTGAAGTGCCGCCCGAAGCCGGGCGCCGCCAAAATGTCGCGGCGCTCGGCGTCGGACTTCGGGGACGAGCTCTGGACACGAACGAAATCGGCGGCACCTGTCATGGCCGCAATCCTATCGAACGCACCCAGTGCGGTTACTTGGTGCTGGTCTCGACGAACGGAGGCGACACGACAACACAACGCAGAGCGCGCCCGCGGACGTCGACTGCGAGCTCGTCACCCGCAGCAATGCCGACGCCGGAATCGAGGAGCGCCAACGCAATTCCGACCTTCAGCGTCGGCGAGAACGTGCCCGACGTGGTCTCGCCGACGGCCTCGCCGTCACGCAGAACGCTCAGTCCCGCGCGCAGTACACCACGATCAAGTGCCTTGAGTCCCCACAATTTGCGAGCCGGACCGGCAGCCTTCTCGTCGGTCAACGATTCCTTGCCCCAGAAAGTGGGCTTCTTCCAGCCGATAGCCCAACCAGTCCGCGCTTCGAGCGGCGAGATTTCGAGCGACAGCTCGTGTCCGTGGAGCGGGTAGCCCATCTCGGTGCGCAGCGTGTCGCGAGCACCCAGACCCGCAGCCTGACCGCCCTGCGCTTGAACTACCTCGAGCAGCGCACGAAAGAGCGGTTCACTGTCAGCCCAACGCGGCAGAAGTTCGTATCCGACCTCACCGGTGTACCCACTGCGGCACACGCGAACGGGGACACCGTTCCACTCCGCATCCTCGAATGCCATGTACTCGATCTCGGTGGGCAAGCCGAGTACGGTGAGGACGTCGGCCGACTTGGGCCCCTGTACCGCCATGACACCGTATTCACGGTGCTGATCCTCGACAGTTATCCCCTCCGGCGCAACGGCAACCAAAGCAGCGACGACGTCGGCTGTGTTTGCCGCATTCGGCACGAGGAAGATCTCATCGTCGCTGACGTAATAGACGATCAGGTCATCGATGACACCACCGGACTCGTTGCAGCACAACGTGTATTGAGCCTTGCCCGGACCGATCTTGCCCAAATCGTTGGTCAGCGCCGAGTTCACGAACTCCGCAGCGCCAACTCCCCGCACGACGGCCTTGCCGAGGTGACTGACATCGAAGAGTCCGACATTCTCACGGACAGAAGTGTGTTCGGCAACGACGCCGGCGTACGACACCGGCATCTGCCAACCGCCGAATGATGCGAATGTCGCACCCAGTTCGACATGTACGGCGTGGATCGGGCCCTGCAACAGGAGTTCGTCGGTCATAGTCCACAATCTATCGGACTTCGAGGCCCGAAACATGCTCGCAACCGAGGCAGAGAACAGGCCGGCAAACGTCGCTGGGCCTAACATCAACTAAGGCATCCGCTCGTACCGGACGCATCGAACACTCACCCCTGCAGGAGATATCTTGAGTACTCGCACAGCCCGATCCCTGGGCCCCGACCTGGTTCTCGCCGCAAAACTCGGCAAGCGCGCCGACGTATTGGTGGTCGGTCTCACATCGGGTCCCGACGGTCCCGAACTCGCACTCAGCGAAGGCATCGTCGACGAGGACGTTCTCGCCGAGGTACTCGACAGCCTCATTGCTGTCGGTGCCACCGGTAAGTCCGAGCAGCTCACGCGCATCCCCGCACCGAGCGACCTGCCCGTCGTCAGCGTCCTCGCCGTCGGCCTGGGTTCGGCAGACAAGCTCAGTAGTGAGCAGATCCGCAAGTCGGCCGGCGCCGCAGCGCGTTCACTGTCCGGCATCGACACCGCAGCCACAACGCTGTCGGTTCTCGATCTCGGCGCTGCAGTCGAAGGGTTTGCCCTCGGCGCGTACACCTTCACCGAGTTCAAATCCTCGAAGACCGCTCCCGGACCCGACGCTCAGCCCCTCGCCCGCGTCGAACTTCTTGTGCCGGCTCCGCGCGCCAAGGAAACCAAAGCAACGCTGGCACGTTCGGCTGCCATCGCCGAAGCAGTCGCCACCGCACGTGAATTCGTCAACACTCCCCCCAGCCACCTGTACCCCGCCGAGTTCGCGGACCGCGCCAAGGCCCTCGGCATCGAAGCCGGCCTGACGGTTCAGATTCTCGACGAGAAAGCACTGGCCAAGGGCGGCTACGGCGGAATCCTCGGCGTCGGCAAGGGCTCGTCGCGTCAGCCGCGCCTGGTCCGGATGGAATACGCGTCCAAGAAGCGCGGGGCACGCAAGGTCGCACTGGTCGGCAAGGGCATCACCTTCGACACCGGCGGAATCTCCATCAAGCCGGCCGCGGGCATGGAGAACATGACCTCCGACATGGGCGGCGCTGCAGCCGTCATCGCGACCGTCGTGCTCGCCGCCAAGCTCGGCCTGCCCGTCAACGTCGTGGCCTACATTCCGATGGCCGAGAACATGCCGTCCTCCACCGCGCAGCGCCCGGGCGACGTTCTCACCCAGTACGGCGGAATCACCATCGAGGTCATCAACACCGATGCCGAGGGTCGTTTGGTCCTCGCCGACGCCATGGTTCGCGCCGGCGAAGACAACCCCGACTACATGATCGACACCGCAACCCTGACCGGTGCGCAGATGGTTGCCCTGGGCAACCGCACACCAGGCGTCATGGGCACGGACGAGTTCCGCGATCGCGTCGCCACCATCTCGCAGAGCGTCGGCGAAAACGGGTGGGCGATGCCGCTGCCCGAGGAACTGCGCGCCGATCTCGATTCCAAGGTTGCCGACATGGCCAACGTCACCCCGCACCGTTGGGGAGGCATGCTCGCGGCAGCGCACTACCTCAAGGAATTTGTCCCTGAGGGCGTGCAGTGGGCTCACATCGACGTCGCCGGCCCGGCCTACAACACCTCAGGCCCCTGGGGTTACACCGGTAAGGGCGGCACCGGAGTTCCGGTCCGCACCATGATCTCGGTGCTCGAGGACATTTCGGTCAACGGCTAATCCCTTGTGCTGTGCGCCTTTGTTGACCACCCGCGGTTAACAAAGGCGCACAGCACGTCTAGCTTCCGTCCCGTAGTTCGTGCTCCCGAGCGCGCTTGCGTTGGATTCGTTGACGCTCGTCGTAATCGCGCATCCGCTGCGGATACCTCGTCTTCCGGACGTCGTAGACGGGGATCTTCAAATCCTCACCGAGTTTGCGGGCACCACGTTCGCCGCCCACGCGTCGACGCGTCCATTCGCCGTACTTGTCGACGAGAACAACCGTCACTTCGGTCACCGCAGTTTCCGGTTCCACGAAGGCTTCGACTCCTTCATGCGAGTGTGCCCAGTTGGCCAGATGTTCTGCGTCACCCTGCGCAGCGAGTTGCCCCGCACTCGGTTGACGTTTGAATCGATCGAACAATCCCACGCGCGGACCTCCTCGGTACCGAGACCGCGGAGTGACCCCGGCCATATGTCAAGTTTGCCAGGACAGAGGAACCAGTCCGACGAACGACATACCGTTTGGTCCCATTCGAGCGTTACATTCAGCTTGTGCACGCATACCTACTCGCCGGTAGCGACACACCGAAAACGGGCGGCATCCCCCTCAGCGGACGCGCCCGGCGTATCAATGGAAAGATGAACGACGGTGACGCCGCGCCTGCGCGTCGACATCGGCAAAATAGCGACAAGTAGCCGCATGGTGCGCGCAACTCGAGCACAATGCATTACGACCACAAGTCGACAAATTAAACAACCCGAACACAACTGTCGAGGAGTCAAAAGACATGGCCTTCTCCGTCCAGATGCCAGCCCTAGGTGAGAGCGTCACCGAGGGAACTGTCACACGGTGGCTCAAGCAGGAAGGAGACACAGTCGAAGTTGACGAACCCTTGCTCGAAGTCTCCACGGACAAGGTCGACACCGAGATTCCGTCTCCAGTCGCCGGCGTCCTGACCAAGATCGTCGCGCAGGAAGACGACACCGTGGATATCGGTGGCGAACTCGCCGTAATCGGTGAAGCCGGCGATGCTCCCGCTGCTCCGGCACCCGCCGCAGAAGAAGCGCCCGCCGCAGCAACACCGGTGGAAACGCCAGCGCCCGTGGCAGCAGCTCCCGCACCGGCAGCACCGGCAGCACCCAGCGGTTCTGCCGAAGGCACCTCCGTGACGATGCCCGCCCTCGGCGAATCCGTCACCGAAGGAACCGTCACACGTTGGCTCAAGGCTGTCGGCGACGAAGTTGCTGTCGACGAGCCGCTGCTCGAGGTCTCGACCGACAAGGTCGACACCGAGATCCCGTCGCCTGTCGCCGGTTTCCTTCTCGAGATCAGCGCTGCTGAAGACGACACCGTCGAGATCGGTGGCCAGTTGGCTGTCATCGGATCCGGCGCTCCCGCCGCAGCAGCAGCTCCCGCGCCCGCTCCGGCAGCTCCGGCTCCCGCAGCACCCGTAGCAGCTCCGGCTCCCGCAGCACCGAAGCCCGCACCGGCAGCACCCGCAGCACCGGCTCCCAAGCCTGCTGCTCCCGCCGCCGCACCGGCAGCTCCCGCAGCTACCGGCGACAACAGCCCGTACGTCACTCCGCTTGTCCGCAAGCTGGCCAAGGACAACGGCGTCGATCTCGCTACCGTGACCGGCACCGGCGTCGGTGGACGCATCCGCAAGCAGGATGTTCTCGCTGCAGCCGAGGCCAAGAAGGCTCCGGTTGCCGCAGCAGCTCCCGTCGCAGCAGCATCTGCACCCGCAGCTGCTACATCTGCCGGCGTCCGCCCCGAACTGGCTCACCTGCGTGGAACCACGCAGAAGGCCAACCGGATCCGCCAGATCACGGCCACCAAGACCCGTGAATCGCTCCAGACGACAGCGCAGCTCACGCAGACCTTCGAGGTGGATGTCACCAAGATCGTCGCACTGCGTGCCCGCGCCAAGGCCGGCTTCATCGAGCGTGAAGGCGTC
The DNA here is from genome assembly GCF_002245895.1 of Rhodococcus sp. OK302. Classification (NCBI taxonomy): domain Bacteria; kingdom Bacillati; phylum Actinomycetota; class Actinomycetes; order Mycobacteriales; family Nocardiaceae; genus Rhodococcus; species Rhodococcus sp. OK302. The sequence goes on from NZ_NPJZ01000001.1 coordinate 4,868,901, forward strand.
AACCTGACGTTCCTCCCGTTCTTTGCCAAGGCAGTTGTCGAGGCTCTGAAGTCGCACCCCAACATCAACGCCAGCTACGACGAGGCCGCGAAGCAGATCACGTACTACGACGCCGAGCACCTGGGCATCGCAGTCGACACCGATCAGGGCTTGCTGTCCCCCGTCATCCACAATGCGGGTGACCTCGGTCTTGCCGGTATCGCACGCGCAATCGCGGACATCGCCAAGCGCGCACGTTCCGGTGGCCTGAAGCCTGACGAGTTGTCGGGTGGAACGTTCACGATCACCAACATCGGCAGCCAGGGCGCACTCTTCGACACTCCGATCCTCGTACCGCCGCAGGCGGCTATGCTCGGAACCGGAGCGATCGTCAAGCGCCCGATGGTCGTCACCGACGAGAACGGCAACGAGTCGATCGGCGTGCGGTCCATGATCTACTTGCCGCTCACCTACGATCATCGTTTGGTGGACGGCGCGGACGCCGGTCGCTTCCTCACCACTGTGAAGCAGCGACTGGAAGAGGCTTCGTTCGAAGCCGATCTGGGCCTGTAACCACATAGTTTCCCAGCAGGGGCGCCATCTCCACCCGGAGGCGGCGCCCCTGTTGTTTTCTCGACTTGTTGTCCGACGTTGTTGTCCGTGAGACAACCTCATCGAAGGAGGCACTGCGGAATGCGAGTAGTCATCGCCGGTTCGTCCGGTCTGATCGGAACGGCATTGGTGTCGTCTTTGCGCTCCGACAACCACGACGTGGTGCGTCTGGTGCGTCGGCCGACAACAGGCCCCGACGAGTCCCGCTGGGATCCGAATCGAGACCGCCTGGATACGTCCGTCCTACGTGGCGCTGATGCCGTCGTCAATCTGTGTGGAGTCGGGATCGGCGACAAGCGGTGGTCCGGTTCGTACAAGCAGGAAATCCGCGACAGTCGCATCAGCACGACGGACTTTCTGTCTGAAGCTGTCGCGAGCGCGCGCATTCCGGTGCTCGCCAACGCGAGCGCGGTCGGCTACTACGGCGACACCGGCGACCGCATTGTCGACGAGGAATCGCCCGCGGGTACCGATTTTCTGGCTACGACGTGCCGCGATTGGGAACTTGCCACGGAACCTGCCCGCAAGAGCGGGACGCGAGTGGTCAATCTGCGCTCGGGCGTCGTGATGTCGCCGCACGGCGGGATGCTCAGCCGCCTGCGCCGAATCTACTCATTGGGCCTGGGCGGCAGGCTCGGCAACGGTCGTCAGTACATGCCGTGGATCTCCCTCGAAGACGAATGCGATGCAATCAAGTTCGCCCTCACTCATCCGACCCTCTCGGGTCCGGTCAATCTGACCGGGCCGGCACCGGTGACGAATGCACAGTTCAACGGCGCGATGTCGCGGATCATGCACCGTCCGGCGCCGTGGATCGTGCCAGGCTTCGCGCTCGAGGCATTGATCGGCGAATTCGCGAAGAATGGAATTCTCGGTGGCCAGCGGGCCATACCGTCTGCACTCGAAAATGCGGGATTCACCTTCCACCACAATACAATCGGTGAAGCGCTGGCGGCCGCGATCCATTGAGATAACGTTCGGGCGTAATCTCTAGTGCCATGAGCAGCGCTGCCGTCTCCGCCCGATTGTCGCAACTCCCGATCACCGTCGAACGTCTCGGATTGATCGACTACACGGTCGCGTGGGACCGCCAACGTGAGCTGGCCACAGCACGTGCCGGCAACATCGGCCAGGACACTCTGCTGCTGCTCGAACACCCGCCGGTGTACACGGCAGGTCGGCGCACCGAACCCGAAGATCGCCCCGTCGACGGCACCCCGGTCATCGACGTCGATCGCGGCGGAAAAATCACGTGGCACGGCCCCGGCCAACTGGTCGGCTACCCGATCGTGAAACTCGCCGAACCCATCGACGTCGTGCGATACGTCCGCCGCCTCGAAGAGGCCTTGATCGTGGTCTGTACCGACCTGGGACTGACGTGTGGACGAATTGACGGTCGCTCGGGCGTCTGGCTGCCGGCAGAGTTGTCGGGCGGGCAGTGGAAGCCGGAACGCAAGGTCTCCGCAATCGGTGTCCGTGTCCAACAGGGCGTCGCTCTGCACGGCTTCGCCTTGAACTGCGATTCGGTCCTGACCGGCTTCGACAACATCATTCCGTGCGGTATCCGTGACGCGGGCGTGACGACGCTGTCCCAGGAACTCGGGCGTGACGTCACCGTCGACGAGGTCACGCCGGCAGTCACCGAAGCAGTTATCGCCGCACTCGACGGCAGCCTGCCCGTCAGCCAGCGGGACATCGAGCGCGTCACGTTCGAAACTGCCCCCGCTACGCCGACTTTTACTACCGTTCAGTACAGCTGAGGGCCTTCCCCGGAACGGCCGACAAGAGCGCGCGGGCGTACCATCATTCCCGTGACTATCGCCCCAGAAGGACGTAAGCTGCTCCGCCTCGAGATCCGAAACGCGGAAACGCCCATCGAACGCAAACCGAACTGGATCAAGACCCGAGCAAAGATGGGCCCCGAATACTCGGAGCTCAAGGGCCTGGTCAAGCGTGAAGGTTTGCACACCGTCTGTGAGGAGGCGGGCTGCCCCAACATCTACGAATGCTGGGAAGACCGCGAAGCCACCTTCCTGATCGGTGGCGAACAGTGCACCCGCCGCTGCGATTTCTGCCAGATCGACACCGGCAAGCCCGACCCCCTCGATCGTGACGAACCCCGTCGCGTCGCGGAAAGCGTTCAGGCAATGGGACTTCGGTACTCCACCATTACCGGCGTCGCACGCGACGACCTCCCCGACGGCGGCGCCTGGCTTTACGCCGAGACTGTCCGCAAGATCCACGAACTCAACCCGGGCACCGGCGTCGAGAACCTGATCCCGGACTTCAACGGCAAGCCTGAACTTCTCGACGAGGTCTTCGCCTCCCGCCCCGAGGTTCTCGCCCACAACCTCGAGACCGTGCCGCGTATCTTCAAGCGCATCCGTCCGGCATTCCGGTACCAGCGCAGCCTCGACGTCATCACCGCCGCCCGTGATTACGGATTGGTCACCAAGTCCAACCTGATCCTCGGCATGGGTGAGACTCCCGAAGAGGTCACCGAAGCGATGGCTGATCTGCACGCCGCCGGTTGCGACATCCTCACCATCACCCAATACCTGCGTCCCTCTCCCCGGCACCATCCCGTCGAGCGGTGGGTCAAGCCGGAAGAATTTGTCGAGCACTCCAAGGCTGCCGAGGAAATGGGCTTCGCCGGCGTCATGGCCGGTCCGTTGGTCCGTTCGTCGTACCGGGCAGGACGTCTGTACGCGCAGGCCATGGCTCATCACGGACGCGAATTGCCCGAAGCCCAGCGTCACCTCACCGAGGGCGGCGAGGCTTCGCAGGAAGCCAGCTCACTGATGGCACGCCTGAATCGCTGATCTCCATTTTGCTGTGCGCCTTTATTAACCGCGGGCGGTTAGTAAAGGCGCACAGTGATGGACGTATCCTGGTTACATGGCGAACGGCAGCAAATCCGGCAGCAGTAAATCAGGCAAGGGCAAACCCACCAAAGAAGCAAAGGCTGCAGCGAAGGCTGCTCGCAAGCAGGCTTCCAAGGAACGCAGGACCCAGCTCTGGCAGGCATTCCAGATGCAGCGCAAGGACGACAAGCTCCTTCTGCCGCTGATGATCGGTGCCCTCGTGGGCGCTGGTCTGGTGTTCTTCCTGGTCGGCCTCATCTGGGGTCTTCAGTGGTTCTTGCTGCCGATCGGCATCGTGCTCGGCATTCTCGGCGCCTTCATCATCTTCGGTCGACGCGTCCAGAAGTCCGTGTACAAGAAGGCCGAAGGTCAGGCCGGTGCTGCTGCGTGGGCTCTGGACAACATGCAGGGCGCGTGGCGCGTGACCAACGCTGTCGCTGGAACCACACAGTTGGATGCTGTTCACCGCGTCGTCGGACGTCCGGGCGTCATTCTGGTTGCCGAAGGTTCCCCCCAGCGCGTCAAGGCTCTCCTCGCGCAGGAAAAGAAGAAGACGGCCCGCCTCATCGGCGACACCCCGATCTACGACATCATCGTCGGCAACGACGAAGGTCAGGTTCCGCTGTCCCAGCTGCAGCGCTACATGACCAAGCTTCCGCGCAACATCGACACCAAGCGCATGGACAACATCGAAGGCCGCCTCGCAGCTTTGAGCGCACGCGGCGGCGGTGCAGCGATGCCGAAGGGCCCGATGCCCGGCGGCGCAAAGATGAAGGGCATGCAGCGCACGATCCGTCGACGCTGACATACCTTGCATAAAAGAAAGACCCGGGTCCGCTGCGGACCCGGGTCTTTCTTTGTAGTTGTGGAGGTCAGCGAGAGCGGACCAGCAAGGTACCCGTCGCACGATCCTGCATTCCGCGTCCGTCGATGTCCGTGATGGTCGCCGGAATCACGAAGACGAGCAGAGCCTGGCGAGCGAGGGCGCGCACTAGTCCGACCCGGATGGGCCCTTCGATTCGCGCCACCTGAAGGCCCACGACGAACTGGCCCGGCGTGAAGTTGAATAGGCCGACGGTGACGACGCCTACCGCGAACCACACCATCAGCGTGATGGTCGACGTCTTGCCGTCGAAGAAGTCGCCGGTAATCAGAGTGGCGACACCGACGGCCATCAGCCAATCGATCATGAGTGCAGCCAAGCGTCGCCCCGAGCCGACCAGCGATCCCGGCCCCTCCTGCGGAAAGCCGAGCAACTCGCCGCGGTAGACCTGCTCGCGACCGTCAGTGTTCTTCGGCAAAGCTGCTTCGGGCCCAGAGAGCCAAGATCCGGTGATACGTGCCATGCTGTCCAGGATAGGCGTCGTAGCACCGTAGTCCAGATTGCCGGGTTTTAGCTGTGTAGCTGGTCACATGGATTTCGCAAAACCCCAGGACATTACGACGCGTAACACTGGCGAAACAAAGGGTTGACGAGCGGGCAACACCAGCTCCCTACCGTCAGGCTCGACGGATACACATTTTCATACACTTGGTTGAAGCGACTTAAGGAGCACGAGCGTGGCATTTACCACGGCCGAAGAGGTCATCAAGTACATCGCGGACGAGAACATCGAGTACGTCGACATTCGCTTCAGCGACTTGCCGGGCGTGCAGCAGCACTTCTCCATCCCTGCGTTTGCTTTCAACCAGGACGTCTTCGAGGACGGCCTCGCGTTCGACGGTTCCTCCGTCCGCGGCTTCCAGTCGATCCACGAGTCCGACATGATGTTGCTTCCTGACGTCACCACGGCTCAGCTCGATCCTTTCCGCAAGGCGAAGACGCTCAACATCAACTTCTTCGTCCACGATCCGTTCACCCGTGAGTCCTACAGCCGCGACCCGCGCAACGTTGCCCGTAAGGCCGAGGAGTACTTGCTCAGCACCGGTATCGCGGACACCGCATTCTTCGGCGCCGAGGCCGAGTTCTACATCTTCGACTCGGTTCGTTACGACTCCGGCATGAACTCCGCTTTCTACGAGCTGGATTCCGTCTCCGGCTCCTGGAACACCGGCGCCGAGACCAACGCCGACGGCTCCCCCAACCTCGGTTACAAGGTTCGCGCCAAGGGCGGCTACTTCCCCGTCGCTCCGTACGACCACTACGTGGACCTGCGCGACGAAATCTCCACCAACCTGACCAATGCGGGCTTCGAGCTCGAGCGCGGCCACCACGAGGTCGGCACCGGCGGTCAGCAGGAGATCAACTACAAGTTCAACACCCTGCTCGCAGCCGCCGACGATCTTCAGCTGTTCAAGTACATCGTCAAGAACACCTGCTGGAAGCATGGCAAGTCCGCCACCTTCATGCCGAAGCCGCTCTTCGGTGACAACGGCTCGGGCATGCACGTCCACCAGTCCCTGTGGAAGGACGGCAAGCCCCTCTTCCACGACGAGTCCGGCTACGCAGGCCTCTCGGACATGGCGCGTCACTACATCGGCGGCATTCTGCACCACGCCCCGTCGCTGTTGGCGTTCACCAACCCGACCGTCAACTCGTACCACCGTTTGGTGCCGGGCTACGAAGCTCCCATCAACCTCGTGTACAGCCAGCGCAACCGCTCGGCAGCTGTCCGTATCCCGATCACGGGCAACAACCCGAAGGCCAAGCGCATCGAGTTCCGCGCACCTGATGCTTCCGGTAACCCGTACCTGAACTTCGCTGCACAGATGATGGCCGGCTTGGACGGCATCAAGAACAAGATCGAGCCGATGGCTCCGGTCGACAAGGACCTCTACGAGCTTCCGCCGGAGGAGGCTCGCAACATCCCGCAGGCTCCGACCAACCTCGAGACCGTCATCAACAACCTCGAGCGCGATCACGAGTACCTCACCGAGGGTGGCGTCTTCACCTCCGACCTGATCGAGACCTGGATCGCCATCAAGCGTGAGCAGGAAATCGCTCCTGTGAACCTGCGCCCGCACCCGTACGAGTTCGAGCTCTACTACGACGTGTGATCCGCAGCCTGACGTAAGTCAGACATAGCGTCTCCAAGTCCACCCGTTCCGCATCTGCGGGGCGGGTGGACTCGTCTCTGCCCCGCCGCATATGCCCGGAGGTCTCGACCTTCGGGCGTGAATTCCGCTGCGGTCGCGCGACTTCTTACGAGTCCTTTACGATCTGACCGTGAACAACGAAATTCCCGAAAAGTCCAATTTCTGGAGCAAGCCCACCGTGTGGAAGCTACTCCTGCTGATCCTCGCCTACCTCGCCTTCTATCTTGCTGTCGGGCAAGTGGTCTCGCGCGTTTTTGCCGATCAGATCGACACGGACAACGTAGTCGGGAGCGCCTCCAGCGTCATCTTCGGCCTCGCATTGCCCATCGGGATCGGCGGTATCGCGCTACTGATTTTCACGGCCAAAATGGGGTGGTTGCGTAGTGTCTTCGGCCCTCAACCTATTCGGGGAAAGCGCTGGATGTGGATCGGCCCGATTCTCGTCGTCGCCGCCATCGTCGCGCATCTGAGCGGAACCGACTGGAGCTCGTGGTCTGCCGGCGAGATCCTCTCGCTACTCGCACTCGGTGCGTGCGTCGGCCTCGCAGAGGAACTGATGACCCGCGGTTTAGCAGTGAAAATGCTGCGTGACGCCCGCCATACCGAACGATTCGTCGCGGTCGTGTCGTCACTGCTCTTTGCACTCATGCACATGACCAACCTCCTCTCCGGAATGGAAGCATCAACCGTCCTCTTCACCGTCGTTTACACATTCGGATTCGGAATGTGCATGTACCTGACCATGCGAGTGACGGGCACGATTTGGGCCGCAATCGTGTTGCACGGCCTCACCGACCCCACGACGATCCTCTCGACCGGCGGACTCGACACTTCCGTGACGGAGACGGCCAGTGGAGCCACCGCCATCGCCACCCTCGTCACCGTCTTGTTGGTCATCTTCGGCGTCGTCGCAATCTTCCTCATCCGAGGCCGAACCAGCGCGGATCAGCCGGCGACAGCCACAGCTTGACTGACACCTCCAGATCAATAGGCTTCCGAACACAATTGGGGCCGTCAGCACCAAACGGTGCCGACGGCTCCAATTTTGCTAACACGGCGAGAACGCCCGAGCCAGGTGGGCCACATTCGGACGACGGTTTCGGACCGTCCGGTATGCCCTGTCGGACCAACCTGATAGTACTTACGACACGAAACGGACAACCGCCACACAATGGCGGATCCGTGACACGCCAACCCGTGATCGATCGACGCAAGAGTTCACGGTCAATCACTCGACGTAAGGAAATCCATGACAACACCGGCTGGATGGCACCCAGACCCCGAAGGCTCCGGACAACTGCGGTGGTGGGACGGACAACAGTGGACGGCCGCACTTCAGCCGCCCCCGACGGGTCCGACGGGTCCGACGGGTCCGACGGGTCCGACACCATACGAACACGTGTCGGACCCGCAGTCCGACCCGGAGTCCGGTAAACCCACACGCAAAAAGTGGCCGTGGATCGCCGGCGGCGTCGTGGTGCTCCTCGTCATTATCGGTGTGGCGACTTCCATCAATAAATCTTCTGATGTTGCATCGAGCGGCCAGCCGACCACGACACAGTCCACTGCGGCAGTGAAGGCTCCGGTCACAACGAAGGCGACAACGTCGACTCAGGCCCCGTCGCCGTCGCCGGCTCCGGTGGCACCTGTCGAAACAGTGACGTTGGCACCCACTACGACGACCACTGTTAAAGCCACTACGACTAAACCCACTACGACGACCACCGCACCGGCCAGGCCGGAGCCCGGAATGACGGGTGGGCAGAGGAACGCTGTACGAGCGGCGAAAAGCTATCTCGAATTCACAGCCTTCTCACGACAGGGCCTAATCGAGCAGCTGGAGTACGAGGACTACTCGACTGCGGACGCAACTTTCGCTGTGGACTCCGTTGCGCCTGATTGGAATGAGCAGGCCGCAAAGGCTGCCGCGAACTACCTCGACTTTTCTGCCTTCTCACGACAGGGCCTGATTGAGCAGCTGGAGTACGAGGGCTACACCACCGCACAGGCACAGTACGGAGTCGAACAGACCGGCATCTAGCGTCCCGCACGTGGTTTCGGACCCAGTCGAATTGGCTATTCCCAGTGCGTTGGCCACCAATGTCGGTGTCGCACGTTCACTCTCGTTCCTGCATTCGCAAGTGTTCAAGGTATAGCCAGCCACGGAAGGTCGGACATGACCACTGAGAATGCGCCGGACACCACTTCTGCCGATGACGAGTGCGTGGACTGTGGTTACGAACCAGAACTGAAGCGAACTCTTGGTCCTTTCCAGGTGTTCGCAGTTTCTTTTGCATTCATCTCCGTGGCGGTCGGCATCTTCGCCACGTATGACAACGTCCTCACCAGTGCCGGCCCCGTGGGCATCTGGCTGTGGATATTGGCGGCGATCGGCCAGGCACTGGTGGCGCTGGTCGTCGCTCAGTTCGCTGCTCGCATCGCGCTCAGCGGGTCCTCGTACCAATGGGCCTCGCGGCTGGCGAGCCCGAAGATCGGCTGGCTGTTCGGCTGGCTGACCTTCTGGTACCTGGCGATCGCGGTAGTCGCGTTGGATAACGCGTTGGCCAGCCAGGCGTTCATGCCGCTGATAGGGATGCAGGAAAATGAGAGCACCGCTCGGCTGATCACGGTAGTCATTCTCGTTGTTCAGGCGGTGCTGGTGATCGCCTCGACGCGACTGCTCGGCCTGATCACCTCCAGCGCGGTGGGGATCGAATTGGCCATCGTGGTGGTGCTGGTCATTGCATTGGCCGTAGTCATGGTGTTCACGGGCAGCGGTGATCTCGGCAACCTCACTTCGCGCGGGATCACCGTCGATTCCCCGAACTATTTTGCCATTGGCGGCGGGTTGATGGCCGGCATGATCATGGGGCTCACAACGCTGGTCGGATTCGACTCTGCTGCGAATCTCGCTGAGGAAGCCAAGGATCCATTTCGCAGCGTCCCCCGGGCGATCGTGGCCTCGGTCGTCGCGGCGGGAGTCTTGGGGCTGATTTTCTTGATCGCGCTTACGATCGCGATCAAGGATGTCCCGGTGGTAAGCAACAGCGGCTCACCGGTGGCCGCGATCATCCGCAGTCAGCTCGGGCCTGTCGTAGAACGAATCCTTTTGGCGGGCCTGGCATTCGCGATGTTCGGCGCCGGGATGGTGGTGATGGCGGCGTGCTCGCGGCAGGTCTTCGCGATGGCGCGTGACGAGCGGTTCCCCGCGCACCGGTTGATGCGACGAGTCAATCCCAAGACACAGACCCCGGTTCCGGCGACGATCCTGATCCTTGCAGTCGGGGTTGTCCTGATGATCGCGCTGCCCGGTTCAGCGCTGCTGCAATTGATCATCGGCTCAACGCTCTTGCCGGCAATCATCTACGGGGCGATCGTGATCCTGTACTTGGCCGTGCGAAAACGATTGCAACACAAAGCGGGTGGCTTCAGCTTGGGCCGATTCGAATTGCCGGTCGCCGTCGCCGCATTGATGTGGGTGGTGTTCGTGGTGTTTGTCCTTGTGACACCCGGGGATGCGTCCGTTCCTGTCTTGATCGTCGGCGGTCTGATCGTCGCCGGCGGAATCTATTTCGCGTACATGATGATCTTCAATCGCACGGTGCTCGACACCGAACCGGGTGATGTCGACGAATTCGCTGCTGCACCGGCGATTCCCGAGACCACGGAATGAGTACCACCACAGACCGACCAGGAGAGTTGACCGGCCGCGTCGTCCGTCCGGCCGACTCCGACTACCCCGATGCACGCGACTGCTGGAATCTGCTCTTCAATCACAATCCGAGGGTGATCGTGTTCGCGCGGGAAACCCAGGACGTGGTCAACGCGGTGGACTGGGCGCGGCAGAATCAGGTTCAGATTCGGGTACGCAGCGGTGGCCATTGCCTCGAGGGATGGTCGTCTGTCGATGACGGGATCGTGATCGACGTCAGCGAAATGAAGTCGGCGACAATCGACATGGAATCGAATACCGCTACCGTCGGCGCGGGAATCAACCAGACGGAAGCCGTAGCCCTGCTCGGCAACGTTGGCTTCGCCGCGCCGACCGGCACCGAAGGAACCGTCAGCTTGGGCGGCGCGACCCTGGGCGGCGGCTTCGGACTCCTCACCCGCAACTTCGGCATGGCCTGTGACAATTTGGTTGCGGCCGAGGTCGTCGTCACGTCAAACGTCGACGGGGCCAAGACAATCGTCGTCGACGAGGAGAACCACTCAGACCTGCTCTGGGCGCTTCGCGGCGCCGGTAACGGCAACTTCGGGATCGTTACTTCGTTGACCTATACGATTCACCCCCTGGCGCAGACCGTCTACGTCACGGCGAGGTGGCCAGGTCTGGGTCACCTCCCGTGGGTCTTCGAGGCTTGGCAGCACTGCGCCCCGTTCACCGACAACCGCCTGACTAGCCAACTCGAGATACACCACGACGAGATCCTGCTGGTCGGTGTCCTGGCATCCGGGTCGGAAGCCGAAGCGATCCGGATGCTGGAGCCGATCCTGTCAATCGGAAATCCTGACGTCTCGACGACCAACGCGAGTTGGGTTGACACCTACGCGGGATTCCAGATTCCGACCCCCGACGAACCTGCGAACTGGAAGTTCTTCTCGCAGTTCGTCTCCCGCCAATTCCCCATTGAAGCGATCAACCTGATCTGCGGGTTCATGTCAACGGCTCCCTCGACGGATTGCAACTACTTCACCAATGCTCTCCGCGGAGCCGTCATCGGCAGTGAGCCTTCCGGCGGCTCAGCTTTTGCCCATCGCAACGCGCTGTTCTACGCCGAACCGGGAGCGGGCTGGGGCACCCGGGGTGGGACACGGGCACCGGAAGATCCACTCACTGCGAAGTGCCAGGCTTGGATTGCCGAATTCAGCCAAGCGCTGGCGCCCTACGCCGATGGCGCCTACACCAACGTGCCCAACGCCGACGTGGCTGACTGGCAGACCGCCTACTGGGGGTCCAACGTCGACCGACTACGCACAATCAAGGCGAAGTACGACCACGACAACGTATTTCACTTCGAGCAGAGCATTCCACCGGCCCCGTCCCGGTGACTGGAAGGAATCTCGGAACTGACCCGCGCGAGCAGTTTGATTCGTACTGTTACCGAGTCGAACAAATTCACCTGATACGCGCGTGGTCGAACGGGAGTGGCAATGGAGATGGATGTGATCGTCGTTGGCGGCGGTACAAGCGGCGCAGTATTGGCTGCACGACTCTCCGAAGACCCGGGCCGACGCGTACTGCTCCTCGAGCAAGGCCCGGACGACGCAGCTTACGACGATACCGTTCTACAACCGTCTGCGGCGGGAAACGTCTGGGCCGGAACCCCTTTCACTCAAGGGTTCCCGATGCGAGCGAAGGGTGAAGCTACAGTCCCCATGGTGCGCGGGCGCGTCTTGGGCGGGACTTCAGCCGTGAACTATCTCGCAACGATGCGCGGCCAGCCTGCCGATTACGACGCGTGGGCCGCCAGTGGGCTCGACGGTTGGAGCTGGGCGGACATCCTCGCGACCTTTCGAGCGATGGAGAACGACCTGGACTGCGGTGCGTCGGAGCTTCACGGCGCGGACGGTCCGCTCGTCGTACGACGCTCCACCGCCGAGCAACAGACCGAATCCCAGCGGGCCTTCCTTTCCGGACTCCGCGAAATCGACGTGCCGTGGGTTGACGACGTCAACGACCCTGAGCAGCTCCCGGGCGTCGGAATCTTCCCGTTGACGGTGTCCGCGGACGGCGCCGAGCGGCTGACTGTGAGTCGGGCGTACCTGACCGGTGAGGTGCGGTCGCGACCGAACCTCACGGTAGAGACGGGTGTCACGGTGAACCGGGTGGTCGTCGAGGACGGACGGGCAACGCACGTCATCACCGCCGACGGCCGGAAACTCTCTGCCCGCGAGATCATCGTCAGCTGTGGAGCCACTGGTTCACCGGCGCTGCTGCAGCGGTCGGGAATCGGCCCGAAGGACCTGTTGGAGCGCCTCGGCATCCCGGTCGTCGCCGACAGTCCGGGAGTCGGGGCGAACCTACAGGACCACCTCGGCGTCCCCTTGGTTTATCACCATCCGGGCGGCAGTCCGCTGCGCGGTGGCCCGGTCCAACCGGTGTGGGTTGGCCGAACCCCTCAGTCGGACACCATCGACTTCCACGTCCTGAACCTGCCGATCGGCGAACCGACGGCCGACGGCGCGCATTTCTCGATCGTCCCGTTCCTCTTCGATGTCGGCGGGCGCGGACAGGTTCGAATCTCCTCCACCGAACCCGACGCCGAACCGGAGGTGTCGATGCCGGAGCTGACGCCGCGAGACGTCGAACGCCTCGACTGGGTCCTGGGCCGCATCGCCGCTTTCGAATCAACAGGCCCGTTCGCCCAACTCGGCGCCACCAGAATCCAGCCGACAACGGACCTGACCTCCACAGGTGCCGCCGCCGGATTGATCAACAGCGGCCAGATCAGCTACGCGCATCTGGGCGGCACCTGTGCAATGGGCGCAGATGGTGACCCGACCGCCGTTCTGGACGCGCGCTGCCGGGTACGCGGGGTCCACGGCCTGCGGGTCGTGGACGCCTCCGCGATGCCGGTGTTGCCGGCGGGAAACACCTATCTCGGCTGCGTGATGATGGCAGAACGCGCCGCGAAACTGATCTGAACGGGAGGAGCGCGGGAGTGAGGTTCTCGGGATATTCGGCCGCTACCGTGCAGGTCGTCTAGTCGAGAAGAATGGCATCAGCAAGCTCAGGTGCCAGTCCCTTCGACTGTGTGTCGACGTACTTGGCACCAGTCTGTGCAGCAGCGGTCTTCTCCGCTTCTGCTGCCGACCGCCAGAGCGGTTGTATGGTGCTCACGCAGCTGGACGGGCCGCTTGTGCGTTTTACGCATCCCTGCGGTCCGTGATGCCCACTCAGGCGATATCGAACCGATCCAGATTCATCACCTTCGTCCACGCTGCGGCAAAGTCCTCGACAAACTTCTGCTGTGCATCCTCACTGCCGTACACCTCTGCGAGAGCACGCAGTTGCGAGTTCGATCCGAAGACGAGGTCCACCGCCGTGCCGGTGTACTTGGCATCACCGGTGGCGCGATCACGTCCCTCGTAGAGGTTCTCCGACGATGCCGACGGCTTCCACTCCGTACCCATGTCCAGCAAACTGACAAAGAAATCGTTGGTCAACGTTTCCGGTCGATCAGTGAAAACCCCGTAGCCCGTGTGCTCGTAGTTGACGTTCAAGGAGCGCAAACCACCTACCAGGACGGTCATTTCGGGAGCCGTCAACGTCAGCATGTAAGCCCGGTCGACCAGCAGATTTTCTGCCGGCACCTTCTCCCCCGGCCGCAGATAATTGCGGAACCCGTCAGCCCGAGGTTCGAGCACGGCAAACGCCTCCACGTCGGTCTGCTCCTGCGACGCGTCCGTCCGCCCCGGCGTGAACCTGACCGAGACTTCGTGACCGCCGCGCTTTGCTGCCTGCTCGACAGCCGCAGTTCCGGCCAGGACGATCAGATCAGCCAGTGAAACCTTAGCTCCACCAGTGGAATTGAACTGCTTCTGAATCTCCGCGAGAGTCGCCAGCACTACCGACAGAACTGCGGGGTTGTTGACCTCCCAGTCCTTCTGAGGTTCGAGCCGGATTCGTGCCCCGTTGGCACCACCACGTTTGTCGGTGCCACGGAAACTGGCCGCCGACGCCCACGCTGTCGATACCAACTGCGAGATGGACAGCCCGGATTCGAGAATCATGCGCTTGAGGGCAGTGATCTCCTCATCCCCGATCAACGGGGGTTCCACTTCCGGGACGGGGTCCTGCCACAGCTGGGGCTGGGGAACCCAGGGGCCGAGATACCGCGTGACGGGCCCCATGTCGCGGTGCAGCAATTTGTACCAGGCCTTGGAGAACGCCTCGGCGAGTTCATCCGGGTGGTCGAGCCAGCGCCTCGTGATCGGTCCATAGATCGGGTCCAGCCGTAACGAAAGGTCCGTCGTCAACATCGTCGGGGCGCGGTGCACCGACGCGTCGAACGGGTCGGGAATCGTGCCCGCCCCACCGCCGTCTTTCGCCACCCATTGCCAAGCACCGGCGGGGCTCTTTGTCAGCTCCCAGTCGTAGCCGTAGAGGATTTCCAGGAAGCTGTTGTCCCACGACGTCGGCGTCGGCGTCCAGACAACCTCGATGCCACTGGTGATCGCATCCTTGCCTTTGCCCGTGCCGAAAGAACTCTTCCAGCCCAACCCTTGCTGTTCGATCGGAGCAGCTTCCGGCTCTGGCCCGACGAGATCGGCGGGGCCGGCACCGTGGGTCTTACCGAAGGTGTGGCCACCGGCGATCAGCGCAGCTGTCTCCACGTCGTTCATCGCCATCCGAGCAAATGTCTCGCGGATGTCGATGGCAGCGGCCACCGGATCCGGCTGACCATTGGGCCCCTCCGGGTTCACGTAGATCAAACCCATTTGCACTGCCCCGAGTGGACCGGCCAATTGACGCTCGCCGCTGTAACGCTCGTCGCCGAGCCACGCGTCCTCCGGGCCCCAGAAGATCTCGTCCGGCTCCCAGATGTCCTCACGACCGAAACCGAAACCAAAGGTCTTGAACCCCATCGATTCCAACGCGCAGTTGCCGGCAAAGATGATGAGGTCTGCCCAGGAAATCTTCCTGCCGTACTTCTGCTTGACGGGCCACAACAGTCGTCGGGCTTTGTCGAGGCTCGCATTGTCAGGCCAACTGTTGATCGGCGCGAAACGCTGAGCGCCTTGGCCACCACCACCTCGGCCGTCACCAATTCGGTAAGTCCCGGCAGCGTGCCAACTCATCCGGATGAACAGGCCACCGTAGTGACCGTAGTCGGCAGGCCACCAATCCTGAGAGGTTGTCATCAGCTCGAAGACATCACGCTTGAGCACCTCGACGTCGAGCTTTGCAAACTCTTCTGCGTAGTCGAAGTCCGCGCCCATCGGATTGGATTTGGCTGAATTGCCATGCAGGACCGACAGATCCGGCTGGTTCGGCCACCAGTCACGGTTTGTCATCGGACGATGCGCCGTAGGCGTCGGCGACGAGATCGCCGGGTTTTCACTGTCGCCGCCAGCCCGAGACTCTTCTTCTGGCACGGGCGGTCTGTTATCGGACACGGCATTCCTTCCAGCAGAAAGCGACGCCGGCTCCGATTGCGGCTGAAAGCCGACGCACCTCGCGCAGCGCAAGGCGGGGTGCTTCTCTACTATTACCCACTTTTCCGCACTGATCCAAGACCCTTGTAAAAGAGGCTCTTGCCTGCTTTACCGAAGGTGATCGGGGAAGCTCCGTGCACGCCCCACCCGTCACTCCACCCGATAGGTGTCGCTACGCGCAGGATCAACCAGACGGCGCATCATTCTGTACGCGTGGTCCGGATCGGTGGTGGGCGGAACCATCTTCAAGGCGAGTCTGCAACCGAGGATGTCTTCGAAGATCATCAAATCCGACGGCTGGCCGGGGTACGGTCCCCGAACTTCGAGCCCGTCGCCCTCATCGATACGCCGTTGCTCGCTGCTGATCGTGTTCCAGTCGAATGCAACTCGTGCGATCGGCCCGAGCCGCAACGAGAGGGCGGATATCAAATCGTGGAGCTCCGACGTGACATTGGAAGTCCACGGAAACCATGCACCGTCAACCGCTGATTGCACGGCGCCCTGACCACGAAGAAGAAATCGTGGTGTTCGGGTGGGAGATGGGAAGGGTTGTCCCACGTGCGGTGGCGGCGTCTCCCTCGCGAAGTCGAGTGTGATTGCGTGCGCCATGACAGACGTTCCTCAGTGAAGTGTTCGTGGGACCGTCAGGCAAATACGCCGGATCGTGAGACCCATATGTCCACGCTACGCCGTTGCGGTCCGCCCGGATGCGATCCCTGCTGCTCAGGACTCGACCGTGACAACCACTCCGGTGTCGCCGTACGGAAATGACCCTTTGCCGATGTGCCCCAAAGTGTTGAAGAATCTCGAGATCGGGACCATCACGCCATATTTCGCTTTGACCTTTCTCTGAATCTCGTCGAATTCCGGGCCCGCAGCAACCAATTGCGCGGTACCGGAGACGGTCACTGCACCGGAAACCACTTTTCCGCGGTTGGTGCACGGAGCAATCGTCACGCGAGGATCGTTCCGTAACCGCTTGGCCTTGCCGGACCTCGACGACGTCCAGAATCCGATGCGGCCGTCGGACAGCGGCACAACCCAGGTAGGTGTCGCGACGCCGTCGCCGCTCTTGCGGAAGGTGCTGACCGAGATGGTTTTCTCTTCTCCGAGTGACATGGACTGAGCGTATTCCTTCACACCCGAGGTGACCACGCGAAATTTCACGGAACAAGCCTGCTTGACGTCGGTTTACCGGCCGTCCCTGAGGGACAGTCAGTAATCGTGAATGCGGAACTGATCGTTCTACTCGTCGTCGTCGTAACCGCACTGGGATTCGACTTCACTAACGGTTTCCATGACACCGGTAACGCCATGGCCACATCGATTGCGACAGGTGCACTGCGCCCCAAAGTTGCGGTAGCACTATCCGCTTCTTTGAATCTGGTCGGAGCATTCCTTTCCGTCGAAGTGGCCGCCACTGTGGCCAAGGGCGTCGTGAATCTTGGAAACGTGGGCGGTCAAGCACTGCTCACCATCGTCTTTGCCGGCCTGGTGGGCGGCATCATCTGGAATCTGGCAACGTGGTTGCTGGGCATCCCGTCAAGCTCCTCACATGCGTTGTTCGGCGGCCTGATCGGCGCCGCAATCGCATCTCTCGGAATGAGCGGCGTCGCCTGGAGCGGAGTCCTCAGCAAGGTCGTCATCCCCGCGCTACTCGCCCCCGTCGTCGCCGGCATTGTTGCGACGGCCGGAACCTGGTTGATTTATCGCATTACTTCGAAAGTTCATGAAGAAACCAAGGAAAAAGGCTTCCGCTTCGGCCAAATCGGCTCTGCATCACTGGTTTCCCTCGCACACGGCACCAACGACGCCCAGAAGACTATGGGCGTCATCTTCTTGGCTCTCGTCGCCCACGGCACGATCTCAGCGGATGCCGACATGCCGTTCTGGGTCAAGTTGGCCTGCGCGCTGGCCATCGCGGCCGGTACCTATCTGGGCGGTTGGCGCGTCATCCGCACCCTCGGCAAAGGACTCGTCGAAATTGCCGCACCGCAAGGAATGGCGGCCGAAGCATCCTCAGCCGCAATCATTCTCACCTCCAGTCACCTCGGACTCCCTCTCTCCACCACCCATGTGGCGACTGGTTCCATCATGGGCAGCGGCGTCGGACGTAAGGGTGCCGAAGTTCGTTGGGGCGTCGCCAGGCGCATGGCACTCGCCTGGCTGATCACTCTGCCGTCGGCTGCACTCGTCGGCGCCTCGTGCTGGGGTTTGGCGAACATCGTCGGCGGACTGCCCGGCGTGCTGGTGGTCTTCGCTGTACTCATCGCCCTGTCCACGTGGATGTATCTACGTTCGCGCAAGAATCCCGTCGATCCCGGCAACGTCAACGCCGATTGGGACGGTGGCCTGGTCCCCACGGAAGTTCCCGGACCTGACCCTCGGATCACCACCGATATGAAAGCCTGAGAATGGAATCGACATGGATGTCTTGAAGAACACCGCCGACTCGCTCTGGCAGGTCATGCTTGTCGGTCTGCTCCTCGGCGCCGGACTTCCGGCGATCTTCGCCTTCGGACTACGGGCTCTCGATTCGAAATCTCACAGCGCCGACGGTTCGATTGCCTCGACGCGCAGCCGCCTCGCCGTTACTGCTGCCGTTACCTGCTTCGCGGTGGTCCTCATCGCGATCGTCACGGGAATCCTTTTCATCATGAAGGGATTTTTGAGTCACACGTTCGGTATCGAGATCTTCTGAACGGCCGCGTCCGCCTTCCATAATGAAAGGACCTACAAAACAGTGATGGCACCGTCTTCGTCGTTGGCCCAGTCGATACTCGAGTGGCTGCAAGCCGGCTACCCCGAGGGAATTCCACCAAAAGATCGAATCCCGCTGGTCGCGCTACTTCGCAGAAAACTTACCGACGCACAGGTACGTGAAATCGCGATCGGTGCCGCGCTTGCCGAACTGAGTGACGAGACCAGTAATCAAATTATCTCGACTGAAGAAATCAGTGCTCAGATCGCCGATGTGACAAGCAAAAGCGCCTCTGACAGTGACATCGCACGTGTGGCAGCAGTGCTCGCCGCGGCTGGATGGCCACTCTCTGATCTCGACTCCGACCGAGGTTCGGAGTCCTGATAGTTCGCCGAACACCCCACTCCTTCAGTAACGAAGCCGTAACGGATCGGTCGACGACGTTGCGTACCACTTAGTGTTTTGAAGAATTCCGCGCCTCGGGGGGCACGGACAGGAATTCTGCAATCGATCACCAAGGGGCGGAGTGACGAATATGCGATTTGTCCGACACGGATATAAACCTGCCAGGCGACGGTGGTTCGGAACAGCGGTGGCCGCCTTGGCGTTTCCCCTGGCGATCGGCCTTATCGGCCCGTCAATCGCCACCGCAACCCCGATGCGAACCGCTCAATCAGGCGGATACGAAGAGGCCTTTGTCGACTCAACGATGGGTCCGATCAAGGTACAAATTCAATGGGCATCACGCGGCGGCAATGCCGCGCTGTATTTGCTCGACGGCCTACGCGCCCGAAACGATCGCAATGCCTGGAGTTTCGAGACCAACGCCTTCGATCTGTTCCGCGACGACAACATCACCCTGGTGATGCCGGTCGGTGGCCAATCGAGTTTCTACTCCGATTGGTACTCCACCAGTAGCCTCAACCGACAACCAACCACGTACAAATGGGAAACCTTCCTGACCGAAGAATTGCCCGCCTATCTCGAAACCCGCGGAGTCTCCCGGACCAACAACGGTGTCCTCGGCCTGTCGATGGGCGGCAGCGCAGCACTGACGTTGGCCGCCTATCACCGCGATCAGTTCAAGTTCGCAGGATCGTTCTCCGGATACCTCAACATCTCCGCACCCGGAATGCGTGAAGCAATCCGCGTCGCGATGATCAGCGCCGGGTCATTCAACGTCGACGCTATGTGGGGACCGCCGTGGAGTTCGGCTTGGTTGCGCAACGACCCCTTCGTTTTTGCACCTGAACTGCGAGGGCTTTCGCTGTACGTCTCCGCGGCCAGTGGCTTGCCGGGAGAATTCGACAAACCTCGATCACCCGTCGACTTCGTGAACACGGGCAGCGCCATCGGCCTCGAAGCACTAGCACTGATGAATACACGCGCATTCCAGTTTCGATTGAACTCCCTCGGAATCCCAGCCACCTACAGCTTCCCGTCGAACGGAACACATTCGTGGCCGTACTGGGGATCGGAACTCGGGAAATCACGGGGACAAATCCTCGAGGCCTTGAACGCCAGGTAGATCGCTTCCACATCTGCAGAATCTTCACCCTTGGACAGCTGAATCTCCGCCCATCCTTGCCCTTGACTCGAATGGATGTTCGAGTATAATTGGGGGCAAGGATGGGGGATCCGATGAGCGTCAATACCGTAGTTGCCGATGTTGTGGCTGGTTCTGCTGTGAATGTGCGCGGCAGGCTGTGGAGGTTACGGCCGTGCGACGTGCGGGACGTCGCAGTCAGTGTGTCAGCGGAAATCCTTCGGCTGGAAGCGATTCGGGTTGCCGCGGTCGACGAGTTGGCGCTTCATCCGGACGAGCCGGTGCTGTGTTACCGCGGCGTCGGCCGCTGGCTGGCCGCGAACACGATGCTGCAGAACGCGGCCGGAAACAAGATCGCTGCCCTCGGGGTGGCCTTACGGGCATTCCCCGCTATCGCGGCCCAGTTCGATGCCGGTGACCTCACCGTCGACCATGCCGCGCTGATCACCGCATTCTGCGAATCCCCACCGAAAGGGATGCCGGACCGCGCCCTGCCGCACTGCATCAAAACCCTGCTCGCCGCAGCCTCCGGAGTGGAGGCGACCACCACGAAACTGCGGTACGCCATCGCGGTGTTGGAGCGGATCTTCGAATCCGAAGACATCCCGCCTGGGGAAGACGACGACCGCAACGAACTACGCATCGCGCCGACGTTGAACGGTCGAGTGGTCATCAAAGGTGAGTTCGATGCGTTGACCGGCGAAATGCTCTTGTCGGCGTTGTCGGGGTTGTCGATGCCCACCCCCGCGGCAGACGGAACACCCGATGCTCGGTCCGCTGCCAAGCGGACGGCGGATGCGTTGACGGAGTTGATTCGACGGTATCTCGACAATGCTGCGACGGGGGTGGACGGTGGTCAGCGTCCGCATGTGAATGTGCATGTGACGGCGAAAGATCTTGCGGAGCATCGGGACTGCGCGAGCACGCGCACTGCATCGTCGAGCTCGGCTTCGCCCGATGACGAGACTGACGTCGAGGATGCACCGGTGTGGGGTTTCGACGACCTCGACGACTTCGACGATCTTGATGTCGGGCACATGCCGTGGATGGGCCCGTTGAGCATCACCCGCACCCGGATGTTGGCGTGCGATTGCATGCTCTCGACGGTGCTCCTCGACGAACACGGCGCCCCGCTCGATGTGAGTCCGTTGAAGCGGTTGGTGTCGGCGGCGCAGCGGACGGCGTTGATCGCCCGAGACAAGGGATGTGCGTTCCCCTCCTGTGATGCGGTGCCGGCGTGGTGCGACGCGCACCATATTCTGCCGTGGTCGAAGGGTGGGTTGACGGTGATGGACAACCTCACCCTGCTCTGCCGAGCGCATCACACACTGATTCACCGCAAGGCCGGATTCGCGGGGCAGTGGGAAATCAAGATGGGGTCGGATCGCAGGCCGTGGTTTGTTCCGCTGGCGGGGATCGATCCGCAGCAGCGGCCGCGACGTTCGACAGCGCATCAGGGTCCGGTGCTGCGCACGTGAGAGTTGTTGCACCACAAATGCAGACGTGTCAGGCTTCGCATCAGATTCTCGCCGATGCGAAGCCCAGACGTGTGGCTACTGCACTGCCAGCTACTGCATTGCCAGCTACGCGATCGACTTACACCATCAGAGCGCAGCAAACAGGTCGACAGTATTACCGTCCGGATCGAGAAGCACGGCGTAACGCTGACCCCACACGGCGTCGAATGGTTCCTTGTGGCCAGGGAACTCAGCCGTGATACGCGCGTAAGCCTCGTCCACGGCGTCGGGGGTACCGAAGTCAAAAGCCAACGCCACCGGATGACGGCCGTCGGTGACTACGAAGTCCGGATCGAAACTGGCGATTGTGGCGAGTGCATCCCACGCCAGGCGCAAGCCGTTATCGAAGGTGAATTCGACATGCGGCGCGTCGGACGGAGTCTCGGGAATGTCGAGTCCCACACTCCGATAGAACGCGAGTGAACGATCGAGGTCGTTGGTGACGATTCCGACGAGGTCGAGTCGCGGTGACACAGACACGGTAATTTCTCCTGCTTCGGTTCGAGAAGTATTCGGCCGGTGTGTGACGATAAATCCATGACCGCCACAGACACCTTCAACTCCGACGGTAGTCGCGCGGCCGGGGCGGGTCTTGAACAAACCGGCCATGGCTATGCCGAGCGGCCCGTCGAAGGCGGCACGGAGTGGTTTAACTGTCTGTGGAAGAGCACGAGCACACACCAATCCGGCGATGCCCCCCAGCGAATCATCCCGGACCTGTGCGCTGATTTCATCGTCGACAGCACCGGCAAGTCCTGGCTGGTCGGGCCGGCGACAACAGCAGATCTTGTGACGATCACGCCCGGTGCAACCCTGTGGGGAATTCGGATCAATCCGCCCGCGTTGCGTTCGATCCTCGGAACCGAAGCAGAATCGGTGCAGGATTCCAAGATCGCGTTCGGTGATGTGCTGCCGTCACGAACGTCCCGAATTCTTGCCGACGCTCTCCGTCAAGAACGAGTTGATACACCACTACTCGAAAGCCTGTGGCCAGGACTGCGCATCGACACAGTTGCACTGCAAGGGTTTGTCGCGCTTACCAATTCGCCAAATATCAGGATTCACGAGATCGCCAGTGACCTCGGAGTTTCCGCACGGCATTTCCGGCGTACCCTCTCAAATTCGGTAGGGCTGTCCCCCAAAATGATTCAGAAGGTTCAGCGTATGCAGAATGTTCTCACCCTGGGCCGCCGCGAAAACACCTCGCTCGCAACCCTCGCAGCACGCACTGGATATGCCGACCAGGCCCACCTCTCCCGCGATGTCCAGGCGCTGGCCGGTATTACCCCGACACGACTCCTTCGCGATCATGGCTAGCGGAGCTCAGTCCAGCTCGTCGAACCGTGGAATCAGATACTCGGACACCCATTTTGCCTCTTCGATGAGTGGCCAACCAGCGAGAATCAATGCCGTGAGACCGGTTCGTGCGCGAAGCGTTCGTACCGAATCGGTGATCGAGTCCGGATCACCAACGTAGTAGACCGCCGAAGAACCGGTTCCGAAAATGTCGAGAGGTGACCACGCCGTGATTCCGGCGTAGAGCCCGTCACCGACATACAGGTCTTCGGGTTCCGGCAGCTTCCCGGCTGCGATGGTGTCGACCCAACCCTGACGCTGCGCGTCGCGAGCTGTGAACGTCTTCAGATCCTGCTCTCCTTGCGTGCGTCGACGCACCGCGTTGTCGAGAACGTGTGTGATCTGGTCGATACCGGTCTTCTCGAACAGCGAACGGAACCGTTCGAGCGCTTCCGCTTTCGTGGGCCGAACGATGACACCGGTGAGCGCACCGAAGTCCGTGAATTCTCGTCCTGCGTTTTCGGCAGCACCGCGCGCCGCAGTAAATTTATCCTCGATGAACGATGTCTCGCGGAGCATCGCAAGATAGGTGTCGAGCACCTTGCCTGAATTGGCCAGTCCTGCGGGCGAATCACCGGTTCCCCACAGTGGAACCCGGTGACCGACTGGTGCATCGATCCGCAGCGGCGTGTTCGGGAAGTTCGACTCGGTACCCTCGGCGTAAATGCGGCGGAAGTCAGCCCAGTACTGCTCGCCTAATTCGTATCGCCGATCATGCTCGACGTTCATGTCGTACTTCGTGAGGATGTTCTCGCGTCCGTTGACCGAGTTGATCATCAAGCGTCCGCCACTGAAAGCGTCGAAGGTGAGCGCCTTTTCGGCAAGCAATCGCGCCGGTGTCATGTTCGCGTAGACAGCCACCAGGAACTTCATTCGCGTTGTATGCGCGGCGGCCCAGGTCGCCGAGATGAAGGGGTCGTTGGGCCAGGTGGCAACCAGCGCGCCTTCGAATCCGCCGTCGTCGATCGTTTTCGCCAACTCGATTTGCCTCGCCCCGTCCACCGGGTAAAGACCATTCGGGGTCCACGGGTAGTCGCCGTCGGCTTGCGTGAGGTACCAGAAAGTCTTGACACTCATCAGTTTTGCGCTCCAATCGGCAATTCGAAGGATTCGACGCGTGCATGCGTCCGGATGCTATCGGCGTCGACGGTATAGAGAGCGTCGAGGTAAGCGACGGCAAACGATCCCGGACCGGTCGAGTTCTTTTCGGCGATTTCGGATGCGACCGCAACGTGAGTGTGCGCAGCAACGAGGCCTTCGAGTGCCGTTGGTGTCACTGCCAGATAAGCGGCAACAAGCCCACCCAATGAGCAACCCGTGCTCGTCACGCGAGGAAGCAGTGCGCTACCACCTGACACACGCACACCACTCACGATTCCTTCGCTGTCGCGGCCCACGATGTAATCGACAGGCCCCGAGGCAGATACGGCGTCGGAATGGTTCAACAGAGCGATAGCCGCAGGAACAGCGTCGACGGAATCCGATGCGCTGTCGACACCACGCGTATCACCGCCGAGACCTGCGAGCGCAATGATCTCCGACGCATTGCCTCGAATTGCAGTTGAGCGGAATCGAAGCAGGTCCACGGCAATCTCACTGCGCCAAGGTAATCCGCCGACCCCGACCGGGTCGAGAACCCAGGGAGTGTCGGACTTCTGCGCGGCCTCCGCAGCTACTCGGAATGCAGCGGCGGTCGCGTCGTCGGGGGTCCCGAGATTGACGAGCACTCCCCCAGCGACGGCTGCAAAACCTGCGGCTTCGTGCACGTTGTCGATATGCGCGTTGCTCGCGCCGGCGGCAAGCAGGACGTTGGTAAGAAAATTGGCCGAGACGATGTTGGTGAGCGATTGAACAAGCGGCACCTGCTCACGCAGTGCGTCGAGAGCAGTGGCAACGGAATCGGCAGTAATGGTGTGGGACATGAGTTTTCCTTCAGGCAATAAGTCTGTACAGGGCCGGTCAATCACGACCCGTGACATCGATCGCCTTCGCCGGGCGCATTTCCGGTAACCATCGGCAATGTCGGATTGGCAGTCCATTCCTCGAGGGAACCGTCGTAGATCTTGATGTCGCCGTACCCGCTCATTACCAGCCCGAGCCCGGCAAGGCACGCGGAAACACCTCCGCCGCAGTAGATCACGACAGGTTCGGACTGCCCCCGTAGAACCGATCCGGCAGAGGCTGAGACCTCGGCGATCGGGAGCATCCGCCCATCGTCGTCGAGCAGGCTCTTCGCCGAAAGATTCACACTCGCCGGAATATGCCCGCGGCGTGAGTATCTCGTCTTTTCAGTACCCTCATACTGCTCGGGAGACAGGGCGCATACAAGGGTTCCCGGTTGGGATCCGGCTGACACCGCCACTACCAGATCTTGATCAACCCAGAGGCCGAGGTCGACGACACTCCAAGATACGTCTGCACGCGCAGGCGCTGCTTCCCCGCCGGATGCAACAGGCAATCCGATCCGAGTCCACTCGGCGAGGCCGCCGTCGAGAACTCGCGCATCGATGCCCGCATTGCGGAGCACCCACCAGAATCGGGAGGCCCACGTCATGGAGCCCTGGTCGTAGATCACGATCGTCGAATCAGGCTGGACTCCGAGTGCGGCGAGGTCGTCCGACAACTGATCGGCACTGGGTCGCGTGAAGTGCAACGATGCGTCGCGATCGGAGAACGTGGTCATGAGGTCGACGTGACGGGCACCCGGGATATGACCCTCGACCCAACCCGCGTATCCCGATTCCGGTCGATAGTCGCCGTCGAACCGCGCCGGCGGAAAATGCACGCTCGCGTCGAGCACAACCACGTCATCCGCGTTCACAAGCGCTTCGAGCGCCACCGCGCCGATCAACGGTGAGTCCAATTCACTCGTCACGAAGCACCCTTCCTTTCGAAATCGACACCGACGAACCTAAGTGAGTACTAGCGTATACGCAAGTACTCGCACGCTCACAGTGGCATAATCAAACCCGCTTCATTTACCGAGACGGAACGAGGACGCATGAGCGCCGAGGAAACTACGAGCACCACACACCTGCTGGTGCCGGAAGCAGCGCTGGGTCGCTCGGACCAAACCTCACGGCAGTACCTCCGACTGCGTGCGGACATCTTGGACGGCAAATTCACGCAAGGCGCCCCCCTGCATGAAACACAGTTGTGCGAATCGTATGGAGCCTCTCGTACCCCGATTCGCGAAGCACTGAATTGGCTTGCACACGACGGACTTCTCGAGCGGGCTGCGCGCGGATTCCGCGTCCGCTCCGGAACTCCCGAAGACGTCATCGAAATCTACGCAGCTCGGGTCGCCTTGGAATCAGAAGCTGCCGGTGCAGCCGCACTGCGGCACAGCGACTTAGATCTCGCGCGGCTGGTACAGCTCCACAGCTTTTGTTGCACTGCCACTGAGGGAACGGAAGTCAGATCAGGAAACTTCAAGTTCCACGAAGCCCTCTGGCAAGCCGCTCACAATTCCACAATCATGTCGCTACTCATCCGCTTGACCACACAACTTCGGATCTACGACAGCGGACCACCCTCGAACTATGGCGAGCCCGACCTACTCAACGCAGAACATCAGCAGATTCTGGATGCGATTCGAGCCCGCGACGAACGGACAGCGCGCGAATGCATGCGAATACATCTCGAACGCAGCCGCGATCAACGGATCAAGATGTTCGCAGGCCACTGACTGCACCGAAGACACACAACCGCACGGCCTCACCTAAGGACGTGCGGTTGTTTTATGTCATCTGCACCACAACGTAGGGTAGTCAAACCTAACTAAACCTATGCTAGCCTAACTAGATCAAGGAATTCATTTCACTTTTGGATAACCGTCACTGTGACAAGACTTTTCGGAGAACACATGTGTCCGCTTCAGCACCCGTCCACTCTGGGAGGCGCCATGACGCGCCGCCAACTGATTCGATCAATGGGCGTTGCCGCCGCTGCACTAGGAGCCTTAGGGATCACGGCTTGCTCGAGTCGCACGCCTGTCGGCGAAGCCTCGACGACCGAAAACGCGGCAGAAGAATTTACCGTCGTCGATCAATACCAGAACACGATCATCTTCGACACTCCCGTAGGACGTATCGCCTCGGCTATCATTCCAGTCCCGTCCATGATCGCCGGTTCTGATCAGTCGATCTCACGGAATGTCGGCGTCAACTCCAGTGCGATTTCCCTCGCCAAAAACGGCATGCTGGCCACGATGTTCCCGGAATTCCTCAACACCCCAGTAGTTTCCGGCCCCGACTTCGTTCCCAACGTCGAACAGATCCTCTCGCTCAACCCGGATGTCGTGATCCAGTGGGGCGACAAGGGAGACGACATCGTTGCACCACTCCGCAACGCCGGATTGAAGGTAATCCTCCTCAAGTACGGGACTCAGGAGGATCTCGAAGCATGGATCAACATCTTCGGCGATCTGCTCGACAAGAAGTCGGAAGCGCAGGAAATACTCGCCCGCATGGCTGCCGATCGAAAGACAGTCGAGTCCATCGCCGCCGCGAATGCTGCCAAAGCCCCACGCGCGATGTACTTCTACAGCACACCCGAGACCAAGGTCTCCGCTGACAACACCTACATGGACTTCTGGATCACACTCGCCGGAGGTACGAACGTTGCCCGAGGCGCAGGAAAGGGCACCAGCGTCGCGGTGACAAAGGAGCAAATCCTGACTTGGGATCCCGAGGTCCTGGTTCTCGGAAATTTCGACGCCGCCACTCCGCAGGACATTTACGACAACCCGAACTGGGCATCACTGAGCGCGGTGAAGAACAAGCGCGTCTACAAAGCGCCGATCGGCGGGTTTTCCTGGGATCCCCCGTGCAACGAGTCGAATCTGATGTGGCTCTGGGTTGCCGAAATCTTTTACCCCGAAGCACAACTCGATCTCGATCTGCGCAACCGTATCCGAGATACGTACACGTCGCTGTATGCCTACGATGTCACGGACGCCGAGATCGACCGCATCCTGCATCTCGAGTCCAACAAGGTGAGCACGGGCTATGACTCGTTCAGCGCTTGAGAGTCCCACCTTTGGTGAAGCAAGTGCCGCAGACGCCGGGAAACCCTCGCGGTACAAGGCTTTCACTGTTCCGCTGATCCTGACCTTCGGCATACTCGCGATCGGATTGGCAGCCCTGGCCATCGGCCGATACACCATTCCGGTCAACGAAGTCGCTCGCATCCTCATCGATCGAGTAATTCCATTGGAACAGACCTGGACCGAGGTCGAATCGCAAGTTGTTCTCGGCGTTCGTCTCCCGCGACTGCTTCTCGGCATGCTGGTCGGCGGCGGACTCGCACTGGGTGGCTCAGCGTTGCAAGCAGTGTTCCGGAATCCGTTGGTGAGCCCGCAAGTGCTCGGAGTGTCTTCAGGTGCGTCGTTCGGTGGCGTCCTCGCCC
This sequence comes from Rhodococcus sp. OK302, assembly GCF_002245895.1. Classification (NCBI taxonomy): domain Bacteria; kingdom Bacillati; phylum Actinomycetota; class Actinomycetes; order Mycobacteriales; family Nocardiaceae; genus Rhodococcus; species Rhodococcus sp. OK302. The sequence goes on from NZ_NPJZ01000001.1 coordinate 4,897,083, forward strand.
TCATGCTCGGCCTCGGGTCAGCATTCCTCGTCGGCGGAGCGTTTATATTCGGAATCGCGGCTCTGGTGATGGTCACCGCCATCGGCAAAACTCGCACGGGCAGTTCCATCCTCATGATCGTGCTCGGCGGTGTGGTAACCAGTGCGTTCTTCTCAGCACTGGTTTCACTGATCACCTACCTTGCTGACCCGTACAGCACACTGCCGTCAATTGTCTTCTGGCTCATGGGTTCCCTGGCAACCGCCGATATGGGCAAAGTTGCGATCGCGGCGGTTCCCATTCTCCTCGGCAGCGCCGTCATACTCGGCCTGCGGTGGCGGGTGAACATCCTCTCGCTCGGGGACGACGACGCAGCATCACTCGGAATCAAGCCTCACCGCCTGCGTATGCTGCTTCTCGTTATGGTGGCGTTCATGACGGCCGGTGCAGTCGCAGTGTCTGGCGTGATCGGTTGGGTCGGATTAGTGGTTCCACACCTGGCCCGGTTGTGGGTCGGTCCCGATCACCGAATCTCGATGCCTACGACGTTCGTTCTCGGCGCGGCCTACCTCACTGTGATCGACACTCTCTCGCGCACGATCAGCCCCGGCGAGATTCCATTAGGAATCCTCACGGCAATCATCGGCGCCCCAGTCTTCGTGGTTCTCCTTCGCAAGTCGAGCAGACAGGCGTTCATCAATGCTTGAGCTAGTAGACCTCGGATTTCGCTATCCCGGACGCGACTGGGTATTTCGACACACCAACCTCGCCATTGCGTCAGGTTCGATCACCTCGATCCTCGGCCCCAACGGCAAGGGAAAAACCACCCTGCTTCGGTGCATCGCGGGGCTCAGCACCCCCGAAGAAGGTCGGGTCATCCGCGATCCGAACTTCGGCTACGTCCCACAGGCGACTACGTCAAGTTTTGCGTACTCGGTGTTCGACATGGTGCTGATGGGCCGGGCAAAGAAGGTCTCGACATTCGGAACCCCCAGCAAAGCCGATGTCGCACAAACTCGTAGCGTTCTGGAACGAGTGGGTATCGACCATCTTACGACGTCGAATTTCACCGAACTATCCGGTGGGCAACGACAATTGGTCCTGATCGCCCGTGCGCTGAACACCGACTGCACCTTCATGATTCTCGACGAACCAGTCTCCTCACTCGACCTGCGAAACCAAGCGCACGTCCTCCAACTTCTGCGTGAACTTGCTACAGAAGGCATGGGAATCCTGCTGACCACACATCATCCCGATCACGCGCTGCACCTCGGCGGAGACGCAGTCGTCATGTACAGCCCCGAGGAGATCGTGGTCGGCGGCGTGGAAGCCCTCGTGACGGGCGAAACCCTCTCCCGCCTCTACGGTATCGACGTCGCAACCGAAACCGTCCTCGATCGTGGTAGTCCGCGAACCGTGGTCTACACCCGCTATGACAATTTCGCGGTGGCCGACAACGACCTCCGTCTCAAAGAAAGCTCGCTCTCATGACTGCCGAAAGTGGCACAGCCACAAAAACAATCACCCGAGTTCTGCACTTGGTAATGGGTTCCAACACCGGCATGTCCGGTGACACCTCCAATACCGCACTGGTGCGCAATGTCGATCTCTACGAACTCGATACGATCGATCTGAGCGCCGTCTCGGGACTCATCATCAACGGAAACTGCGATCAGATCTACCTGGAGCGTCACAGAGACGTTCTCACCGACTTCGTCACTGCCGGTGGTCGTATCGCCGTGATGGGCCATCCCCTCACAGACTTCCTTCCCAAGCTTGGACAATGGCGCAAACTCCAGTACTCAGGCCCAAAGGATCTTGCCATCTCAGCCGGCAGCCCTCACCCTGTGTGGGCAGGCGTCGATCCCGCTGATCTCAGTTTCCGCAAGGAAGTGTCGGGATTCTACGGGCGCGGCTACAGCCAGAAGTTGCCGGACAACGCCATCGTCACCAATTACATTGGTCGTCATGGCCTTCCGGTCGACTACGTCTATCCGCTAGGTGCCGGCGAGGTACTGGTTCACGGCGGAATCGACCTTGCGGTGTTCCAGGCTGATCCCAACACGTCCTCGCGTGTCTTTCCGCAACTCCTGAACTGGCTCGGCCAGCTCGACCGAACGGATATCTGATGTCTACCCTCGAAGCCTTCAACCGCACGGATCGCGCTCCCCTCTCCACACGCAACCTTTCGATCGTGCACGGTGGATCGCACTTCCACTTGCAGACCGTCAAAGATCCGGCCGTCGTCGCCCACCAGCCGGACTTCCACTATCTCGCTGACCTGCAGCCCGGTGATCTCGACGGAGTCAAGACTCTGATTCTCGCGGATCGTCTGCATCCGGAACTGCTCCGCAAGCATGCTGCCGAATTCCTCGCTGTCGCCGAACGCGGCGGAACCCTGGTGGTTCTGGGTGAGAATGCCGCGCACACCTGGCTTCCCGGTGTGACGTGGAGCCCGCGCCCGACCAACTTCTGGTGGTGGCGAACCGGCGAAGATCCGATGATTCGCACTCGCAGTCACGATCACGAATCATGGAACTACCTGACCACGAAGTCCGTGATCTGGCACCACCACGGCCTGCTCCATACCGATGCAGACGTTGTCCCACTTCTGGTCTCGGAGGAACCCGACTCAGATGGAAACTCTCATGACGCCGGAATGATGCTCTTCGAGGACACCACGTCGACGGCCGGCCGGATCATCGCCACCACCTTGGATCCGACGTACCACCACGGCAACAACTTCATGCCGGGTTCGACCCGTTTCCTCTACGCTCTCCTGCGTTGGGTCGATCACACTTAGCCCGGTCGCACAAAATACGGTGCCCGTATCGCTTTCGATACGGGCACCGTATTTAGTTCTCGACGTGTCAGCGCAACTTCTGCGGGTATCCACGGCCGTAGAAGCCCGACACTTCCTTGCGCTCGAGGAAGATCTGATCACGATCGGAAGTGACAACAAGCCCGGCATCCGACGACAGATCAAGATCGTCGAACTCCTACAGGTCGAGGTAGGACGCACGGAAATCGGTCTGATGTGCAGATCCCTTGCGCATCACCAGATTCACGATGTCAGACGCGACCGCGATTGTTCGATGTCACTACGCGACCGCACTCGGCACAACATCGTAGATCTGATCTGCGGGGGCAGCCATGACCCGTTCAGTCATCTCGAGCTTGAGGACCTCCAAGCGGCCTAAGTCCGCAGCCGACTTCTCAGCCTTACCCACGAGCGCAATGAACTCGTCGACTACAAACCCAGCGTCACGGATGATCAGAGTGATGCTCTTGCCACGGTAATCGATCTGAAAGACGTAGTTCGCCAGTGTGGTTCCGCGTTCAGGACGAGCCAGCGCCGGGTCGACGGTGTAGCGCCCCTCAGTGACACTGCGGGTGACCAACTCGAAAGTATCGCGCACCCCCGGACCGCCGTGCGATGTGGTGACTACAAGCTCACGACGTTCGACGGGTCCGTCGGTCCCCAGGACCTCGAGCACACGCTCGATCACCTTGTACGCATGGGCAACTCCACCGGGAGCGAGAGGACCGTGATAGCGCAGCGCATCGTCGAAGGTGAAGGCGAGGATTGTTCCCTGATCGATCACGGTGAGTGTGTTGGTCATGATGAGATCCTTATCGAATTACGTGGTGAACTGTTTTCCGTAAGCCTCTGAAATCCGTGGCACGGAGCCATTGAGGAATCGTTCGATTGCCGGCATGAAATATGCTCCGAAGTGCGACATCGGGTCCAATGTTGCAACTGCCACTGTGCCCTGTGTGCTCACCTTGTCGGCGAAGGCCAGTACGTCGCAGTTCGGCAAACTGAACACTATCTTAGCTAGGTAAGGCTACCTTGATTAAAACCAATTCTGGGTACCTACGTTCACCGGCGCCCGAAATCTGCCACCGAAACGAAACCGGCCCTCCGGCACGTACGCCGGAGGGCCGGAATCAAATCCGTCACGCTGAACTGAAGACGATCAGTAATCGTCCTCCGTGTAGACGATCATTCCGCGCAAGTTCTTTCCGGCCAGCATGTCCGCATACCCCTCGTTGATGTCCTCCAACTTGTAAGTCTTGGTCACCAACTCGTCGAGCTTGAGTGCGCCACTGCGATAGTGGTCGAGGAGCTTCGGAATCTGCGAACGCGGTCCCACTCCGCCAAAGATGGCCCCCTGCAAGCGCTTCTGCAGAAGTGTCAGCTCGAAGAGGCTCAGCGTCACCTGAGAGTCCGCGTAGTGACCCATACCGACGACGACGACCTGTCCGCCCTTACCGGTAGCGCTGAGCGCGGGCTGGATCATGTCGCCGTGGATCTCACCGACCGTGATGACCGTAACGTCCGCCATCTTCCCCCAGGTGATTTCGCCGATCGCCGGGAGAGCTTCCTCGATCGAGGCAAAGGTGTGTGTGGCACCGAACTCCTTTGCCTTCTGTCGCTTGAACTCCACCGGATCGATGGCAACGACATAGCGTGCCCCGGCCGCCGCGGCGCCCTGTACCGAGTTGATGCCGACTCCACCGATGCCGATGACCACCACCGTGTCACCGACTTTGGTGCCGCCGATTGCCGTCGCCGAGCCCCAGCCCGTCGCAACGCCGCAGCCGAGCAGAGCAGCCTTGTCGAGAGGGATGTCCTTCTCGATCTTGATCACTGATGCCTCGTTGACCGTGACGTAGGGCGAGAACGTGCCCAGCAGACACATCTGGACGACGGGTTCTCCGTTCAATGTCACACGATGCGTCTTGTCCGAGATCGCCTGGCCGGTCAGCAGGCCCGCGCCCTCGTCGCAGATGTTCTGGAGCCCCTTGGCACACGATGGACACCGTCCACAGGCCGGGATGAACGCGAGCACCACATGATCGCCTTCTTCGATATTGGCGACGCCAGCGCCCACCTTTGTCACCACTCCGGCGCCCTCGTGGCCACCGAGAGCTGGATAGAAAGGCAGCGGAGTTGCGCCAGTGCGCAAGTGCTCGTCCGAATGGCACAACCCGGACGCGGCAAGTCGAACCTGCACTTCACCGGCGACCGGATCTCCCAGTTCGACTTCCTCGATCTCCCATGCCTGGCCGGGTGCCTTCACTACTGCTGCTTTGACCTTCACCTGCACTCCTCGAAATTCTTCGTGACGCACGGACGACGACGGACCGAACCGGAATCATGTGTCTCCGATCACACTCCACTCATGAGTGTGCCTGAAATGGCGCGAAAATACTGCGACTCCGTGCGCCTAGAATGGGCGCAGTGGCCAAAGGAACTCGTAAGACCAAGAATCGCAGCACCGCTCCCGAACAGGGCGAGACCGGCCCCGTTCCCGGAATCTTCCCGATCGACACCGGGACCTGCGAACTAGTTCGCGATCAATACTCCGACACCGGCTGGATAGTGCAGATCAACGGTGTCCCCAGCTCGCACATCGATCTTGCCGATCCGAAAATTCTGGATTTCGAGTACATGCGATGGATTGCGCACCTCGTCGATTCCGAACGCTCTCGAACAGAAAGACTTCGGGTGCTCCATCTCGGCGGCGGCGCCTGTTCGATGGCTCGGTACTTCGCGGCCACCTATCCCGATGCTCGGCAGGTTGTGGTCGAGATCGACGGCGCGCTGACGGAATTGGTCCGCAACTGGTTCGATCTTCCGCGGGCACCACTTCTCCGCATCCGCGTGGGTGAAGCGCGCGCCGTCACCGAAACCCTCACCGAATCTACGCGCGACATCATCATTCGAGATGTCTTCGCCGGCAGCAAGACTCCGGTGCCGCTCACCACGGCCCAGTTCACCGCCCACGTACGACGCGTCCTCGCGCCCGGCGGTATCTACCTGGTCAATTGCGGCGACACCCCGGATCTGCAAGGAGCGCGGGCCGAAGCGGCAACTATCGGTGCACACTTCGAGCATCTGGCGATCATCGCCGATCCCGCGATGCTCAAGGGCCGACGCTACGGCAACATGATCATCGCGGGCAGCGACGTTCCCATCGCCAATTCTCCGGCGCTTGCACGCGAGCTACTCGGCGGCGGTGTTCCAGCGCACGTGTGGGGCGACGCGGAGGTCCGGAAGTTCGCGGCAAGCGGGTCGGTCCTACAAGACTGACCCGATACTATTCTCCGCCGAAAACCCTCTCCACCACAGCTTTTGCCCGACGCGTGATGCGAAGGTAGTTGTCGAGAAACTCCCCCGCGTCGTCTCCGTACCCGGCGACCTGTGCCACAGCGGCCAGGACGCGTCCCGGGCCGGGCAACTGATCAGTCGGCTTACCTCGAACCAGCACAAGGCAATTCCGTGCTTTGGTCGCAGTGATCCAGGCGTCGCGTAGCAGTTCCACATCTTCTTCGCTGAGCAACTCGGCAGCGCCGATGGCGTCCAGGGTTTCCAGGGTCGAAGTGTTGTGGAGGGACTCTATCTTGTCGGCATGCCGCAGTTGGATCAGTTGCACTGTCCATTCGATGTCGGCCAGGCCACCTCGACCGAGTTTGGTATGCGTTGCGGGATCAGCTCCGCGAGGGAGCCTTTCGGAGTCGATACGAGCCTTGATCCGCCGAATCTCACGAACGGCCGCGTCGTCGACGCCACCGGCAGGGTAGCGAGTCTTGTCGATCATGTAGAGAAACTGGAGCCCCAGTACGGGATCGCCGGCAACGGGATGAGCGCGCAGAAGTGCTTGAATTTCCCACGCCTGTGCCCACTTCGAGTAGTAGGCGTCGTAAGACTCGAGGGTGCGGACCATGGGACCGTTTCGGCCTTCGGGACGCAGTCCGGTATCAACCTCGAGCGGCGGATCAGTACTGGGCGCTCCCAACAGCTTGCGCACCTTGTCCGCAATGCTGTTGGCCCACTTGACTGCAACTGTCTCGTCGACACCTTCGACGGGCTCGCACACGAACAGAACGTCGGCGTCGGACCCGTATCCGAGTTCACCGCCGCCGAGTCGGCCCATGCCGATGACGGAGAAAGCTGCCGGTGCCGGTGTGCCCAATTCCGCAACACTGGCCTTGATTACGGCAGAGAGAGACGCGTTGAGTACCGCAGCCCATACCGAAGAGAGCGCCTTGCATACTTCGGGAACATCGAGCATGCCCAGGATGTCAGCCGAGGCGATCCGCGCCAATTCATGCCGACGCAACGAACGTGCCGCAGCAACAGCGCGATTCGGATCGCTATGCCGGCCTGAGGCAGTGAGGATTCCGCGGGAGACATCCTCGGGCTTCGGCTCGATCAGACGTGGGCCGCTCGGCGAATCGGCGTACAGGCGAATCACATCGGGCGCTTTGATCAGCAGATCAGGAAGATAAGCCGAGGAACCCAGCACCCGCATCAGACGTTCGGCAACAGCGGCCTCGTCGCGAAGCAACCGGAGGAACCAGGTCTGATCGACCAGGGCGTCGGACAATCGTCGATACGCAAGGAGTCCGGCATCAGGATCCGGTGTGTCAGCAAGATATTCGAGCAGTGTCGGCAGCAGCAGTGCCTGAATCCTGCCCTTGCGCGATGCGCCCGTGGTCAATGCCGTGAGGTGACCCAACGCATTTTCGGGGGCGGTGTACCCCAACGCCGCCAACTGACGGATGGCAGCGTCCGGTCCGAGAACCATGGCTTCCTTGTCCATCCGCGCCACCGACTCGAGCAGTGGACGGTAGAACAATTTGGCGTGGAGCCGGCGGATCCGATGCGAGTTCCGCTTGATTTCGGCACGCAAGACTCCGAGTGCGTCCAGACGTCCGTCGGGACGCATGTGTGCCGCACGGGCCAACCAGCGCAATGCCTCGTCGTCGTCCGGCGGCGGCAATGTGTGCGTGCGCTTGAGTTTCTGCAGTTGCAGACGATGCTCGAGAAGTCGCAAGAATTCGTACGACGCCGTGAGGTTTGCGGCGTCGTCCCGGCCCACGTACCCACCGGCAGCGAGAGCAGACAACGCATCGACGGTGCTCTGCACGTGAAGGGCGTCATCGGCCCGGCCGTGCACCAATTGCAGGAGCTGGACGGCAAATTCGACGTCGCGCAAACTTCCGCGGCCGAGTTTGAGCTCACGCTCACGCATCTCGGCCGGAACCATCTCCTCGACGCGTCGGCGCATGGCCTGCACTTCGGGTACGAAGTCTTCGCGCTCGGACGCAGTCCACACCATCGGGCTCATGGCCTCGGCGTACTGACGACCGAGTTCCATATCGCCGGTCATCGGCCGAGCCTTCAGTAGCGCCTGGAACTCCCACGTCTTGGCCCACCGCTTGTAGTACGCGACGTGAGAATCGAGTGAGCGCACCAGTTCTCCGCGCTTACCCTCGGGGCGCAATGCGGCATCAACTTCGAAGAAGGCGGAGGTGCCGATCCTCATCATTTCACCGGCTACCCGACTGGCTGTGGCATCGGCCGGTTCCGCAACGAATACGACGTCGACGTCGGAGACGTAATTCAGTTCGCGGGCACCACATTTACCCATCGCGATCACGGCAAGCCTGATCGGACAGTTGCCCTCGGGACACACTGTGGCGATAGCTACCGCCAGTGCGGCGGTCAGTGCGGCATCTGCCAGATCCGAAAGTTGATGGCCGACAGTCTGATACGGAACTACTGGCTCATCCTCGACCGTGGCCGCCAAATCGCAGGCAGCCAGCAGCATGAGCTGATCTTTGTACGACTTACGCAGCGCAGCAACGGCTTCCGGGCCGGTGACGGTGGCGCGGTACGTCTGCGACCCGGGTCCGGCGCCCTCGTCGAGGCTCGCTCCGACAGAATCGAGCAATGCGGACGTGGCTGCGTCTTTGCTCAGCAAGGACGAACCGTCGAGGAGTTTCCACCCGATCGGATCGGCGACCAGGTGATCGCCGAACGCTGCGGATGCCCCGATCAATGCCAGGAGACGACCGCGGACACTCTTGTTCGTGCGCAGCGCGGCGTCGAGCTCACGCCAGCCGGCGCCCAAGGATTCCTTGATGCGCACCAGCGTGCGCAACGCGAGGTCCGCGTTGGCCGCCCGAGAAAGGGACCACAGGAGTTCGATGCTGTCGGCGTCGACCCATCCGAGCTGGCGGAGTTCGTCGGCGGCCGTGGACTCGACCAGCCCGAGCCGACCCGGTCCCGGAACTACTGCTCGAGCAGATGGCGGCTTCACCGTCACAGACCGAGGTAGTTCTTGAGCTCGAACGGCGTCACGTGGCTCCGGTATTCCTCCCATTCACGACGCTTGTTGCGCAGGAAGAAATCGAAGACGTGCTCACCGAGTGCTTCAGCCACCAGTTCGGACTTCTCCATCTCGCGCAACGCACTGTCGAGATTGCCGGGCAATGCCTTGTAGCCCATCGCACGACGCTCCGCGGAGGTCAACGACCACACGTCGTCCTCGGCCTCGGGCGGAAGGGTGTAGCCCTTCTCGATTCCGCGCAAACCGGCCGCCAGCAATACCGCGAACGCGAGGTACGGGTTGCAGGCCGAATCTGGGCTGCGAATTTCGACACGACGCGACGACGCCTTGTTCGGCGTGTACATCGGAACGCGGATCAGTGCACTGCGGTTGGACGGACCCCACGACGCCGCTGTGGGTGCTTCGCCGCCGTGAACGAGACGCTTGTAGGAGTTGACCCACTGGTTGGTGACGGCACTGATCTCGTTGGCGTGCTCGAGGATGCCGGCGATGAATGCCTTGCCGGTTTCCGAGAGCTGCATCGGATCGTCCGGATTGTGGAATGCGTTGGTGTCGCCTTCGAACAGGCTCATATGTGTATGCATGGCTGAGCCGGCCTGATCGCTGAACGGCTTGGGCATGAAGCTCGCCCGCACACCCTCACCGATCGCAACCTCCTTGACGACGTAGCGGAACGTCATCACGTTGTCGGCCATCGACAGTGCGTCGGCGTAGCGGAGGTCGATCTCCTGCTGGCCGGGCGCGGCCTCGTGGTGGCTGAACTCGACGGAGATGCCCATGGACTCGAGGGCGTCGATCGCATGGCGACGGAAGTTGGGGGCCGAATCGTGTACGGCCTGATCGAAGTAACCACCGGAATCGGCCGGGATCGGCGGGGTGCCGTCCATCGGGCCGTTCTCGAGGAGGAAGAACTCGATCTCCGGATGCACGTAGCAACTGAAGCCCAGATCGCTGGCCTTGCTCAGTTGGCGACGCAGTACGTGGCGCGGATCCGCCCAGGACGGCGAACCGTCAGGGTTCGTGATGTCGCAGAACATGCGCGCCGAATGCTGCGCACCGTCCTTGTGGGCCCAGGGCAGAACCTGGAATGTCGACGCGTCCGGGCGGGCAACGGTGTCCGCTTCGGAGACTCGGGCGAATCCCTCGATGGCGGAACCGTCGAAACCGATTCCCTCTTCGAAGGCGCCTTCGAGCTCGGCGGGGGCGATCGCCACCGATTTGAGGTAACCGAGAACGTCGGTGAACCACAAGCGGACGAACCGAATGTCGCGCTCTTCCAGGGTACGAAGCACGAATTCTTTTTGGCGATCCATGTCCGCGAGAGTAAGCAAGCCACGTTAAATCTGTGTTACATCAGTGGTCGGAGTTGTCCGAGTGATTTGTCACCCTCGCATCTGCGCAGCGTACGAGCGTGCAGGCACTAACATGTCAAGCCGTCTTCCGGAACTTTCAGGTAGACGAAGTAGTCGATCACAGCATCGTCGATACAAGAATTGCCGTCCAAGACGACGGTGTGTTGTGTTCCGTCGAACGTGATGAGCGCTGCGCCCAGCTGCTTTGCCAGATCCACCCCGGCCTCGTACGGCGTCGCCGGGTCCTCGGTAGTCGATACGACGACAAGCGTCGGCAGACCGGCATCGGCCAGTGCCTGTGGATCGAGTTCGTGTGGAGCGTCCGTCGCCGGAACGGGCCAGAAGGCGCAGATATCCAGTGGCGCCTGACCGGTTCCGCGACCGTCATCGAGGAACGGGGCGGCTTCGCGATACCGGGTATCGGCCTCCCCCGCCTCGGCCCGATCGGTTGTCGCCGGGTCGTCGACACATCGGATTGCATTGAAGGCGTCGTTGAGATTGGAGTACGTACCGTCGCGATCGCGCCCTTGATATTGGTCAGCCAAATTCAGAAGCGAGTCACCGTAGCCGTCGGCAAGGCTGGTCAATCCGCCGCGCAACGAAGTCCACAGTTGCGGCGAATACAAGGCCTGCTGCACCCCGGTCAACGCGTCCTCGTAGCTGAGTCCGCGCGGATCCGTAGTTGCCGCCGGCTTCTCGATCAGCGGCTCGACCAATTCCTTGAATCGCGCCTGAGTCTGCGCCGGATCATCCCCGAGTGGGCACTGCGGCCGCGAAACACAGTCCGCGGCAAAGGCATCGAACGCAATCTGAAAGCCTTTGGCCTGCAGGACAACCTCGTCGACGACATCCTGATTCGGATCCAACGCCCCATCGAGCACCATGGACCGGACATTCTGCGGGAAGGTTTCGGCGTAAGTGGAACCGATTCGCGTTCCGTACGAGAACCCGAGGAAGTTCATCGTTGAATCTCCGAGCACCCCGCGAATCACGTCCAGATCGCGCACCACTTCGTACGTGCCGACGTGGGCGAGGAATTCGGTGCCGGTGTGCTCGACACACGCAGCGGCGTAGTCATTGCTCTCCTGCTCGGCACGAGCAATTCCCTCGGGAGTCATATCGACGTTGACGTCGGCGCGGTCGGCATCGAATTCGGCAGGCGTCAGACAACGCACCTGAGGCGTCGACGCACCCACACCGCGCGGATCGAACCCGATCCGGTCGAAATGCTCCGCCAACTGCGTCCCCGAACCTTGGGACGCCATCGACAGTCCTGATCCGCCGGGTCCCCCGGGATTGATCAGAAGAGATCCGATGCGCTCCCCCGTCGCCTTCGCTCGCGAGATGACAACCCTCGCGGTGTTCCCCTCCGGATGCGCATAGTCGATCGGAACTTCGATCGTGGCGCAGTCGATACTGCTCGAGAGTGGAGAGTCGGTGGCAAATTGTTCGCACGAACCCCAGTCCGGAGTCTGGTCGTAGAACTTCTCCAAGCCCGCGGGAATCGCACCCGTCGACGGCGCACCGGTGGTCTCCGGCGTCGGAGTCTCACCCCCCGACGTAGTGCAACCAGCGACGAGCAGGAGGACTGCGACACTTCCGGCCAAGGCACCGGCGAGGCGAAAAGACTTCGACATGCCACCGATAGTGCCAGGGGACGCCACGGACGGTCGGTAACCAGCCATTCGCTTGCACCACAGTGACTGCTGCGGTGTGACCCAACGCACCTGCGTCACCTATTCGCTCCGACGGTTCCCGGTGGCAGACTGAGCGTGTCATCACCCAAACCCGGGGACCCGACAAGGGCCTCGAGGCACGAAAGGGACAACGATGTCCGAGACTCCTCTTTACGGTTCTGCACCTACAACCGCTGCAGCACCCAAGCGCAAGACACGCATTCACCACCTCGCCGAGATGAAGCAACGCGGTGAACGCTGGTCGATGCTCACGGCCTACGACTACTCGACGGCACGCATCTTCGAGGACGCCGGCATTCCGGTACTCCTCGTCGGCGATTCGGCCGCCAACGTGGTCTACGGCTACGACACGACAGTGCCGATCACGATCGACGAGCTGCTCCCACTGGTTCGCGGAGTCGTTCGCGGCGCTCCCCACGCCCTGGTTGTCGCCGATCTGCCTTTCGGTACCTACGAGGGCTCTGCGGAACAGGCACTTGCCACCGCCACCCGCTTCATGAAGGAAGGCCTCGCGCACGCCGTCAAGATCGAAGGCGGCGAGCGGATGAGCAAGCAGATCGCTGCCATCACCGCTGCCGGTATCCCCGTCATGGCTCACGTCGGATTCACCCCGCAGAGCGTCAACTCGCTGGGCGGATTCCGCGTCCAAGGCCGCGGCGACGCCTCCGAGCAACTTGTGGCGGACGCCATTGCCGTCCAGGAGGCCGGCGCGTTCTCGGTAGTCATGGAAATGGTTCCGGCAGACATTGCGGGCCAGGTCAGCCGCAAGTTGACCATCCCCACGGTCGGTATCGGCGCCGGCAACGAATGCGATGCCCAGGTCCTCGTCTGGCAGGACATGGCGGGCTACACGAGCGGCAAGACAGCCAAGTTCGTCAAACGTTTCGGTAACGTCGGTGACGAACTGCGCTCTGCGGCCGCAGCCTATGCGTCAGAAGTTCGCACGGGTGCGTTCCCGGCCGAAGAGCACAGTTTCTGATCCGAGACCGGCGAACGCCGCCTGTCTCTCGAAGAAGATTCAGGGGTGCGTTCCATGATGGGTAACCGTCGTACTTTCGCTGCTGCCACAGTTGGCGGCGCAGTTCTCGTGACGGTTCTGAGTGGATGCGCGGGAGGGACAACAGTCTCTCCCGCGTCTTCCGGTTCGACCGCACCGACTACCTCGGCAGCAGCAAACTCAGCCACGACCGCAGCACCGGGGACCTTCACCGACGCTCAGGTCCAGCAGTTGTGCTCGGATATGGAAGCGGAACTTCAGAATTGGCGCACGGTCACGCCGACGCTCGGCAAGGGCGGGCTGAACATTGTCGTCGGTTCGTGGGCAACCGCGAACGGCATCAATCTTCTTGATCTCGCCCAGCACCGCGATCGCGTCGACACCGCAATGGCTGCCAGCTGCCCACAGGTGCGTGACGGTGCCCTGTACGCGCTCGAGATCCCCGATCTAGCCTCGGGCATGGTCGGGTTCTAGGTCGGCTTCTCATGGCAGAACTGCGCACTCTCTATCCGCCGATCGACCCGTATTCCAGTGGGTACCTCGACGTCTGTGACGATCAGCGCCTGTACTGGGAAGCCAGCGGCAACCCGGACGGCAAACCGGTCGTGTTCCTTCACGGTGGCCCCGGCGGCGGCACGCATCCGTCGTTCCGCCAGTTCTTCGATCCGGCGGCCTACCGGATCGTCCTTCTCGATCAACGCGGTTGCGGACGGTCCACACCCCACGTTGCCGATGGCGCCGATCTGTCGGTGAACACGACCGACAAACTGCTCGCCGATATCGAAGCTCTGCGTGAGCACCTCGCTATCGAGCGGTGGATGGTGTTCGGCGGGTCCTGGGGTTCAACCCTGGCACTCGCTTACGCCGAAACATTTCCGACCCGCGTGACCGAACTCGTACTGCGCGGGATCTTCCTGCTGCGCCGACGCGAAATCGACTGGTACTACAACGGCGGTGCCGGCAATATCTTCCCCGAACGGTGGGCTCAGTTCCTCGAACCGGTTCCCGAAGACGAGCGCGGCAACGATCTGGTGGCGGTCTACCACCGACTGCTGCATTCCCACGATCCCGAGGTCGCCGCCCGCGCCGCCATCGCGTGGTCCGCGTGGGAAGGTTCAACCAGTTACCTGCTCCCCCAACCGGACAAGGTCGAGGAGAACTCCGAGATCCGGTTTGCCCTGGCATTCGCACGTATCGAAAACCACTACTTCATCAACGGTGGATTCTTCGACGAAGCCCAACTCCTGCACCAGAGTTCGACACTCCGCGGCATCCCCGGCACCATCGTGCAGGGGCGCTACGACGTCGTCTGTCCGGCCACCAGTGCCTGGGATCTGCACAACGCGTGGCCGGAGTCCAAGCTCGTGATCGTCGACGACGCCGGACATTCCGCGATGGAACCCGGCATCATGCATCACCTCCTCGAAGCAACCGACGCTTACCGGTAACTCCATTCGGTGACTCGATCAAGCCGGAAAAGTGAACTCCACTGTCCGCTTGGCCATGTCGACGGCGGTGAGACGGACCTTGACCCGCTCCCCGTCGTCGGGAGTGCCGACGCACTTGGCAATTACCGTGACCGACGGAACGAACACCTCGGCCGCACGCTTGCCGTCCTTGGCTCGCATCACCACCGCGTCGAACACCTCGCCGACACGGCCCTCGAGCAACGTGACCTCGGTCAGATCGATGCATGCCCGATCCACCTTGTTGGCCAAGGAATCCGAGCCGCTCATAATCGGAGGCAACTCGGGCAGCGAGGTGCGCGCCCACTCCGGTATCGCTGCACCGGCACTGATCGCCAGGCAGACCTCGGTACTGAATCGATCGGAGAGCCTGCGCAGCGGTGCCGTTACGTGGGCGTACGGCGCACCGATCCCTGAATGCACTGTCAGGTCCGGTAATTGCCCGTCGAACGCCGCGTAGTCCGCGCCACGCAGCAGGGACGGCGCAACCGACATCAGAGCCAACGTGGACGGCGCCTGGGCGTCGAGTCCGGCAAGGATCTGCCCCACCGATTTGTCTTGCGGCCACACAATTCCCAACGCGAGCGCCGTGCGGCGCAGGGCGTCCACCGCAGACTTCTCGGCCGGTGGCAAAGTGCGTAGCAATCCGACACCGGCGTCGATCATCATTTTTCCGGCGCACATTCCGGTCAGGAGCGATACTTCCGCATTCCAGTCATCGGCCTCGGTGCGCGGTTCCAGCACGATGTGCCACTGCCCCGAACCGTCAGCCGTCGAATCCTCCCGAACCACCGACTGCTCCGGCAGTTTCAGTTCGATCGCCCCGCGGGCTACCGCAGAGATGCCGCGCAGGCGGCCGAATTCGGGGAGCGCCGCAATGGACGGATGCAGGGTGCCGGCGTCGGCGTCACGCTGGACCGTCGAATAATCCAGACGCGCCACTGATTTCACGAGCGCGCGTGTCACCGTCCACGACGTCGGCTCTGCATTTCCGTCGAGCTCGATCCGCCACAGTGCAACGGGTCGAACCACATCCGGGAGCAGGCTCGCCGAACCTTCGGACAGAGCACGCGGATGCAGCGGAACAGAACCGTCCGGTAGGTAGAAGGTTTGGCCTCGCTTGCGCGTTTCGATGTCCAGTGCCCCACCAGGGTTCACCACGGCAGCGACATCCGCGATTGCGTAGTGCACGACAAAACCGTCCGCCGACTTCGTCAGGTGCACGGCCTGGTCGAGATCCATCGATCCCGGCGGGTCGATAGTGACAAACGGAATGTCGGTGGCGTCGAGACGGCCCTCGGCCAATCGATCTCGAGCATTTTCGGCTTCTGCCAACGCCGCGCTACCAAATGCGTCGGGTAGCGCGAACTCCGCCCGGATCATCCCGAAGTCGATTCCCTGCACCATCATTCGACTTGCCGGCACGCGTCCTCCACCTTCGGTTCGGCGGCGAAACCGAACTCAGTTATTCCAGTCGTCGTCGGCCCGATCAGCGGCTTTGTTGCGTTCAGCCGCGATCTGCAATGCATGTTCTGCCGACTCCCGATCAGGGTACGGCCCCATCCGTGTCAGGGACGAAGGCCCCTTCCCTTGGGAGACAGATCCATCGGACACATCGAAGTACCAGAGTCGATCTTCATCAGTCATGAATACAGTGTGGCATTCCCGGCGACTCGCGGGTGACATTCCAATGGGAGTCGCGCTTGTACATCGTTGTAAGACTGCTATTCTTTCGTCGGCCTGGCAGGTGAGAACCGGACATTCGAACGGTGAGTTCTGCTTGATCGCCCTCGACGAGCTACGAAAAGAAATTAGGAGCGCACAATGTCCGCGATTCTCTACGATTACCTCCTCCCGCTCATGGGCCGTGACGCGGCGACGTACTGGGCGACCTTGCTGGTCATCAAGCCCCTCTAAGTCGTCCCACAGATCTACGACAAGAAACCCCCGTCGACCTCGGTCGACGGGGGTTTCTTTTCAGTCTGGGGGCGGACGAGTTGGCGTATAAGCCGGATCCTGTCCTCGACACCGAAGTGACGAGTGGCGACCATCCATCTGGACACACCGTCGCCGGGTGCCTCACGCGGTTCACCCGCAGGCTCGGGCGAGCAGCCCTCGAACACCTGCGCAGCCGCACCGCAAGCGATGCGACCTTCAACCTTGCTCCGGGCGGGGTTTACCTAGCCACCCCGGTCACCCGGGGTGCTGGTGCGCTCTTACCGCACCGTTTCACCCTTACCTGCCTCGAAAGGCCGGCGGTCTATTTTCTGTGGCACTGTCCCGCGAGTTACCTCGGGTTGCCGTTAGCAACCGCCCTGCTCTGTGGAGTCCGGACTTTCCTCGACTCGAGGCCTGTGCGCACTACGCGCAGGTTCCCCGATCCGCAGCCGCCCAGCCAACTCGTCCGCCCCAGTAGGTTACCGGGTCTCTGTCGGTGGCCCACACTATGGTCCTCTGTATGACTCGGTACGTTGCCCTGCTACGCGGCATCAATGTCGGCGGTATCAACATCAAGATGGTGGACCTGGCCCGCGTCTTCACTCAACTCGATTTCGAGAACGTCAAGACGGTCCTCGCATCCGGCAACGTTCTTTTCGACAGCGACAGCACGAATGTGGCGGCGCTGAAGAAGCAAATCGAGACGGCATTGAACACGGAGTTCGGCTACGAGGCGTGGGTTTTTGTGCTGGATACACCGGCACTGCAGGCGATCGTCGACAACTATCCGTTCGATCCCGGCCACGAGGGGTGGCACTCCTACGCGATAATCGCGTCCGAACCTGCCGTACTCGACGAATTGGCTTCGCTGTCAGACCAACTTGATCCGAACCTCGAGCAGATCGGCGTCGGCGACGGCGTGCTGTACTGGGAAGTCGAGAAGGGTATGACGCTCAAGAGCGTCGTCGGCAAATACACCGGTAAGCCGAAGTTCAAGGCGTTCACGACCACCCGCAACCTCAACACCCTCAACAAGCTGCTGCGCTGACACTCGACTGATACCCGCCCGTGAATCTGCTTCCGATCCTTCTGGTCGCCGCGGTCCTGATCTTCGCGATCGCCCGCCCGCGCGGTCTTCCCGAGATAGTTGTTGCCGGCCCCGCTGCGCTGATCGTCGTACTGACCGGCGCTGTCAGCCTCACCGAGGCGCGTACCGAAGTAGCGACGATGACTCCGACCGTCGTCTTCCTGGTAGCGGTGCTGATACTCGCGCACGCCGCTGATGCGTTGGGTGTCTTCGGCTGGGTCAGCCAGGTGCTGCAGCAACGATCACGGCGCGACCCCCGACGGCTCCTGAACTACGTGTTCGTCGCGGCCGCCGCGACTACCGCTGTCCTGAGCCTCGACGCGACCGTCGTCCTTCTGACACCGGCAGTTATCGGGGCAGCCCGAGCCGTGGGAGCCAGTCCGCGCCCACACTCGTATGCTGCTGCGCACCTCTCCAATTCGGCATCGACGCTCCTGCCGGTGTCCAATCTGACTAACCTCATCGCCTTCTCCGCCACCGGTCTGACCTTCCTGCATTTCACCGCACTGATGGCCCTGCCGTGGGTTGTGACGATCGTGATGGAGTACCTGATATTCCGGCTGTTCTTTCGGGCGGAGCTGAAAGCGACCATTGACGCGGAGCTGAAAGCACCCGATCGTGATGAGCCTGATCAGCCGAGCCCGCGCTTGCATGCGCCGACCCTGCCGTTGGTTGTCATCGGGGCAACGCTCGTCGGCTTTGCCGCTTCGGGATTCGTCGGCATCGAGCCCGCCTGGGTCGCTGTTGCGGGTGCCTTCGTGCTCGGGAGTGTGGCGTTGCGTCGACGCCGAACCGATCTACGAAAAGTTCTCTACGCCGCAGACCTGTGGTTCTGCGCTTTTGTGCTGGTGCTCGGCGTTGTCGTCGCGGGCGTCGCACACGGGCCGATCGGGGACTGGATCGGACGGATACTGCCGTCGGACACGAGCTTCATCTCACTGCTCGTTGTTGCGACGGTGGCGGCGCTTGCCTCGAATCTGGTGAACAATCTGCCGGCCACGCTGCTGATGATCGCGGCACTCGGCCCGTCGGCGCCGCCCGGGCTGCTGCTGGCCATGCTGATCGGAGTCAACATCGGACCCAACCTGACCTATGTCGGATCACTGGCGACGATGCTGTGGCGGCGTGTGGCCACCAGCGTGGGCGCGGCGCCCACGCTGGCAACCTTCACGAAGCTCGGCCTGGCCACAACGCCGTTCACCCTGCTTGTTGCGGTGAGCGCGTTGTGGTTGGTGTTGTAACTGGCTAGCGCAGGTGCGACGTGTCGTTGACAAGCCGAACGGACGCTCCCCCATCGGGATAGAACTCGGCGATACTCAACGACGCCAAATCCAGATGCAAGCGATACAGCAATGACGGACCGGCGTCGAGCGCCAGCTGCACGAGAGTCTTGATCGGCGTCACGTGCGAAACGACGAGAAGAGTTGCGCCGCCGTACGTTGCGATCAAATCGTCACGCGCGGCAATCACACGCTCACGGACCTCGTCGAAGCTCTCGCCTCCCGGAGGCTTCACCGACGTGTCGGACAGCCACTGGCGATGCAGTTCCGGATCACGCTCGGCTGCTTCACTGAACGTCAGACCGTCCCAGTCGCCGAAATCGGTTTCGATCAAACCTTTGTGCTCGATTACCGGCAGTCCCAGAACACGTGCCGATTCCTCGGCGGTTTCACGAGTCCGACCCAACGGCGACGAGACGACGGCGTCGATACCGCCGCGGCTTCCGAATCGCGCTGCGGCCCCAGCAGCTTGGGCGCGGCCCAAGGCGGTCAGAATCGGATTGCCCCGGCCCGAGTAACGACGATCTACCGACATCGCGGTCTGGCCGTGCCGTAGCAACAACATTCGCGTCGGCTTGCCGGTGGTGGCAACCCAACCCGGCGAACCGGCGATCTGAGGTTCTGATGTCGACTCGGAGGGTGCGTCCACCGGAGCTGCGACCGGTGCAGTCTTTGATTCGATGCCCGCCGCAGCATCCATCGCCTCGTTTGCCAGGCGATCCGCGTGCGAATTCTCGGCCCGGGGAATCCAGGTGTACGTCACGCGGTAAAACTGCTTGGCCAACTCCGCTGCGCGCCGCTGGAGCGGAATCATGTCCGGGTGCTTGACCTTCCAGCGTCCGGACATCTGCTCGACCACCAGTTTGGAGTCCATCCGGACGTCCACGTCGGTCGCTCCGAGTTCACCCGCAGCGGTCAATCCGGCGATGAGTCCGCTGTATTCCGCCACGTTGTTGGTGGCGATGCCGATGCTCTCCTTGCGCTCCGCGAGCACAGTGCGAGCCTCGTCGAAAACGACGGCGCCGTACCCGGCCGGTCCCGGATTGCCTCGCGATCCACCATCAGCCTCGATGATGACCTGTGACGAACTCACAGACCGGACTCCTTGGTACGAACCATGATTGCGCCGCACTCGTTGCAGCGGACAACGGAATCGGACGGTGCGGCTGCAATACGCGCAATCTCGGCCCGGTCGATTTCGATCCGGCACGCACCACAACGGCGAGCCTGCAGGAGTGCTGCACCCGGTCCGCCTTGAGTGCGCTGCTTCTCGTACACGGCCAGGAAATCAGCCGGGAATTCACCGATCAGACGTTCGCGATCCGCCTGGCAACGCTCCTGCGCCTTGTTCAGATCGGCGACTGCGTCATCGCGGCGACGCTTCGCATCGACCAACTCGTCTTCGGCCTGCGACAGCTGCGCACCGGCGTGATCGTGATCGGCCTGCAGCGCCTCACGCTGTTCCATGATCTCGAGCAACTCGTCTTCGAGGATTCCCTGCCGACGGACGAGGCTGCCGAGTTCGTGTTCGAGTTCGGTGAGCTGCTTGGCGCCCACGCTGCCGCTCTGCAAGAGTGTTCGGTCTTTGTCTTCACGCTGACGAACCGCGTCGATCTCGCCCTCGAGCTTGCGAATGTCGCGGTCGATGTCATCGATCTGGATCTCGACGGACACCGACGCGTCCTTGCGGCTGATGCGTTCAGCCTCGAGACTGTCCACTTCCTGCTGCTCGGGAAGCGCGTTGCGACGGTGTGCGATCCGGGTGAGCTCCGCATCCACGCCGGCGAGGTCGAGAAGCTTGGCTTGCACCTGTGGTTGGACGTTCACGCTGTGTAACTCCTGCTGTATGTCCGAGGTCGGCACGACTCATGAAAAAAACTGCTGTTGAAATGTTCGTGCAACCGTACCTTGATCGGGGCCGACCTACGACGCACTCAGGCACCACGGATCCGTGCGAATTGTCGATACCCGGCTCTCCCATCCGGGAACGGACCCGAAGGCGGCGTCGACCACCGACTTCGCCTGGCTGCACCACGGAAACTCGCTGGCCCAGTGCGCGACATCGACCAAGGCCGGTCCCCCGGCCCGCAGATGCTCGTCGGCGGGGTGATGTCGCAGGTCGGACGTCACATACACGTCGACGCCCAGTGCCGATACCGTCGCGAGATACGAATCTCCGGAACCGCCGCAGACAGCAACTGTGCGCACCATCGCGTCGGGGTCACCCGCGGCGCGGACGCCCCACTCCGTCGACGGCAAGCCCTTTGCGACACGCGCCGTGAACTCACGCAGAGTTTCGGGGTGCGGAAGCTCACCTATGCGGCCCAAACCCAATGAACTCGGGAAGGCTGCGAGTTCGAATACATCGAAGGCCGGTTCCTCGTACGGATGCGCAGTGCGCAATGCCTCGAGCACCGCCCCGCGTTTATTTCGTGCCGCGATGACCTCGACACGATCTTCGCTTACCTGCTCGATCGCGCCGAGACTGCCGATCGTCGGATTCGCCCCGTCGCCGGGAAGGAACTGGCCGGTGCCGGTCACCGTCCAACTGCACTTGCTGTAGTCACCGATCCGGCCGGCGCCGGCCGCAAACAGCGCTTCCCGCACAGCGGCAGTGTTACCGGCCGGCACCATCACCACCCACTTGTCTAGCGGCGCAGACGGTTTCGGTTCGATCGGACGCAATACCGTCAGGCCAAGAGCGTCGGCGAGTGCGTCGGAAACCCCGGGATCTGCCGAATCGGCATTCGTGTGTGCGGAGAACAACGCGCATCCAGCCTTGATCAGCTTGTGCACCAGAGCACCCTTCGGCGTGTGCGCGCCGACGGTATCCACCCCGCGCAGAAGCAGCGGATGATGCACCACCAGCAGATCGGCACCCGAAGCAATGGCGTCGTCGACCACGGCTTCCGTCGGATCCACGGCGAAGACAACTCGGCTCACGGAATCTGCCGGATCCCCACACACCAGTCCGACGGAATCCCAGGATTCGGCCAGTGCGGGTGGATACGCAGCCTCGAGAGCAGTGATGACGTCGGCCAGTGTTGTGTTCACAGAAACTCCTTCATCGCGTCGATCAAGATCGACACCTGCTGCGGTGGACGGACAGCGAGCCGCACGTGATTCGGGCCGAGTCCGGGAAACGTATCGCATCGCCGCACTGCGATGCCGCGAGTCCGCAGGTGCGTCCGCATCGCTTCGCCGTCGGGAAGTTCGATGAGAACAAAAGGCGCCGCCGACGGCTCGTGGACAGCGACACCGATGGCACGCAATTCTTTGCATAGTGCGGCGCGCTGATCCGCGATCACGGCTGCCTTCGCCTGTGACTCCGCCACCGCCGACGGTTCGCAACACGCTCTGATTGCTTCGATCTGCAGGCTTCCAAGCGGCCAATGCGCGCGTCCGTACGCCAGTTTTTCGAGCACGTCAGGGGCGCCGAGCGCATATCCGCAGCGCAATCCCGCGAGCGCCCACGTCTTGGTCAGACTGCGCAACACCAACACGTCCGGCAACGACAGATCCGCGATGCTTTCGGTTTCGCCCGGTATCGCGTCGCCGAAGGCCTCGTCGACCACAAGAATCCGGCCGGGACGACGCAGGGCCAGGATGTCGGCTTTCGGATGCAGCACCGACGTCGGATTGGTGGGGTTTCCCAGCACCACAAGATCCGCTTCATCGGGCACAACTGCTGTTCGCAGTGCGTACGGAGGGTCGAGAATCACTGGCGTCACCGGCACGCCGGCCTCTCGCAACGCCAATTCCGGTTCGGTGAATGACGGATGAATCAAGGCAGCGGACGATGATCCGAGCCGCGGCAACATTGCAAACCCCTCAGCCCCACCGGCCAGCAACAACACCTCGTCCGCGCGGCGCCCGTGCCGCGTCGCAACCGTTTCCCGAGCCCGCAGTTCCGCCGCCGCCGACGGGTACGAACCGAGCGTCGACAGCTCGCCGGCAAGACGTTCCCGCAGCCAGGCCGGCGGACCGGCACCCTGAACGTTGACAGCAAAATCGAGAAGGCCCGGCGCAGCGTCGACGTCCCCGTGATGACGCAAACTGTCCAGGTTGCCCGTTCCGATACTCACGCACCAAAGCCTACGGGCGCGGACACCGCTCACTTCGTCGGGGACAATGACCTTCTGTGACTCAAACTCTCGACGCCTTCCCCGTAGTTCTCTTCGATCTCGACGGCACCATCACCGACTCGGCGCCCGGCATTCACGCCGGATTTCGGCACGCCCTCGCTGCCGTCGGACACCCGGAGCCGACGGACGAGATGCTCGCCGCCGTCATCGGACCACCGATGATCGACACCTTCCGGTCGCTGGGAATGACAAATACCGAGGTAGAGACTGCGATCAACACCTACATCGAGCGCTACGACGCCGTCGGCTGGAGTGAGAACTCCGTATTCGACGGTATGGACGAGGTCCTCGCGCGCGCCAAGGCCAACGGGACTCGCTTGGGCGTCGCGACGTCGAAGTCCGAGCGGTTTGCCATCCGCATCCTGGAGCACTTCGGCCTCGCCGAGCACTTCGAGTTCATCGGTGGCGCGAGCAACGACGGCGTCCGTCGCGCCAAGCCCGATGTGATTGCGCACTCACTGACCTCACTCGGGCTCACCCCGGTGACAGCGGCCGACGGCGGCACTCCGGACGTCCTGATGATCGGCGATCGAGACCACGACGTTCTCGGCGCAGCCAAGTTCGGAATACCCACACTGTTTGTCGAATGGGGCTACGGCCACACATCCGAAGCCCGCGACGCTCATCGCTCCGTCGCGTCGACAACCGAATTGGGAGGACTCCTCGATGGCCGCGTCTGAACCCCTCCACGTCACGTTTGTCTGCACAGGAAACATCTGCCGCTCACCCATGGCGGAGAAGATCCTTCTCGGACATCTGCAGCGCGAAGGACTCGACGATCGGGTCCGTGTGAGCAGCGCCGGGATCGAGAACTGGCACAGCGGCAAGGAAGCTGACGAGCGCACCAACATCGTGCTCCGAGCGGCAAACTATCCGACCGGGCACAGCGCCGCGCAGGTCGACCCGGACCATCTCTCTGCCGACCTCGTCGTCCCCCTCGACACCGGCCACGACCGTGAGCTTGCACATCTCGGCGTCCCGACCGAGCGTCGACGCCTCCTGCGTTCTTTCGACCGCGACGCGGACGGGAGTTCGGTGCCCGACCCCTATTACGGCGACTTCGACGGCTTCGAATTGGTCCGAGATCAGATCGAAGCGGCGATTCCCGACATCCTGGTCTGGATCCGAGAACGGCTGTAATCGCCGGAGCGAATTCACTCACCAATCGAGAACGGATACCGTAGTAGTCGTGCGAAGACTCAAATTCATGTTGCGGCCCGGTTGGTTGGTACTGGCAGCTGTGGTCGGCATCTTCGCTTACCTCTGCTTCACGGTGCTGGCGCCGTGGCAACTCGGCAAGAACACCACCACCGAGCATCGCAATGATCTGATCTCCAATTCCATCAACGCGGAGACTGTGCCCGTCGGCGAGATCATTGCCGACGGAACCATCGCTCCCGACGACGAGTGGCGAAACATCACGGCCACCGGGTCATACCAACCCGATGCCGATATCCTGGTTCGCCTCCAGTCCATCGAGGGCGCCCCGTCGTACGAGGTGCTGACACCGTTCGTGCTGACCGACGGTCGAACAATCCTGGTCAATCGCGGTTACGTACGCCCGATCAACGGCGCCGAGGCACCTCCGATCGCGGCCCCGCCGACAGATCCCGTCACCTTGAACGGTCGTGTTCGTCTCTCCGAAGGCACAGCACCCGGCCGAGTTCCGATGTTCGAAGACGGAGCGAAACAGGTCTACTCGATCGACGCCAGACCGATCGGCGAGTTCATCGGCACCGACCTCGTCGACGCGTACATCCAGCTCGAGCCCGATCAGCCGGGCGGCCTGGGCACCATCCCACTCCCCCAACTCGATGCCGGTCCGTACCTCTCCTACGGCTTCCAGTGGCTCGCGTTCGGCATCATGGCACCGCTCGGACTCGCCTACTTCATTCGGGCCGAATGGCGTGAGCGCCGCAAGGAGAAGGCACTGGCCGAGGCCGGGACAACTCCCGACGATGTGACAGCCGGGACAACTCCCGACGACGCGACCCCCGAAGCAACTCCAGCACCGGCCCGAAGTAGTCGGCTCCGCAAGCCCGAGCCCGTGTCAGTGCCGCGAACGGCGAAGGAAGCCAGACTTGCCGACCGCTACGGCAATTCCCGCTGACACTGCTGCCGCACCGATCTGAACTACCGAGGACAGCCTCGACGCCCGACGTAAATCCGTCGGCGTCGGGGCTGGCCCGTTTCCGAGTACCGGGCGTTGTTCGACGCCATGCGCGTACTGCGTGCGACCACCGAGCGAAATCCCCAAAGCACCCGCCGCGCTGGCTTCCGCGACCCCCGCGTTAGGACTCGGATGCGCAGACGCGTCGCGTCGCCAAGCCTGTATCGACTCCCGTGGCGAACCTCCGACCCGCGGCGCCGACGCGACCGTGAGGACGCCCGTCAACCGGGCCGGCGCGATGTTCACCAGATCGTCGAACCTGGCGGCAGCCCACCCGAAGTTTCGGTACTTCTCCGACCGATAGCCGATCATCGCGTCGAGGGTGTTTGCAGCGCGATAGACGAACAGGCCCGGAACTCCCGCGACAGCACCCCAGAACAATGCGCCGACTGTGGCGTCGGAGGTGTTCTCGGCAACGGATTCGAGTGCTGCTCTCGTGAGCCCTTCCTCGTCGAGTACCGACGGATCGCGACCGCAGAGCGACGGAAGCAGCTCACGCGCAGCGGTGAGGTCTCCGGTCGTACGCGAGGTCTCCAGCCGGACCGCCATGTCGTTTCCGGTCCGGGCGAGCGACGTCCCGCCCAGCACGGCCCACGTTGCCGCGGCCGTCACGCCGACATCGGACAGCCACCCGGCTCGAACCGCAACTCGGCTGCTCACGGTGCCCAGCGCCGCAACCCCGGCAATCAGCACCGCGACGTGGGCAACTCCGGCGATCTTGTTGTCGCGGTACAAAACCTGCTGTAGCGCAGCAGCGCTCGTCCCGAAACCGGCGACGGGGTGAAATCGTGCCGGGTCCGCGAAGCAACGGTCGGCGGCAAAGCCGAGCAACAGGCCGGCGGCGCGTGCAGTGGCAGGCGAACGGTACTTCGAATTGTTGAGCACGTGACAGTTCTATCAAGCTTGACCTGTCGGTCGAACAGAGGACTGTGACGGCCCTAGTCGTCGTGTTTAGCTGATTCGGTTCTACGTCCACAACCGAATGAGCCTCGGAGACTTTCATGAACTTCATCGTCGGAAAAGTGTGGCCGTACGTCTTCAATCTCCCGGTCATCGCCGCTGTGGTGCTTGCGGTGAGCCTGCTGGTCTACGGGACCAGCTCACGCAGTGATGTCTGCGACGCTTTCAAAGACTTGCGTACCGACATCAATACCTCCGCGTACACCGGCGACATCGCGGTGAACAAC
Source organism: Rhodococcus sp. OK302 (assembly GCF_002245895.1). Classification (NCBI taxonomy): domain Bacteria; kingdom Bacillati; phylum Actinomycetota; class Actinomycetes; order Mycobacteriales; family Nocardiaceae; genus Rhodococcus; species Rhodococcus sp. OK302. Next base: position 4,923,527 of record NZ_NPJZ01000001.1, read on the forward strand.
AGCATCGACAAACTCGTGCGCCTTGCCAAGAACTACTCCGACAGTGACGCGATACAGCAAGACGGCAAAGACCTCGAGGATGTCCACGAGGAGACCTACTACGTCGACGAGGTCGTGGACGCCACACGGCATATCGCGTCGACGTGCGGAATCTCGCTCGTGTACTGACAAATCCTGATATTCGCTCGACGGATTGGAGCATCCCCATCGTGGACAGCATCAAACGACACATCACCGCCCCGCTTCCCGGCGCGATCGGATTCTGCGTTCTCCTGGTCGCCGCGATCATCTCGTGGACGGCATCGGCAGCCACGTGGCCCGGATTCCTCATTCTGCTGTGTGCCTTGCTGTACGGACTCTCGTTGGCTACCGGCGGACCACTGTTGGAGAACCTCCCCGCCACATTCACACGAATGGTCCCCATTGTGGGGGCCGTCCGCTCGGACCTTGCGAACCCTGCCGTCGCTTCGACCGATCCCGACACCGTCGCGGCCTCCGATCCAGGAACCGATCAGACGGTACTCATGCAGTTGGCGTGGGCCCACCCGCACCTTCGACCGCTTGTCGCTCGAAATCCTGCCGCGTACCCCGCATTGCTCGATTGGTTAGCCGCACTGGGCGATCCGGCCGTCAACGAGGCCCTTCGACAACGACCACAGCAGCAACAGTTCTGACGACAGTTCTGACCACAGTTCCGACTACAGTTCCGACGACGAGGAGCACTCATGAATCAGCCGAACTCCATTGCGATCGCGCCCGGTGAAGTAGTCAGGTTCTCCGAACAGTTCTGCCCCAACATGATTCTCACCCACCTCACGACAACCGTCACACTGACCGACAAGCGAATCATCGTCCGACGCCCCAACACTCTCTTCGGAATCATCCCGATGGGCTACAACGAACACGCGAGCCCGATCGGCCATATCGCGCAGGTCAGTGCGGGCGAATCGTTTTCGAGCAAAATGCTCGCCGGCGGTGCGATGAGCACTCTCTTCGCGTTGTACGCGTTCATCATGCCCACCCCAATCGGGGTACTCATCGGACTGGTTCTACTCGCCATCGCGATTGTGTTGTTCCTCAAAGCGCACAGCTTGGCTTTCGTGATCCGCAATTCCGGCGCCGGCACCCTTGTCGCCCAGGCCGCAAAGTCGGAGCGGAACAAGGTCGCCTACGCCCAGGCCGCTATCCGCGATCTCCTGTTCGGTGACGGAACCGCCCCGCCGATGCCGCCCGCTCCCTCGTTCCCGAACGCTGCACCTTTGCAAGGCACTGCACCCGCTCCGCGATTCACCGCCGAGCAGGCATCGAACCCGAATACGTCGCAAGCAGTGCTGTCCCAGATCGCCGAACACGAGCCGTCATTGCGAGTACTGGTCGCGGCAAACCCGAATTGCTATCCCGGACTGATCACCTGGTTGCGCGCGATCGACGATCCGGACATCAACCGCGCGTTGTCTTCCAGGGTTTCGGTCTGACGGACCAGGAGGCCACGTCATGACAATTCCACCGCCACCGCCACCGCCGCCTCCCCCACCCCCGCAACCCAGCCCACCACCACTACCGTCTGCAGCTCCACCCGTCGATCAGACGATTCCAGTTCGGTTGCAAAAGAATTCACCGACGTCGACGGGCCAAGCCCCTCCGGATCCGTACACACAACCGGCGCCCTACACACAACCCTCACCATTCCCTCAGCCCTCCCCGTCTGGCAGACCCCCGCAATACGCACAGCCGTCGGCCCCCAATCGGCCGCCTGCGACTGCACAGCCAACGCGCAACCGGCAGACCCCGATACTGATTGCGGCCGGCGCTGTGACGCTGATCGTCGTACTGGCGCTCGGCGCATTTTTCGGCATTAACCACTTTCGGCAAAACAACAGCGACAGTGGAAATTACGAAGCCGCCGCTGCAGACAAGGTCTCCAGTTCCGACGCCAGCGACAGTTCCGTCACCCGATGCGGGAGCCCACCGACGTTCACTCCGACAAAAATCGTGACCGACTCCGGCGCGCTGGCAGTGACGATGAAGATCACGGCGACCTGTCCAACCGGCGATGTCCTCGCATCGAGTCGAACTCGAGTATCAGTGAGCGCGTCAGGTGCGAATGTGGCGTCCGGTTACTTCAACTTCTCGTCCACCCCGATATTTGTGCCGCGCACGGATACCGGCGGACAGATCTACACCGAACAGATCCTCCGATTTCCGATCGGCGCATTCTGGCGGACTCCCGAGTCGTTGCCGTCGCCCTCCGCATCGACATTTGTCGTCGAAAGCGAGCAATCCGGGACCGCCGGAGCACAGTCCGGCGAATTCCTTTCACGGAGCACATCATTCAACGCAACCGCACCGGCGCCTCCGGCAACCGGCGACGCCGAACAAGCCAGCTACAACGCCCTTCGTGCAATCGCCGATGCCGACAGACCAGTAGTTTTGAGCCAACTTGGAGAAAAGTGGGTCCCACAGATCAGCTCGAAGCGACTCGGACTGGTTGCTGACGGCGTCACCTGGAACAACACCGAGATGCTGCGTGAACATCTCGAACTCAGACTGCGGTACCCGAACGTCAAACTGCTGTGGTCGGGCGAATGGAGTGTGTTCAGTTCCAAGGATTTCTGGATCACGGTGGCCGGCGTGACGTATTCGGATTCGGCCGATGCCAACCGGTGGTGCAGCACCAACGGACTATCCGCAGACCATTGTTTTGCGAAGCTGATAAGCGCCACCCATCCGATCGAGGGCAGCACCGCAAGTCGATAGCGGATGTCGCGTCCCCGCGGGGACGCGGCGATGGTGCCAGATTTCGATTAGCGTCGTTTGCTGATCCGGATCGATTAAACGCGACGTAAGTACGATCGTCGCGGATGTAGCGGGGCGTAGTTGAATGGAAGCTTCTACGTCCCACTGCTACGACTACTCATAATAATTCATTCAAACACAGGACAGACCACTCCTTATCCTCGATCTAGGCTTGCTCTCTCGCTGCGTAAAAAAATGAGGAGCGCCATGACATACTCGACCAACGGCCAGAGCACTCCCCCTGCTGATGGAAACCGCACCCTTCTAGTTTCCATTGCAATATTCAGCGCCATAACGGCACTAGTGGTTGTCGGATTCGGCGTCAATTGGGTGTACTCAACGTGGAAATCGAATCAAATAATCGACACGCTCGTCGGCTTAAGCGACCCAAATTCGACTAGCGATCTCGAAGGTTCATGGTCAGGAATCGCCATATACACTTCTGGTACTGAGGTCACATTGGATGCCTCAATATCAAAATCGTCGCCAATTTCAGGTTCGTTCACATTTGGCGGAGAAGTTCGATGTGTTGTATCGCTTTCTGAGACCAGCAGGGAGTACGGGACAATCTACGTCGACACGAAAGCGGTGGGTTCGTCTAGCGATTGCGCACAGTCTAGCGAGTGGGCAATCACCTTGACCGGAAACACGATGACCGGAAAAATGAACTGGTCAACAACCCCAACCTTGGAAGGAATGACTTTATCAATCCACAAGAACAGCTAACATAGTCGGATTCTGCATGTAGACGAAGTGAGCCAGGCCGTAGATCATTGCTGCGATGGCCAACCCGATGAAGATCAGCCCGATAAGGCCAAAGAGACTGCACCGGATGATGATCGGCCGACCACCCACTGTCATCAATGTTCGACAATCACGAAATTTGGTCACTAGGACTTCAAGGCAGGATTTCCAAGTTTTCCAACCTATGAGCGAGTATGTCCAAGTTCATCAAAACCGACCAAACTACCTTTAGAATCCGAACGACGCTCGATGGGAGCGCGACAAATGCGTGAGAGAAAGACGGTCCATCGAGTGACGTTTCCACCCAGCCAGCCGAATGGTCAGCCCGAGTACGAGCCGGGCTCACCCGAATACTGGCGCTCACAGCAGAACCTTCCGCATCCGTCGTTGCCGATTCCGCCGCACTACCAACAGCAAAACTTCGGCGGCCCACCGCAATCACCACCGCCTGTCCCACCGACAACCCGATCTCCAATGCCAGACAACTTCAAACCAAATCTGATCGCATCCGTGTGGGCATGTGTCGGCATCGTCGTTGGCAGCCTCGGGCCATGGATGACCTTCTTCAAATTGAGCAAGGCTGGTGTTGACGAAGCCGGCGTAGTCACAATCGTCCTCGCCTTGTGTGCTGGTGTCGCACTAGTCACGCTTCTCTCGCGCGGGGTCACTCCCGACGTGAAGAATCACAGGATCGGCCCATTGGTCGGGCTCGCAGTCGCGGTCATCGCTGGGTGGAATGCTGCGGACATACTGCAACGCACTACCGACATCCTAGGAACATCCATCGGCCCGTCTGTTGGATGGGGACTCTGGATGGTTGGAATTTCCGGGGTCGTCTTGCTTATTACATCATCGACCGTCGGGCAACTGATCAGAGCGCACGCAAAGGATTAGACAGCTGAGAATCTGATCTCAGCGTGAAATCGATCCGGCGCTTCATCCTGCACGTCAGACAGCCGAGTCGGCCCCAATCGACACCTCACCTATGTTGTCCGTGCGCTTTTCCTCGCACTTTGTTCGACGTTCAGACGGAACCCGCTCCTTATACCGCTGCCATTCGTGCGCACAGTCCGTCTGCTGCGGCTTAACGTCCAACGCGACCCGTAAACTGCTCCTTTGCGATTGCGGCCTGTAGGCGCTCTCTATGGAGGCTCTTCGAGGTTGTTCAGGGTGATCGCTGCGGTTGAGATGCCGGCGGGTTCAACCGTGGATGGTTCACGCCCATTCATCGGTAACGTCAAGCTCGCGAAGATCAAGTCGGGCGGAGCCTTCGGACGCCCGATGTACCCCGGACTACCTAGCTGATCGCTAGAAGGCCGCGTGCGAGCGTACTGGCGGGTCTGTGATCAATCTGCACGACGAACGGCATACGTGCGCGACCCTGATGATTCTCAACGGCGTCCCGATCCCGACTGCCTCAGCGTGGCTGGGTATGCGACCGCATCGTTCACGATGGCGCGATGCCCATGACCGGGCTAATCCGCTTACAGCGGCATCGGCCATGCTGACGGGGGATGGTGACATACAACGGGAACCAACAAAGTGGTAGGCGCACAAAGCGATTCAGGGATAGATGTGTTGCCGCTGCGATCAGTGACAACACTCAACTCCGAAGTGCGGGCGAAACCTAGTGTGGACAGAATGTGGATAGAAGGCGAGGAAGCTGCCGCCGATCGGGCACAGAAAAAAGCCGCGGCCCGCATGTAAATGCGGACCGGGACTTTCATTCGGTGTGTGCGGAGGGTTTCGAGCCCTATTCCCGAGTTGTCCGGACTGTCTGGTATGTATTTGCAGGCAATACATCGACAATTTGAAGAGGACCCCCGTGACGTACCCCCCGCAGAATCCAAACGAACACCAGCAGCCTTACGGTCAGCAGCCACAATTCCAAGCACCCATCCAGCCAAAGCCGAAAAAGAAATGGCCCTGGATCGTTGGTGGCGTCGTCGTACTGCTCGTCATCGTCGGGATGGTCGGTGGCGGCGATAAAGACAAAGAAGACAAGGCAGCTGCAACGGTCACCACATCCGTAGCTGTCGCTCCTCTCGCACCAAAGGCAACCACCACCAAGGCTGCAGCACCGACCACCACCACGGTCGAACCCGTCGTAGTCGCAGAAGTGACGCTCCCCGATGTCGCGGGACAGAACGGCGCCATCGTCCTGGACAAGCTGAAGAAGCTGGGCCTCACAAACGTCACCACCGCATCCGCGGATCTGAAAGACACGGTGGTGCTGTTGGCTGCAAACTGGACAGTAGTCAGTATCGAACCCGCGCCGGGCACCATCGTCGCCGGCGACGATCTTGTTGTCGTCACCATGACTAAGCAGTAACGCCCTCGAACCCCTTGCCTGAAAGGCACACAATTCTATGAAGGCAATTGCTCGTTCCGCGGTTCTTTCGATTGCGACGGCAACCTCTGCTTACTGTGGGTTTCGCAATGCCTGCCACTGCTGCAGTCGTACCGACTGAAGTGAATCTCTCCGCAGCCTCGGTGCGGAATGCCGTAACGATCAAGATTGACAACACGTCGAGCAATTGGATTCAGTGCACCTGGGTGGCGAATCGGGACACTGCACCCGCGTATACATACGCGGGTTACATGAACATTCAGCCGAAGAGCGTCGGCACCAATGACCGCGAAATTGCCGATGGAAATTACAACGTCATGTGGAAATGCGCCATCGCCGAAGGCGAACTTGGCCCACAAGGGCAATGGGGCACCCCCGGAATGGCGTGCCCATCGACGCATGAGGAATACCCATTCGAGGTCGGCGCACGAGCAACCGGATCGACCGGATCAGTCTCGTTCGGCTTCGGAAGCTGACACAAAGGCCCCACCAAACGGTGGGGCCTTCTGCTTTTCAGATGTAGAAGCTGGCGCGATAATCGGCCCGGTTATTTCTTCCAGACGTAGTCGATGCGTTCGTCATCGAGCCCGCCTGGGCCTCGGCGTTCGGAGGGCTTCACGGTCACGTCGTCGAGAAGAATGGATACGACGTCATGTTGTTGGCGGGGGCCGGCCTGTCCCCACCATTCGACGATCGCCGACGGGGCTGGGCTTCGCTGGGGTGAAGCGACCGGTAGACGGGTCTCTGAATTGAATCTGCTTAGGCGTCGAGCGACTATCGGCGAGAACGCGGTCGAAGTCGGAAACCAGATTGTTGTGGGAACCGCCGAGGGCCACAAACGTCGAACAGTTCCACTTCCCAAATTCCTTGTTCCGTATCTCGCGCGCCAGTGCGAGCGGAAGGATCGTGACGATCTTCTGTTCCCCGGAGAGGATGGCGGGTACCTCGGACGGCCACACACGACGAGCGGCTGGTTCGACAAGGCAGTCGCTGCTGCCGGGGTTCCTCGTGTGACTCCGCACGATCTGAGGCATACCGCGGCTTCACCGTCGGTGAGTGTCGGCGCAAACGTGAAAGCGATCCAGAAGATGCTGGGCACGCGTCGGCTGCGATGACCCTGGATGTGTACGCCGATCTGTTTGACGACGACCTGGAGGTCGTTGCCACGGCGCTCAGAGAGTCGCAGAGGAACCTGATGTGGGCAGAAGGCGAGGAAGTCGCCGCCGATCGGGCATAGAAAAAGCCCCGGCCCGCATTTACATGCGAACCGGGGCTTTGTCTTTCGGTGGGCGCGGAGGGTTTCGAACCCCCGACCGCTGGTGTGTAAAACCAGAGCTCTACCACTGAGCTACACGCCCGAACTCCCGGCGAGAACCTCACCGGGAGTGCTCTAAGACTCTAACGCAGCGATGGCGTTTGCCCAAAGCCCGTGGTCACGGGCCTCTCCGGGACCATTCATCTCAGCGAAACGGACGATGCCGTCTTTGTCGATGACAAATGTTCCACGGTTCGCGAAGCCCAACTTGTCGTTGAACACGCCGTACTTCTGCGCAACGTCACCGTGCGGCCAGAAATCAGCCAACAACGGGAAGGTGTAGCCCTGCTCGGCCGACCAGATCTTGTGTGTCGGCGAAGCACCGACGGAGATAGCCAGGATTGCGGTGTCGTCGTTTTCGAACGTCGGCAGTTCGTCACGAACCTTGCAAAGCTCACCCTGGCAGGTGCCGGTGAAGGCCAACGGGTAGAAGACGAGCAGAACGTTCTTCTTGCCACGGAAGTCGGAAAGAGAGACTTCCTGGTTGTTCTGATCCTTCAATGTGAATTCCGGTGCCTGGGCACCAACTTCGATAGGCATGAGCGATTCCTTATCTGGACAGTGCATCGGAAACAAAAAATGCGCCGGAAACTGAAAATGCATCGGACGTCGCGCCTGCGCCGTCCGATGCACTACTGCTTACAGAAGAAGTCCTGGTCAGCGCTTGCCGGCCGGACGAGCCTTCGGTTGAACGAGTCGGCTGGCCGACCAATCACCGAGGTTCGCGGCCGAAGTCTGAGTCAAGCCGGCTGTAGGTGCAGATTCAGCGATCTCACTGGGCTCGACGTGACCGTCGAGGCCTGTCTTGGGGGTGAGAATCCAGACAAAACCTTCGTCTGCGAGAGGACCGATGGCATCCATCAGGGCGTCGACAAGATCTCCGTCTTCGTCGCGCCACCAGAGCAGCACGACATCGATGACCTCGTCCGAGTCCTCGTCGAGCATTTCCCCGCCGATGGTTTCCTCAACCGCGGCACGAATGCCGTCGTCGGTATCCTCGTCCCAGCCCAGTTCCTGCACCACCATGTCGGCAGTAATCCCTAGTTTCTGAGCGTAGTTCTGGGCATCCGCCGCGGCGACCACGGTGAGGTCCTCCTTTTGTTGATGGCGTGCGGAGTCCCCGCACACCTAACGTTTGTTGTTCGGTTAGGGAAAGCGAACAGGGTCAGAGGCGTTAGCGCAAGCCGACCACGCCGAAAACTTTTGCCAATCATCGCCTTCTGACACTCCCGAAACCTTACGCCTTCGAATCTGCGCAGGTCACAAGGCTCCACATTCGCTGCGGATCGAATCTCGAATCGAATTATTTGTATCGGTGATCGAGTTGATTTCAGAGGCCGAGTGACTACGTTCGACGACTCGGGCCGTCTCACTCAAGCTGTCGGCAAGGTCCACGAACAATCCGGACAGCTCCGATGGGAGGTCTCCGGCAACGTCATTGAGCCACGACGCCATCTCGTCGGCCGACGACACGGCAGCGCGCCCTTTGGCCTTGACGTCGGAGGCATCGTTGTTATTCGCATCGATGTACACGTTGAACGTAGCTACGTCGTCCTTCGAGCGAATCATCATCTCTTCACAAATCGCAAAGGCGTTCTCCGCTGCGGCCGCAGCTGCCTTCGACGACGAGACAGCTACCACCGACGACGTCACTTCTGCCTGATAGTCGGCAGCCTGAGCCGCGTTGGGCTTCGGTGATCCTTCGACACTGCCTGAACAGCCGACAATCGCTACCGATCCCACTGCCACAGCTCCGAGTGCGAGGGCGAGTGCGCTACGTCGGGCCCTGCCCCCACTCTTATTCGGTCCCACGATCCGCCTCCCCTGGAAAACTACTGGCGCCACAATCACAGTCGCCACAAACCACTGTCGCTGACAACCCGCAATTGCAGCAACTCACGGGGCCCGCTAGCCCTGTTTGCTACCGGCGACTGTCGCGGGCAGGGGGCGAACTGAAAAATGCTACCCGACGGTAACCAGGGCCACAGTGTGCCGGGCCGAACGAGATGGTGAAAGATTAGGTACGCGCCATATTCGTCATGGAAGTGGATCGGACCTAACAAGGTCTCGGTCACCTACGTAAGGACGCCCAACCATGCGTCCCTAACCCCACTGAGGAGCACACGTTGTCCGACCTGATCCAGGGTCCATCGTCCGAGCCGAACTCCGAATCCGGGGGATCAGGTTCTCCGTCCACCACGCCCGGAACGGATGGCCGAGTACGCGTCATCCGTGAAGGCGTTGCGTCGTACCTTCCGGATATCGACCCCGACGAGACCACCGAATGGCTCGAGTCGTTCGACGGACTCCTGGACCGGTCCGGCCCCACCCGCGCCCGCTATCTGATGCTGCGGATGCTCGAACGCGCCGGCGAGAAGCATGTTGCACTGCCCGCGCTGACATCGACCGACTACGTCAACACCATCCCCACCGAGAACGAGCCCTGGTTCCCCGGTGACGAGGATGTGGAGCGTCGTTACCGCGCCATGATCCGCTGGAATGCCGCCATCATGGTGCACCGCGCGCAGCGTCCGGGCGTCGGCGTCGGCGGCCACATCTCGACTTACGCGTCCTCCGCGGCGCTGTACGAGGTCGGCTTCAACCACTTCTTCCGCGGCAAGGAACACCCGGGCGGCGGCGACCACATCTTCATCCAGGGTCACGCCTCCCCCGGCATCTACGCCCGCGCATTCCTCGAGGGCCGCATCCCGGCCGAGCAGATGGACGGGTTCCGTCAGGAGAAGAGCCACGCTGATTTCGGCGGCGGACTCCCCTCGTACCCGCACCCTCGTTTGCTCCCCGATTTCTGGGAGTTCCCGACGGTATCCATGGGGTTGGGCCCGATGAATGCCATCTACCAGGCGCGATACAACCACTACCTCAATGATCGCGGCATCAAGGACACCACCGATCAGCATGTGTGGGCGTTCCTCGGCGACGGCGAAATGGACGAACCCGAGTCGCGCGGTCTCGCTCACGTGGCGGCCACCGAAGGCCTCGACAACCTGACGTTCGTCGTCAACTGCAACCTGCAGCGCCTCGACGGACCGGTGCGCGGCAACGGAAAGATCATCCAGGAGTTGGAGTCGTTCTTCCGCGGCGCCGGCTGGAATGTCATCAAGGTCGTGTGGGGCCGTGAGTGGGATTCACTGCTTCACGCCGACAAGGACGGCGCGCTCGTCAATCTGATGAACGTGACACCGGATGGCGATTTCCAGACGTACAAGGCTAACGACGGCGCGTTTGTTCGTGATCACTTCTTCGGTCGCGATCCGCGCACGAAGGATCTGGTCAAGGACCTGACCGATCAGGAAATCTGGAACCTCAAGCGCGGTGGCCACGACTACCGCAAGGTTCACGCCGCCTACGCCGCGGCGATGGCGCACAAGGGCCAGCCGACGGTCATCCTTGCGCACACCATCAAGGGCTACACGCTGGGCAAGGGCTTCGAGGCGCGCAATGCGACGCACCAGATGAAGAAGCTGACGTTGCAGGATCTCAAGGATTTCCGCGACTCCACCCGTATGCCGATCACGGACGCACAGCTCGAAGCGGACCCGTACCTGCCTCCGTACTACCACCCCGGCAATGACTCACCGGAGATCCAGTACATGCTGGCTCGTCGTAAGGCTCTGGGCGGATTCCTGCCGTCCCGTAATACGGACGCCGCTCCGCTCAAGCTGCCCGACGACAAGACGTACGACGTCATCCGCAAGGGCTCGGGTAAGCAGCAAGTGGCCACCACCATGGCCATCGTCCGCATCCTCAAGGAACTGCTGCGCGACAAGGAGATCGGCAAGCGCATCGTGCCGATCATCCCCGACGAGGCCCGCACGTTCGGTATGGACTCGTGGTTCCCGTCGCTCAAGATCTACAACCGCAACGGACAGCTCTACACGTCCGTCGACGCCGACCTGATGCTTGCCTACAAGGAAAGCTCGGTCGGTCAGATCCTGCACGAGGGCATCAACGAAGCGGGTTCGACGGCGTCGTTCACCGCGGTCGGCACGTCGTATGCCACGCACGGTGAGCCGATGATCCCGCTGTACATCTTCTACTCGATGTTCGGTTTCCAGCGCACCGGCGACGGCCTGTGGGCAGCTGCCGACCAGATGGCTCGTGGATTCGTTCTCGGCGCAACAGCCGGCCGAACCACGTTGACCGGTGAAGGTTTGCAGCACGCCGACGGTCACTCGCTTCTCCTGGCGTCGACCAACCCGGCAGCGGTCACTTACGACGCGGCGTTCTCCTACGAGCTCGCTCACATCGTCAAGGACGGTCTGCGTCGTATGTACGGCGGTACGGAAGGCGTGGCCGGTTTCGGCGGCGAGAACATCTTCTACTACCTCACCATCTACAACGAGCCGTATGTTCAGCCGGCCGAACCTGCCGGATTGGATGTCGAGGGTCTGCTCAAGGGCATCTACCTCTACAAGACGTCCGACTCAGCAGGTCCGAAGGCGCAGATCTTGGTTTCCGGCGTGGCAATGCCGGAAGGTCTGCGGGCTCAGCAGATGCTGGCCGACGAGTGGGGTGTCTCCGCAGACATCTGGTCGGTCACGTCGTGGGGCGAATTGCGCCGCGAGGGTGTCGAGTGCGAGCGTCAGGCTCTGCTCAACCCGGCCGAGGACGCACCGATTCCCTTTGTCACCACCGCGTTGTCGGCGGCACAGGGTCCCCTCGTTGCTGCATCCGACTGGATGCGGGCAGTTCCCGATCAGATCCGCCAGTGGGTACCGGGCGACTTCACCACGCTCGGCACTGACGGCTTCGGATTCTCGGACACACGCACCGCGGCTCGTCGTTTCTTCAACGTCGATGCCGAGTCCATCACCGTCGCAGTTCTGAACGGGCTCGCGAAGGAAGGCTCGATCGATCGCACCCAGGCCGTGGAGGCTGCGGCGCGTTACCGCATCGACGACGTGAACGCTGCACCCGAGCAGACCGGGGACACCGGTAGCGCGTAAGTTTCACCGCTCGAACTACCAGCGCCCATCGCTGCGGGTGTTCGCGAGGCATCCATAGCCTCGCGACATCCACAGCGATGGGCGTAAGTTTTGCAGCATGCACGAACCTGATTCCCCTAAATCTGGAGTCGCAGCAACCGAAGCCGGCTTGCCTGAAGTCGGGGTACGGAGAATTCGTCCGTCTACTTCCGGTTTGCAGGCTTCGCTTTCCAAGCGTCGCCAAGTTCGTGATCCACTGCCGGACGCATTGCTGCGCCGCGTGAAGCAGTTTTCCGGCCGTTTGGCCACTGAGGCTGTGACAGTGATGGAAGAGGAACTTCCATTCTTCGACAGTCTCGACGCGTCCCAACGCGCCGACGTTCAGCTGATGGTGCAGACGTCGGTGGTGAATTTCCTGGAGTGGCTCAAGCAGTTGGATTCGGAGATCAGCTTCGGGTACGAGTCTTTTCCGGTCATCCCCCAAGATTTGGCACGCCGACTCACTCTGCGACAGACCGTCGACATGGTTCGAGTCGCGATGGAATTCTTCGAGAAGTGGCTGCCGGCGTTGGCTCGCAATGACCAGCAACTCATCGCTTTGACAGAAGCGGTCCTGAGATACGGCCGGGAACTCGGATTCGCGGCCGCGACGGTGTACGCGAGCGCTGCCGAATCACGTGGCGCTCTGGATACTCGTCTGGAGGCGCTGGTTGTCGACGCCGTTGTCCGGGGCGATACCGGTTCGGACATGCTTTCGCGAGCAGCAACTCTCAATTGGAACGCAACAGCTCCTGCCACCGTCATCGTCGGGTCGCCGCCGCCGGATGAACGGGTATCGGTCGCTGGAAATGTTCACGCCACTGCGGCAACTCATGGTCGCGCCGTGCTCGCTGTCGTTCAGGGAAGTCGCCTCGTGATGATTGTCAGTGGCGACGTGAGCAGCAAATCCGAGGAGAGTGAGTTCATTCAGGATCTGTTGAAGAACTTCGCCGACGGACCTGTGGTGATCGGCCCGACCACTCCGACGTTGAGCGATGCACATTTCAGTGCATCCGAGGCGCTGGCCGGGATCAAGGCTGTCGTCGGGTGGCGCGCTGCTCCACGCCCCGTTTTTGCGACGGAACTACTGCCCGAACGCGCACTGCTGGGCGACCAGGCCGCCGTTGATGCCCTGCAGGATCATCTCGTCACGCCATTGGCTGCGAGCGGCACCGTCTTGACCGACACTTTGGACACCTATCTCGACTGTGGAGGTGCGGTTGAGACTTGTGCACGTCAGCTGTTTGTTCATCCAAATACCGTTCGGTATCGACTCAAAAGAATTACCGAGGTGACCGGTCGGGATCCTACGAATCCACGCGATGCTTACGTATTGCGTATAGCAGCTACCGTGGGCCGATTGACGCAAATCGATAACAAAGTGGACAAATTGGTAACTTCGGTCACAACCTTCACAATGTGACGAACCGGGATGTAACTCTTCGGCGTCCAATTCCGATAGCGGACCGCGACGTGGGAATTTGTAGGAAACCTACAAAACGCGCAAGCAGAGTTCATCGCGACCGACATCTCGCAGGCGGCTCCGCACAGTGTTCTCTTAGTAAGTGATTTCGTTGCTCGCCCCAGGACAGGGCTCTCAGACACCCGGCATGCTCAGCCCATGGTTGACGCTGCCCGGCGCGCAAGACCGTCTTGAACTGTGGTCGAAAGCCGCGGGCTTGGACCTCGTCCGTCTTGGCACTACCGCAACAGCCGAAGAGATCACCGATACATCGGTCACTCAGCCGCTCGTCGTAGCAGCTGCCCTCCTCGCTTACGAGGAAATCGAATCACGGGGCCTGCTCGGCTCCGACGTGATCGCAGCCGGTCACTCTGTGGGCGAACTCGCCGCAGCCGCGATCGCCGGCGTCATTTCCGCTGACGATGCCGTCGCACTCGCCGCCGTTCGCGGTGCCGAGATGGCCAAGGCCTGCGCCCTCGAACCGACGGGTATGTCCGCAGTCCTCGGCGGCGACGAAGCTGAAGTTCTGGCACGCATCGAGGAACTCGGCCTAGAGGCAGCCAACCGCAATGCCGCTGGTCAGATCGTCGCAGCAGGTCTACTCACTGCTCTGGCAGAACTCGCGACCAACGCACCCGCCAAGGCCCGGGTACGCGCACTTCCCGTCGCCGGCGCGTTCCACACGCGGTTCATGGCTCCGGCTCAGGACGCCGTCGCAGCCGCTGCCGCCAAGATCACGCCTTCCGATCCGACACGGACTTTGCTCTCCAACTCGGACGGATTGCCGGTCACCTCCGGTGCCGATGCACTTTCCAAACTTGCTGCTCAGGTTACCCGCCCCGTCCGCTGGGAACTCTGCTCCGCATCGCTGCGGTCTGCCGAAGTCACCATGGTCGTGGAGTTGCCGCCTGCTGGAGCCCTCGTCGGTATCGCCAAACGTGAAATGCGTGGCACGCCGACGTTGGCCCTCAAGAACCCGGAGGATATCTCCGAACTGCCCGGACAGCCGTAGTCCGAGCGCTCCACCCACGTTCAGCTTCCGAACGCTGAACGTGGCGCACTACCTCAATCGATCAAGAAGGGAGCCACACCAGTGGCCCACACTCAGGAAGAAATCATCGCGGAACTCGGCCAGATCGTAGAGGAGGTCACCGGTATCGAGCCTTCCGAGGTCACCGCTGACAAGTCCTTCGTGGACGACCTCGATATTGACTCCCTGTCCATGGTCGAGATCGCTGTCCAGACCGAAGACAAGTACGGCGTCAAGGTTCCGGATGAGGATCTTGCAGGCCTGCGCACCGTCGGCGACATCGTTGCCTACATTCAGAAGCTCGAAGCCGAAGGCGCCGAAGCCAAGAACGCAGAGTGAGCCGACCGTGACTTCCGCTTCTACCCGCAGGGGGAAATTTCCCGACATCGTAGTCACGAGCCTCGCGACTTCGACGTCGGTAGCTGGTGATGTGGATGGCACGTGGAAGGCACTGCTCGCCGGCGAAAGCGGCATCGGAGTCCTCGACGACCCGTTCATCGAAGAATTCGACCTTCCGATTCGCATCGGCGGGCACCTCAAAGTTTCACCGGACGAGGGCCTCTCGCGAGTTGAAATCCGACGGATGAGCTGGGTCGAGCGACTCGCGCTCACCCTCGGCCGCACAGTGTGGAGCAATGCCGGTAGTCCCGAGGTCGATCAGGACCGCCTCGCGGTTGTCATCGGCACCGGACTCGGCGGCGGCGACACACTGATCAATGCCGTCGACAAGCTCCGTGAGGGCGGATACCGCAAGGTGTCTCCGTTCGCGGTGCAGATGGTCATGCCGAACGGGCCGGCTGCGACGGTGGGACTGGAGCTCGGCGCCCGGGGTGGCGTCATCACTCCCGTCTCCGCCTGCTCGTCCGGTTCCGAAGCTATCGCTCACGCTCACCGCATGCTGGTCATGGGTGACGTGGACATGGTGGTGGCCGGCGGTGTCGAGAGTTTCATCGACGCCGTTCCCATCGCAAGCTTTGCCATGATGCGCGCGATGAGCACCAACAACGAGAACCCGACTGCGGCTTCACGTCCGTTCGACAAGGACCGCGACGGTTTTGTGTTCGGTGAGGCTGGCGCTCTGATGATCCTCGAAACCGAGGAACATGCCAAGGCACGCGGGGCTACGATTCATGCCCGCCTGTTGGGCACCGGAATCACCTCCGACGGCTATCACATCGTGGCACCACATCCCGAAGGGCTGGGCGCGGCGCGAGCGATGACTCGCGCGATCGAGATGGCCGGTCTGACCAAGTCGGATATCAAGCACATCAATGCTCATGCCACTGCGACGCCGATCGGCGACATCGCAGAGGCTGCAGCAATCAATGCCGCAGTGGGCACTCACGCTGCGGTGTACGGACCGAAATCCGCGCTGGGACATTCGATCGGCGCTGTCGGCGCACTCGAATCCGTCCTGACGGTTCTGGCTGTGCGCGACGGAATCATTCCGCCGACGCTCAATCTCGACAACCAGGATCCAGAGATCGATCTCGATGTCGTCAAGGGCGAAGCCCGAACCGGCAGCTTCGATTTCGCACTGAACAACTCGTTCGGTTTCGGTGGGCACAATGTTGCGCTCGCTTTCGGCCGGGCATAGCCAGTCGTTGTACCTGTCCGCGGGTGACGCCAAAGAACACAGCGTCGCCCGCGGGCACACCGATCGGCAATTAACCCGAAGGCACGTAATTGAAGGAGGACGCGATGACCATTCTGGCCCCCGTGACAAAGTCCGAATCGTCGACAGACCCACGCGATCCCCTTGCGCGCCTGGAGAATCTGTTCGATCCGGGAACTACCGTTCCTCTCCACCCTCGTGACAAATCCGGTGTACTCGCGGCATCCGGAATGATCGACGGTATTCGCACCATCGCCTACTGCTCGGATGCCACCGTCATGGGCGGCGCTATGGGTGTCGATGGGTGCAAGCATCTTGTCAGCGCGATCAATACCGCCATCGACGAGCAGACTCCCATCGTGGGCCTCTGGCATTCCGGTGGCGCCCGCCTGGCCGAGGGCGTCGAAGCCCTCCATGCCGTCGGACTTGTTTTCGAGGCGATGGTCCGCGCGTCGGGCCTTGTCCCCCAAATCTCTGTAGTTCTGGGCTTTGCCGCCGGCGGAGCCGCCTACGGTCCCGCACTGACCGACGTGGTCATCATGGCGCCCGAAGGTCGTGTTTTTGTCACCGGCCCCGACGTCGTACGTAGCGTCACCGGCGAACAGGTCGACATGATCTCGCTCGGCGGACCCGACACCCACACAAAGAAGTCCGGTGTCGCACACATTGCCGCGCACGACGAGTCCGATGCCCTGCACCGCGCCCGACGACTCGTCTCCATGCTCTGCGAGCAGGGCACGTTCGATCAGCGTGCTGCCGAACTCGGCGATTCCGATCTGCGGGCCATGATGCCGGCGTCGGCGAAACGCGCCTACGACGTGCGGCCGATCGTCCACGAACTACTCGACAACGTCGAGGGCGAGTCGAGTTTCGAAGAGCTGCAAGGAAATTACGCCCGCAGCATCGTGACCGGATTCGGCCGGATGGCGGGCCGCACTGTCGGCGTCATCGCCAACAATCCGCTTCGTCTGGGCGGATGCCTCAATTCCGAGAGTGCGGAGAAGTCGGCACGATTCGTGCGCTTGTGCAACGCATTCGGAGTTCCGCTGGTGGTTGTCGTTGATGTCCCCGGCTACCTGCCGGGTGTGTCGATGGAATGGGAAGGCGTCGTCCGACGGGGCGCGAAACTGTTGCACGCCTTCGCCGAAGCCACCGTTCCCCGCGTCACCGTGGTGACCCGAAAGATCTACGGCGGGGCCTACATCGCGATGAATTCTCGTGCACTCGGCGCAACGGCCGTATTCGCGTGGCCGAATTCCGAAGTTGCTGTCATGGGAGCCAAGGCCGCTGTGGGGATCCTGCACAAGCGTGCCCTGGCCGCCACACCCGACGACGAGCGTGAGGCCTTGCACGATCGACTCGCAGCCGAGCACGAAGCCATTGCCGGTGGCGTGGATCGGGCCGTCGAAATCGGTGTGGTCGACCGGGAAATCGATCCCGCCAAGACTCGCAGTATCGTCACGGCGGCTCTTGCTGCGGCACCGAACGTACGCGGAACCCACAAGAACATTCCGTTGTGAGAAACGTGGAGGGCGGGCCGCTGATCAGCGGCCCGCCCTCCACGTTCACATCAGCTCACTCGACGGTGTAGCCACATCACTTCTGCGCCCTCACCGGAGCTTCGGTACGGTTCCAACTCTTCATCCCAGGGCGCGCCCATCGCGCGATCGATCTCGGCCACGATGTCGCCGCCCGCTTTCATGATGGATCTCAGTCGCATCTCGCCGACCATCACATCACCGTTTGCACTGGTGGAACCCCGCCACAGCCCGAGCCCGGGTACATGGCTGTAGCGTTCGCCGTCCACCCCGCAGCTTGCATCCTCGGTGACCTCGAATCTGAGCATCGGCCACACGCGCAACGAATCAACCAGTCTTGCACCGGTTCCGACGGGACCGGACCAATCCGTTGTTGCACGAAGCAGTCCGTTGTCTGCCGGCTGAGAAGTCCATCTCAGCTTGGCAGGACTCGCCAACGTGGCGGACAAAGCCCAGTCCACGTGCGGGCATAACGCAGCGGGTGACGAGTGGATGTAGACCACACCAGCCGTCAGATCCGCGAGGTGATTCGATTGCACACGAGCCTCCTGCTTCGACGAGGGACGTCTTCCCCAACGACCTCTGCCGAGTTTGTGAAGCAGGCTCGATTGAACAGTGTGCCTGTGTTGCCTGTGTTGCGCTAGTGAAACGGGAGAAAATTGTTACCTATTTGTCTGCTATTTCCCCGCTATTACGTGATCGGACACCTCGGTCCATAACGGCTTGGCCCAGTCCCCAAATGGTCGATCGGTAAGAACGACGCACGCCGTGTCGATACTCGGATCAACCCACAAGAAGGTTCCCGACTGGCCGAAGTGACCGTAGGTAGCCTCGGAGTTCTCCAGACCGGTCCAGTGCGGATTCTTGTGACCGCGGATCTCGAAACCCAAACCCCAGTCATTGGGGCGCTGGGAGCCGTATCCCGGCAAAATTCCGTTCAAGCCGGGAAACTGGACCGAAGTCGCCGCTTTGTGCGTCTGCGGCGAAATCAGCGTCGGAGCGAGTAGCTCTGCAGCGAACTTCGACAGATCCTCGGCTGACGCCTGGGCTCCGTGCCCCGCAGGCCCCACCAATTCTGCGGTGCGCATCTGCAACGGTTCAAAGACGGCCTCGGCTAGATAGTCGGCAAAAGGTATCGACGTCTCGCTCTCGATCAATTCGGCGAGCACCTCGAACCCCGCACTCGAATAGATGCGCTTCGACGCGACGGGCGCCTGGACCTTCCGCTCCCCGAACGCCAATCCCGACGCGTGCGCGAGCAGATGGCGAACGGTGGAACCATCGGGACCTGCCGGCTGATCAAGCTCGACAGCACCTTCTTCGACGGCAACAAGAATTGCGTACGCACACAACAGTTTTGTCACCGACGCCAACGGAAAGACCCGATGCTGATCGCCGTGGAACGCACGAAAGCGGCCGCCCTCGTCGGAATTCTTTCCCGAGAGAACGACCGCTGCCGCATGGTCGACGGGCCACTGATCGATTACGTCAAGACTGTGCACTCGATCAGACTACTGGCCCATGGATTCAGTTAACTGATCACCAGTCAGCTTCGGTGTAGCGGATGACGCCACGGATGTTCTTGCCGTCCAGCATGTCCTGGTATCCCTCGTTAACCTCTTCGAGGCTGTAGGTCCGAGTGATCATGTCGTCGAGGTTGAGCTTGCCTGCCTTGTACATCGCAAGGAGGTTCGGAACGTCCTGACGGGCGTTGCCGCCGCCGAAGATGTTGCCCTGAAGATCCTTCTGCAGCATGGACATCAGGAACAGGTTGAGCTTGACGTCCATGTCCGTGAGGTGACCCATGGCGGTGACGACGCAGCGGCCGGCCTTGGCGGTCAGGATCATGGCCTCTTCGACGTACTCGCCCTTCATCTCACCGACGGTGATGATGACCTTCTGAGCCATCCGACCGTGGGTTTCGTTGATGATCGGTTCGATTGCGGCCGCAGCACTTTCGTAGGCGTGCGTGGCACCGAACTTGAGGGCCTGCTCGCGCTTCCACGGCACCGGATCGATGGCGAAGATCTTGCGTGCACCGGAGGCCACAGCGCCCTGAAGTGCACTGATGCCAACACCGCCGACACCCATGATGACAACGTCTTCACCGGGCTTGACGTCGGCTACGTGTGTTGCCGATCCCCAACCGGTAGGAACGCCGCAACCGACCAGTGCGGCAACCTCGAACGGAATGTCCCTGTCGATCTTCACGACGGACGACTGGTTGACGACCATGTACGGAGAGAACGTTCCGAGCAGGCACATCGGGATCACGTTCTCGCCGCGAGCCTGGATTCGGTACGTGCCGTCACTGATCGCCTGGCCACTGAGGAGTCCCATGCCGAGGTCGCAGAGATTCTGGTGTCCGCCCGAACATGCCGGACAGGTTCCACACGCGGGGATGAAGGACAGGACCACGTGGTCGCCGACCTCGAGGCCGTGGACCTCGGCGCCGACCTTGGTGATGACACCGGAACCTTCGTGTCCACCCATTGCGGGGAACGACGCCATCGGCGTTGCGCCGGTGACGATGTGGTGGTCGGAGTGGCACATTCCGGCCGCTTCCATGCGGATCTGGACTTCACCGGCTACCGGCTCGCCGATCTCAATCTCCTCGACGGACCACTTCTCGCCCAGGCCCCACAGGATTGCACCCTTGGTCTTCACGTCACTTCACCTTTCATTCGCACACCCGCATCTTTCTTTGTGACCATAGCCACAAATGATCGAAATTGGAACGTGTTCTAACGAAAGATTTAGATTCGCAGGTCAGACGCGCTATTGAGCTGGACTTTCGGCGTGGCGCCCAAACCTGGGATGACCCACTGAGTGGGACAACCAGGTTGTCGGACCGCTCGCTCCAGCCATTGCGCGCACCGTCCGATGCGGAGCAGACTTTGATGATGGGCAGTCCCGGGGATCGGCACGGGGAACATCCGCAACGCACACCGGCCTACGGCGTGGTCATGATCATCGTTGCCCTCGCTGCAGCGATCACAGTCAGTTACGTCGGGCCGGTGTGGTTGCGGATCACGGTCTACATCGTCGCTGTAGTGACGATTGCAGTCGGATTCGTGTTCACGCTGCGCGACTACTCGACCTAGTTCGGAGCTCTCGTGATCGTGAAGGATTTCGTTCGCTGAGCGAGTGAAATCCTTCAGGATCGCGGGGCTGCGTAGTCGAGCCGAGTATCTATACCAATCGGACAAAAGACGTAACGGTTGGTCGAGAATTCGAGAACTATGTAGGTATGACGCAGCCTCCGCCGCCTTTCCAGCCCGATTCGAACGTCGACCATGCGTGGCACGACGGCTATAACCTCGGCCTCGGCCACGGCGCCGCCTCGGTCCCACGTCCGACGCACCCTGTGGTCTGGGTTGTGACGGGTGCGGTGGGCGCCCTCGCGATCGCCGGTGCAGTGTTCGGTGCAATCGCGCTGATCGGCAAGGCAAACGCACCAAGCGCGTTCACGATGACGGGAACCATGAGCTTGGACTCCAGCGACTCGAGTTCAACCGGCTCCGGCTGCGTCGGCGATGGCGGCTATGACGACATTCATTCCGGTACCGAGGTGAAGGTAACCAACGGGAATGGCAAGACGCTCGCCACTGGCAGACTCGAAAGTGGAGACAGGTCCAGCGGCGAGTGCGTCCTGCCGTTCACCATCAAAGGTGTACTGGCAGGCAGTGAGTTTTACGAGGTCGAGGTCTCCCACCGCGGTGGGTTGACGTACTCCGAGGCGGAGGCACGGGAGCCCCTGTCCTTCTCGCTGGGCTAACGCCAGCGCGGCGCGATTGTGAAGGATTTCGTTCGCTGAGCGAGTGAAATCCTTCAGGATCGCGCAGAGGAAGTGGGGCGGGTGGGGCTCGAACCCACGACCAATGGATTATGAGTCCACGGCTCTAACCGACTGAGCTACCGCCCCATCCGAAATACACTGCATCTCGGCGCGTCCGAATGTTACCGGCCCATCCGACGCACATCACAACCGGGCAGGTTGTGACTGGTCCACCTCACATGAGTGCACGAGATATGGACTTGGTCGGCATTAGTGCGTGAACCCGATACCGTTGGAGAGCACACCCCACGGAACAGGATCATCACATGAAGCTTGCACTCTCTGAATTCAAGAACTCCAAGGCCACTATCCGCATCATCATGTCCGATGGCGCGAAGCTCAACGGCACCGTCAAGGACTTCACGGAGGACACGTTGGTCCTCCACTCCCCCAACGGGGTCTACTACATCAACCCGGCCCACATCGTGCGCCTGTTCGAGCCCTCGGACCGCGCAGCGAAGTAGTCGTTCTTTTCAAGTCAAGCCCCGGCGCATCACTGCGTCGGGGCTTTTCTTTCTCTCGATTCACCACGGGCGAAGCACTTTTCGCACTCTGGCTCGCCTCGGCCTCAATTCAGCTCGGACAACAAAAATGTCCCCGACCCGCGATTGCGGATCAGGGACATCTTCGTTGCGCTCCCCCGACTGGACTCGAACCAGTAACCGTCCGATTAACAGTCGGAAGCTCTGCCAATTGAGCTACAGGGGATTATCTTGCCGGCAGCGCCGATCACGACGTTGCCGACAGCAACATTACCCAATGCATCGCCGAAGTACCAATACGGCAGTCCAGCAACCATCGCAAGCCTGTTCAGCACACAGAAAAAACGAAAAACCCCCACCCGGATTACTCCGAATGGGGGTTGCACGCTCCCCCGACTGGACTCGAACCAGTAACCGTCCGATTAACAGTCGGAAGCTCTGCCAATTGAGCTACAGGGGATTATCTTGCTTGCAGCGCCCGTTTCGGCGTTGCCTGAGAAACTGTAGCGAACGCATCGCCGAAGTACCAAATCGCCTGCCCAGCGAGTCATCAGGCAGGATGGACACAGGACGATCGGTGCTGGAGGGAAGCGGGAATGATGCGTTTGTTGATCGGTGTTGCAGCTGGGTACGTCCTGGGAACGAAGGCAGGCCGCGCACGATACGAACAGATCAGCCGGGCAGCCAAGGCGGTGGCGACCAGTCCGGCCACCAAGAAGGTGCTGGACGCGTCGCGTCAGAAGTTGGCGGACTCATTGAGCACGCAGCCGAAGCTCGAGCCCATGAAGCCGCTCAACGAGGAAACAACGATCCTGGTCCCCCACGACCAGTTGAAGAAGAACCGCTAGCTCAGCCGGGCAATCCGGCGCTGGTATCGCCGACAGCTTGTTCACGCAGTTGTCGGCGATACTGCTCGAGTGCGACGAGGTCGCCGAACAGCGAGTTGTATTCCTCAGGCGCTGCGGCCGGCGAGATACGTTGAAGCTTCGATTTGAGGTCCGCGACCTGTTCGCCGACCCAGGCTTCCTGCAGTCTCGCAAGCACGCCGGTGATGTACCGCGGAACTGTCTCTTCGTCACAGGGCATCGGTTCGACGGCCAATTCCGAGATCACCGAGGCAACCGTCACGTCGTTGACGCCCTTGGTGACGACGTCGATCCATTCGGCGCCGCCAAGACCCTTGCTGGTTCCGCCGACGTCGGCCATTGATTGCCTGATTGCCACGTAGGCCGGATGCGTGAACGTTTCGGCAGGCAGGGAGTCGAATACTGTTCCGGCGATCCCTGGGTACTGCAGGGCCGCCTTCAGGACGGCCCGCTGGGTAGACAGTGCCGGGTCATTGGGGCGAGGCCTGGAAATGCCGATCGGCAGCGCCAAAGCGTCGTCGCTCGGTTCTTCGACAACTTGGCGACGCTTGGGCGCCGGCGACGAACCGCGCATGGCGGCACGTTTGCGAGCTTCGTCACGTACGCGTCGGCGCACGGACGGAAGATCGTCCCAACCGACCCACCCGCACAGCAGGTTCGCGTAGCTGTCCCGCAGTGTCGATTCCTTGATCTGCGCGACGACGGGAACAGTTCGACGCAAGGCCTCGACGCGACCTTCGGCGGTCTCGAGGTCATGTTCGGTGAGTATGGATTTGACGACGAATTCGAACATCGGGGTGCGGCGCGCCACAAGGTCACGGACGGCCGCGTCACCGGATGCGAGACGGAGATCGCAAGGGTCCATCCCGTCCGGCGCGACGGCGACAAAGGTCTGCCCGGCCATCTTCTGATCGCCCTCGAAGGCCTTCATCGCGGCAGCTTGTCCCGCAGCGTCGCCGTCGAAGGTGTAGATGATCTCGCCGCGAAAGTAGCTGTCGTCCATCAGGAGTCGGCGCAGCATCGCAAGATGCTCCTCACCGAATGCAGTGCCACACGATGCGACGGCGGTCTTGACGCCGGCCAAGTGCATCGCCATGACGTCGGTGTATCCCTCGACGACGACGGCCTGGTGCCCCTTGGCGATATCACGTTTAGCGAGGTCGAGACCGAACAAGACCTGAGACTTCTTGTACAGGATGGTTTCCGGGGTGTTGACGTACTTACCCGGCATGGTGTCGTCGTCGAAAAGTTTACGGGCACCGAAGCCGATGACGTCGCCGGCGACACTGCGGATGGGCCACAGTAGACGACGATGGAATCGGTCGATCGGGCCGCGCCGACCTTCCTTGGACAGGCCGGCTGCTTCGAGCTCTTTGAACTCGAATCCCTTGGCCATCAAGTGTTTTGTAAGAATGTCCCAGCCGTCGGGCGCGTAGCCGCAGCCGAATTGCAGGGCAGCCGCACCGTCGAAATTGCGTTCGGTGAGATAGTCGCGCGCGGCTTGCGCGTCAGGTTCCTTCAACCGGGCAGCGTAGAACTCCTGAGCTGCCGCATTGGCTGCGATCAATCGTGCGCGCGTCCCGCGATCGCGCTGCACCGAGGGACCGCCGCCCTCGTAGGAAATCGAGTAGTTCAGTCGGTCGGCCAACTGTTCGACGGCCTCGACAAAACTGATGTGATCCATCTTCTGGAGGAAGGAGTAGACGTCGCCGCCCTCACCGCATCCGAAGCAGTGGTAGAGCCCGTGGTTGGGACGCACGTGGAACGACGGTGACTTCTCGTCGTGGAACGGGCACAGGCCTTTGATGGAATCTCCGCCGGCGCGCTTGAGTGAGACGTACTCACCGACGATGTCTTCGATTCGTGTGCGTTCGCGAATGGCCGCGATGTCTCTGTCAGAAATTCGGCCCGCCACGTCTGCCAGTCTAGGCGGTCCACCGCCCGCGGCTGACAAGGATCTGTAACCGAGAAGGATATGTTGGTGGCCCGTCCTGAACAGGACGAGCCGAACACGACCAGCCGAACAGGACGACAGGACCGCCGATGACTGGAAACGCCCCGAACTCACCTGATGGGCGGTCAGGTACCCGATTCGGCGTCTACGAGTTGCGGCGACTGCTCGGTCGCGGCGGCATGGGTGAGGTCTACGAGGCGTACGACACATCGAAGGACCGCCTTGTCGCCCTCAAATTGCTCCATCGCGAACTTGCTGCCGACCCGTCCTTCCAGGCTCGCTTTCGGCGAGAATCACGCCTTACTGCGGCACTGAACGAGCCGCACGTCATTCCCGTCCATGACTGGGGTGAGATCGACGGCGTTCTGTATATCGACATGCGACTCGTGGACGGCCACACCTTGCGTGCGGAGCTGGCACAATTCGGCAAACTCGAACCGGCACGGGCCGTCGACATCGTCTCGCAGATTGCCGCAGGACTCGACGCTGCCCACGCCAACGGACTGATCCATCGCGACGTCAAACCTGACAACATCATTCTCACCGGCGCGGGGTTCGCGTACCTGGTCGACTTCGGGATCGCGTACTCCCATACCGATACCAAGATCACCACTGAGGGCAGCGCTATCGGTTCGTACGCGTACATGGCGCCGGAGCGTTTCGGAATCCAAGCTCCGACTGCCGCCGCCGACGTCTATGCCTTGGCGTGCGTTCTCTACCAATCCCTGACGGGAACAACACCTTTCAATACGTCGAGCATCGAGCATCTCGTCAATTCACACCTCAACGCACCGCCGCCGCGTCCCACGCTCACCATTCCGGCACTACCACCGCTGTTCGACGCCATCATCGCTCGCGGAATGGCCAAGGATCCCGCCCAGCGCTACGCGACGACGGGCGACCTTGCTCGCGAGGCTCAGCAGGCACTGTTGACGTCGGCACAGTCTGCTCGCACTTTCGGCCTCCAGTCGACGATCGTTTCGCCCCCGTCCCCCACCATGATCGACCAGCAACATCACGGGCAGATGCAGCACTACGGGCCTCCGGTCGAGGCGAGGAAGAACCGGATGCCGATCATTCTCGGCGCGGCAGCGGCAGCGCTCCTACTCGCGGCGGGCGGTACTACGGCCTGGGTAATGACGCGGCCCGGTACCGAATCACCAATCGCGATCGCGCCGCTATCAGCAACGACCCCACCACAGCCGACGCCGCTCGAGGTGGATGTGAAGACACCGAATCTCGAAGTCCTGCCGACGGCCGATCTGCAAACCACAACGTCCAAGGCACGAAGCACCACCACGAGGCCGAGCGCCCGATCCGGCGATCTCGGATTGAGTAAGCCGATGACGGTTCCGTCGTGCAACGGTTCCGGAATTGTCGTGCTGGCCAATGCCACTGATCCGGCAACGTATGCGAACGACATCCAACGTTATCTCGACATGTTTCCGGGTTCGCAGTACCTACGCACCGACCAGTCCTGCCCGTCGTTGCGCCAGGTTTCGGACTCGGGCACGGCAATCTACGCGGTATTTCTGCCTTCCGGAAAATCACGTGACGAGATCTGCGCCGACGTTGACGACGCCGGCGGCGATGCCTACGGCAAGTGGCTGGACAAGTCCACCGATCCGAGCAGCTTCATCACCTGCTGAAGCGTCAGCCCCAGCTTGCTTGTGCGCCGAGGCTGGCTTTGTCGACGCGCTCGAGGCGGCTCTCCGTGTACGACGCAATCTGATCCACGACCACTCGGGTGCGGGCACTGTCGTTGTCGGCGCGTTCCCAAGCCGGAACCAGGATCGGGTCCAATCCCGCCGGCGCAGTTGCCAGTAGCCATTCCGCGACTCGGTGGACTCGGTCACGTTGACGGTCTTGGCGTGCTTTGTGACCGGCGTCGGACATGACGTAATACAGCGCAACGGTTTTGAGCAAAGCCACTTCCGATGCAACGGCTTCGGGAACATCGAGATCGGCTTGGTAGCGAGCGAGCGGGCGGTCCCCGTTGGTCAACCGAGTCTCGGCGATGGCCGCTGTCGCGAAGCGTCCGACCAGTTCACTGGTCAGGTTCTTCAGCGCGACGGAACTGTGCAGGGTCCCGTCGTAGCTGCCGACGCCCTGGACTACCGGCAGTTCCGACAATCGTTGCGCCGCTTCGATCAGATCGTCGACGACGAGGCCCCGAAACTCCGACGCACCCAATTCGGCGAGAGCCCGCTGTTCGATCGGATCGGCCAGTGAACGTAAGTCGATCCGGCCGGCAATCACGCCGTCCTCGACGTCGTGCACTGAATAGGCGACGTCGTCCGCCCAGTCCATGACCTGGGCTTCCAATGCTTGCCGACGCTCGGGAGCGCCTTCGCGTACCCAGGCCAACACGTCGGCATCGTCGTCGTAGGCACCGAATTTGGCTCCGGGTTCGGGCCTCGTCCACGGATATTTGATCGCGGCGTCGAGGGCCGCGCGGGTGAGGTTGAGGCCGGCGCTGAACCCGTCGGGTCGCAGAATTTTAGGTTCGAGGCTGGTGAGAATGCGCAGGTTCTGGGCGTTTCCTTCGAAACCGCCGCAATTGTGAGCGACTTCGTCGAGCGCCTTCTCACCATTGTGGCCGTACGGCGGATGCCCGATGTCGTGGGCCAAACCTGCGAGGTCGACGAGGTCAGGATCACAACCGAGTCCATCGGCGATTCCGCGGCCGATCTGGGCAACTTCCATCGAGTGCGTCAGCCTGGTACGTGGGGTGTCGCCGTCGCGAGGACCGACGACCTGCGTTTTGTCGGCGAGGCGTCGTAGCGCCGCGGAATGCTGCACACGGGCGCGGTCACGCGAGAAGTCCGAACGGTGTTGCGCCGCAGGAATCTGCGAGCCCGGCAATCCTGCTCGTTTCGGAGCTTCGACGACGCGACGTTCCAGATCGTGCTCGGAGTAGGTTCCGCCGCCGTACGTGGTGTGTGCCGTCATGATGGATGCTCCTATTGCCCTGCCGTGTAGGGGAAGTCAGCGGAGAAGTGCGTGAGCTGGTACCAGAGCAGTGCGCCGGTTTCGCGGGCGATTCCGTGCAGTTGGGATTCGCGGGTGAACACGGCGGGGCCTTGCCGGGTAGGAGCTGTCCAGGCCTCGAGGCCGGTGTCGCGGGCCATCGTTCGGGTGCGTAGCGAATGCCAAGGGTCACTGACCAGAACTGCGGAATTGATTCCTTGTGAAGCCATTTCGGAACTGACGGCGTCGATACTGAGCAGAGTGTCGGAACCCGTTTCGACTGCGGTGATCGCGCTGGACGGTATCCCCCGGTCGCTCAGATACATCTTGCCGGAGGCAGCTTCGGTGTACTCGTCGCCTTCCTGTTTGCCCCCGACGGTAATGATCTGGGGGGCGACGCCGCGCTTGTACAGCTTGTACGCCTGCTCGAGCCGCGCTTCGAATACCGACGACGGAGTTCCCGAATACTGGGCCGCCCCGAGAACGACAATCGCGTCGGCGGGGGTGGTGTCGTCGATTCGCGCAACCTGCCACACCCGAGTCGCGGTCCCACCGATCAGAACAAACGTCATGAGGATGGCCCCGGCAATGAACCGTCGGGTCCATCGCGCCAAACCCTCGCCGAAGCCGCCACCAGCCCGTGAGGACGTGGAGTTGCGGGAGCGGTTGCCGAAAGCTGGTTTCACTCCCGCAATTGTGCCAGTTCGCATCGGTCACCTGCGCTGCCGACTCGCCACAACGGTTAGATTTGCGTCATGGCCTTCGCAGCACACATCGAGCAGTCGTCCCCGACAGACCGCGGCCGGGCGTATCTTCGCCCGATTCGTCGTTGGGGCGCCATGTCAGTCGTCGCGGCACTCTTCGCGATTCTCGCGCTGATTTTCAGCCCGGCCGCCGCGTCGGCAGATCCGCCGTTGGTGCTTCCCAACCAGATCACCGATACGTCCGGCGTGTTGAACAGTGGGCAGAAGAACGACATCCAGACTGCGATCGACCAACTCAGCGAAGACCATCAGATCGATCTGTGGGTCGCGTTCGTTCCCGATTTCAACGAGATGGGCGGTCAAGCCTGGGCCGAACAGACGATTACGAAGTCGACGCTGAACAACGCGAACACAGTGCTGCTCGCGGTTGCGACAACGGAACGCGCCTACTACCTCGATGTTCCACCGGGTTTGAAGAACATCACACAATCCGACATCGACTCCATCACAGGCGACGCCTTGGAACCGGCTCTCGCCGACGGCGATTGGGCCGGCGCCGCGATAGCCACTGCCGGTGCCCTCGGCGACGCGAACTCCAAGAGCGGCGGCATGTCTGCGAGCACACTCCTCATGGCCGGTGGTGCGGTGATCGTCGGAACCGGCGGCGTGGTTCTGTACTCACGCAAACGCAAGAACGACCACAACAAGGCAAGCCTCGAGGCCGCCAAGCACATCGCGCCTGATGACATTGCCGGACTGAATGCACTTCCCTTGCCGACGCTCGACGAGCGGGCCAAGGCGATTCTCGTCGAGACCGACAATGCGATCTCGGCTAGCCAGGAAGAACTCGAACTCGCACGGAGCGAATTCGGTGACGCCGCCATCGCACCTTTTGCCCAGGCGTTCGACAAAGCCAGGTCGACCCTCGCCGGGGCCTTCGGCATCAGGCAGAAGCTTGACGACGCCATCCCGGAGTCACCGGAGCAGCGGCGTCAGATGCTGATCGACATCATTTCGTCCTGTGGACGTGCCGATCAGGAACTGGAAGCGCGGGTCGAAGAGTTCGACGCGATGCGTGACCTCCTCATCAATGCACCCGCGAGGTTGGACGCATTGACGCAGAGCGTCGTGGCACTCAGTGTCCGTCTGCCCGAGTCCGAGGCCGTCCTGACCACGCTCAAGAGCCAGTTCCCCGCTCCGACGCTGGCGCCGGTGGTCGGCAACGTGACCATGGCCGCTGAACGCCTGACCCTTGCCGAGCAATACATCGAAGCGGGTCGCGACGCCGTTGCCTTGCCGGCCGGCAAGCAGGGCGGCGCTGTGACAGCGATCCGGACTGCGGAGGCCGCATTGGATCAAGCACGAAAACTGCTCGACGGTGTGGATCACGCGGCCGACGACATCCGCAATGCCATCGCAACCTTGCCGGCCGCCATGGAAGACGTGCAGCAGGGAATCACGGCTGCGGATTCGTATCTGGCGCAGGGCGGCGAGCAGTTGGCCACAGCGAAGTCTGCCGCGCAAGCAGCACTCGCTCACGCTCAGGCGTCGAAGGACAGCGATCCCCTCGGCGCCTTCAATCAAGTCGTGGCGGCCGACGCACAGTTGGACGCACTTCTCGCAGCGGCTCAGGAGCAGAAGCAGCAACTCGAACGTGCGCAGCAGCGGCTCGCGCAAGACATCCTGGCTGCGCAGGCCCAGATCACCGCTGCCGGCGACTTCCTCAATACCCGTCGCGGTGCTATCGGCGCCGAGGCACGGACCCGCTACGCCGAGGCTCAGCGCCACCTGCAAGCCGCTCAGCAGTTGCAGGCCTCCGATCCATCGACGGCTCTGCAACATGCGCAGGCCGCGACCACGTTGGCCACACACGCTCTGCGTGCCGCTCAGAACGACGTCAGCGCGTGGGAAGCGAACCAGCGTCCCCGCGGCGGGGGTGGTGGCAACAACGCTGCCGGCGCGATCCTCGGCGGAATTCTGATCAACAGTGTTTTGCGCGGTGGAGGCGGCGGTCCGCGGTCGTACGGCGGCCCGAGCAGTAGCGGTCGAGGCGGCGGTTTCGGCGGCGGCGGGTTCAGTGGCGGGGGCGGCGGACGAGGCAGTCGTGGAGGTGGCGGCGGCGGCCGGTTCTGAGGCCAGCTATCGAGGTAGTAAAATTCTGACTTTGTTCGCGACCGACCTCGTCGTACGCTCCATCCGGCAAGTCGGGATCACAGATCATACGAAGGTGTTATGAACAGCGTTGCCCCGCAGATAACCGTGGTTGTACCGACGTACAACGAGCGTGAGAACCTGCCCAAGCTCGTCGATCGCCTTGCCGCGTTGAAGATCCCGAACCTGCATGTCCTCGTGGTGGACGACAACTCGCCCGATGGAACGGGCGAGGTTGCTGACAAATTGGGCATCGACGGACCCATCCCGGTGGGTGTTCTGCATCGCACCGTCAAGGACGGACTCGGCCGCGCCTACGTCGCCGGAATGACGCGCGCGCTCGCCGAAAATGCGGACATCGTCATTCAAATGGACGCCGATCTCTCGCATCCGTCCGAGGTAATCCCCTCGATGATCGAGATCCTCACCACAACTGACGCTGCTGTGGTGCTCGGTTCACGCTACGTCGAGGGCGGCGCAGTCGCCGGAGACTGGCCGTGGCACCGCAAGGCACTTTCGGCCTGGGCCAACTTCTACGTCAACGCGATCCTGCGACTACATGTCAAGGACGCGACTGCCGGATTCAAGGCATGGCATGCAAAGACTTTGCGTGACATCGACGTGGAATCGGTGCAGAGCAACGGTTACGCATTCCAGGTCGAGATGAACTACCGAGTTGTGCAGCGCGGCATGAAGATCGCTGAAACTCCGATTCGTTTCGAGGAGCGCACCGAGGGTGTCTCGAAGATGAGCCTGAGCGTTCAGATCGAGTCGGCGTTGGTTCCGTGGAAGCTCAAGTTCGGCAAGAAGTAAGGCCAATTCGTGGATGCACACAACTCCAACAGAACGGCGACATTCCACCCGTGACGTTCGAGTTGTGTGCATTCATGCGCGAATTCAACTGTTCCACACCCGTTCCCGAACCCGAGGGTGCGGAATACGGCGCGCATACCCTGACCGTCGACGGGTCGAGCGCGGTGTTTCGAATCGCCAAGACCACGCCCACCAAACTCGGCCAGTTCGTGACACTGTGGCGTCGTTCCGACGCCGGGCCCATCCGCCCGTTCGATACCAGCGAC
Source organism: Rhodococcus sp. OK302 (assembly GCF_002245895.1). Taxonomy (NCBI): domain Bacteria; kingdom Bacillati; phylum Actinomycetota; class Actinomycetes; order Mycobacteriales; family Nocardiaceae; genus Rhodococcus; species Rhodococcus sp. OK302. Next base: position 4,955,406 of record NZ_NPJZ01000001.1, read on the forward strand.
GGCGTCGAGATATTCATCGTGCGAGTCAGCGACGGTGAGCAGTTCGGGCACTTCATCTTTCCCGTCGACGTTCTGGTCAAGCGCGGCGTTGTGTCCACGGATTTCACGGGCGGCAAGCGCGCCATCCGCGTTTACCCTCCGTGGGTCACCACTACCAGCGCCCAAGCATCAAGAACGCAAAAATGGCAGGTCGAGTACTTCACACCAGCTGATACGTCGCGATGATGACTCCCGTTGTGGTGGAGACACTTTCGGTCAGGGTGAACTGAGCCAGAGCTGATCCGTCGGGAAACAACTTTCGTCCCGTCCCGAGCACCATCGGATGAATGAGCAGTATGTAGGTGTCGATGAGGCGGCGGCGCGCCAGAGCCGAAATCAGTTCCCCACTACCGAGAATCACCACATTCGGGCCGGGAGTTTCCTTCAAAGCCGCGACCGTATTGCCCGCGTCGCCGTGCAGGAGGGTGGAGTTCTTCCACGGCAACGGTTCCGTCAATGTGCGTGACGCGACGTACTTGCGGGTGTTGTCGAGCACCTCGGTAAACGGATTGCCTGTCTGGAAAGGCCAATACGACGCAAACTGCTCGTAGGTGCGCCGCCCGAAAAGCAGATCCGATTTCGCGGCGATGCCCTCCCCCATTTTTCGGGCCATCACCAGATCACTGAACGGCGCTGCCCATCCGCCATGTTCGAAGCCGCCGCGACGGTCCTCTTCGGGTCCACCGGGCGCTTGCATCACGCCGTCGAGAGTCACGCTGTTGGTCACAGACAGATTTCTCATACTTCGATCCTGCGCCACCTCGACCCGCCACGCCAGGAAACGAAAACGGGCGGCCTCCCTCGGTAAGAGGAAGGCCGCCCGAATTACACCTACTGCTAGGAGCCGATCAGACGTGCTGCCAGGTAGCTTTCAACCTGATCGAGTGCGACGCGTTCCTGTGCCATGGAATCGCGCTCACGCACGGTGACTGCATGGTCTTCGAGGGTGTCGAAGTCGACCGTGATGCAGAACGGTGTACCGATCTCGTCCTGACGACGGTAACGGCGACCGATAGCACCGGCGTCGTCGAATTCGACGTTCCAGTTCTGACGCAGCTGCGCCGCAAGGTCTTTCGCCTTCGGCGTGAGATCTGCATTGCGCGAAAGCGGCAACACTGCAGCCTTGACCGGAGCCAGGCGACGGTCCAGACGCAGCACGGTGCGCTTGTCGACGCCACCCTTGGCGTTGGGCGCCTCGTCCTCGGTGTAAGCGTCGACCAGGAAGGCCATCAGCGAACGGGTGAGGCCGGCTGCCGGCTCGATGACGTACGGCGTGTAACGCTCGCCGGTCGTCTGGTCGTAGTAGTTCAGATCCGTGCCCGAATGCTTGGAGTGCGTCGAGAGATCGAAGTCGGTGCGGTTCGCAATGCCTTCGAGCTCGCCCCATTCGCTGCCCTGGAAGTGGAAGCGGTACTCGATGTCGGTTGTGCCCTTGGAGTAGTGCGAAAGCTTCTCCTGCGCATGCTTGTACAGACGCAGGTTCTCCGGGTTGATGCCGAGACCGGTGTACCAGTCCATGCGGTAGTCGATCCAGTACTGGTGCCACTCGTCATCTTCACCGGGCTTGACGAAGAATTCCATCTCCATCTGCTCGAACTCGCGGGTGCGGAAGATGAAGTTGCCGGGCGTGATCTCGTTGCGGAAGCTCTTGCCGATCTGGCCGATGCCGAAAGGCGGCTTCTTGCGCGACGTTGTCAGTACGTTCGCGAAGTTCACGAAGATGCCCTGCGCGGTTTCGGGACGCAGGTAATGCATGCCCTCTTCCGTCTCGACGGGGCCGAGGTGCGTCTTGAGCATCATGTTGAAGTCGCGCGGTTCGGTCCACTGACCGATGGTGCCGCAATCGGGGCAACCGACGAGGTCCATCGTGACGTCGTCCGGGTTGTCCATCTTCTTCTTAGCCGCGTACGCCTCCTGCAGGTGATCCTGACGGTGACGCTTGTGGCAGTTGAGGCACTCGACCAGCGGGTCGTTGAAGACACCGACGTGACCGGAAGCAACCCACACCTCGCGGGGCAGGATGACGGAGGAGTCGAGGCCGACGACGTCTTCGCGGCTGGTGACCATGTTGCGCCACCACTGACGCTTGATGTTGTCCTTGAGCTCGACACCCAATGGGCCGTAGTCCCATGCGGACTTTGTACCGCCGTAGATCTCACCGCACGGGTAGACCAGGCCCCGCCGCTTGGCGAGATTGACGACGGCTTCGATCTTGGACTTCGGTGCCACTGGATTGCTCTCCATCTGGGTAATAGATGCACGGTTTTCCTGCGCTTTTTGCCTACCTAGACTAACTGGCCGCAGAAGTGGCCCTTGCGCCACGGTTGACATGCGTACTTATGCATATCAAAATGAATGTGATTTGCAATAGTGTGGTCTGATGGCCACACCGGAACGTCGTGACAGATCCCTCGAAGGAGCCTCGCTGTGAGCATTGCGGATACCGGCGATCTCCACAACACCAAGGATCATCCCGATCTCGGACACCCACACAGCCCCTTCGACGCCATCCCGCCGGCGGTAGTCCCCCCGAAGGAAACCCTGGCCGCAGCAGGCGAAATCCTGCGCGCCCTCGCCGCCCCCGTGCGCATCGCCATCGTGCTCCAACTCCAGGAATCGCAGCGATGCGTTCATGAACTCGTAGGCGCACTCGGCGTCACTCAACCGCTCATCAGTCAGCATCTCCGCGTCCTCAAAGCTGCCGGAGTTGTCCGCGGCGAACGTCACGGCCGCGAAGTTCTCTACCGACTGGCCGACGACCACCTTGCTCACATCGTCGTCGATGCCGTCGCCCACGCAGAAGAAGGATGATCACCACCGCCATGAACAACATCGGACCGACAGCAGTCAAGCGCAGCACTGCCACCGTCGGCATTCGCTCCACCAAGCAGCGCAGCGCGATCTCCGCGCTGCTCGACGACATCGACGAGTTCAAGTCGGCCCAGGAGCTTCACGACGAACTGCGCAAGCGCGGCGAGGGCATCGGACTGACCACCGTCTACCGAACTCTGCAAGCACTTTCCGACGCCGGAACTATCGATGTTTTGCGCACCGACAGCGGCGAATCCGTTTATCGCCGTTGCTCTTCCGGCCATCACCACCATTTGGTCTGCCGCACCTGCGGGTTCACCGTGGAGGTCGAGGGTCCGATCGTCGAGCAGTGGTCGCAGACCATCGCCGACGACAACGGCTTCACCGAGGTCAGTCACACAGTCGAAATTTTCGGTACCTGCCGCGATTGCGCTGCTGCCCTTTAAGGAAGCAGTCCCTGACGGGCCGTGTCTGCTCCCGTGAGTGCCAACAGCAGCATCGTGGTGAGCGCCTCGTCGGCCAACCCGGCCGCCGGAAAGGTATAGCGCAGAATCACATCAGCCAGGCTGCCGTGCCCGAACACCGCAATCGATCCGAACTGGATGGTGCGATTGCGCTCGGCCACCTTGCGGTGCAGCGCAGCGCTGACGGGGCGATCCCACGCCAGCACGCAGGTCATCGACAACACGTCGAGGCCCTCGGAAAGGTTCATCGCCTGGACCGAGCACAAGGCGCCGGAGTACTGGAAACCCAATGATCCGTCGTCCGCTACGTCGACGGTCACAAAATGTGCCAGCGCTTCGGCAGCACGTTCCTGTAATCGCGCGGCATTGTCGGTTGTCTCGGTCATGTCTTCACCTGTCATTTCACGCTCTGTCATTTCACGCCACCGAATCGGCGGTCACGGGATGCGTATTCAACACACGCAGCCCAGAGGTCACGGCGGTCGAAATCCGGGAAGAGCTTGTCCTGGTACACCATTTCGGCGTAAGCGGACTGCCAGATCAAGAAGTTCGACGTCCGCTGCTCCCCCGACGGACGCAGGAACAAATCGACGTCGGGCATGTCGGGCTCGTCGAGATACTTGGCAACCGTTGCCTCGGTGATCTTTTCGGGATTGATCTGTCCGGCTGCGACGCGTCGGGCGATTTCCTTGACGGCATCGGCGATTTCGGCTCGCCCGCCGTAGTTGACGCACATCGTCAGGTTCATCACCGTGTTGTTCTTGGTGAGTTCCTCGGCGATTTCGAGTTCCTTGATGACGCTCGCCCACAACCGCGGCTTACGGCCGGCCCAGCGGACCCGCACACCCATCTCGTTCATCTCGTCGCGTCGGCGACGGATGACGTCACGGTTGAAGCCCATGAGGAAACGGACCTCGTCGGGGCTTCGCTTCCAGTTCTCGGTAGAGAAGGCGTACGCGGAGAGCCACTCGACGCCCATTTCGATGCACCCGTTGACGGAGTCCATCAATACGGCTTCACCGCGCTCGTGGCCGGCTGTTCGCGGCAGGCCGCGTTCTTGCGCCCAGCGCCCGTTGCCGTCCATCACCAGCGCGATGTGGCGCGGGATCAGTTCGGTTTGCAGGATCGGCGGTTTTGCTCCGGAGGGATGGGGGTCCGGGGGCCGGATCACCCGATCTGCGGAGGAGTCAGGCAGAGTGCGCGGTTCGCGTCGTCGAATCACGCGTTCCATCCTGCCCCACTGCCGCAGCAACCTCGACTGCCGCATGCGGTCGGGAGCGTTCGATAAGCGGCAAGGTGCGCAATTGCCGCTCGAGATGCCATTGCAAATGGGCTGCGACGAGGCCACTGGCCTGGGTTCGCAGGGACGCAGGGGCCTCATCGGTCCCCTCCCATTCACCGCGCACGAGGGCGTCCATGAGATCAAGAACACCGGGCGACGGTGTCGCCGAACCAGGTGGGCGGCAGTACGTACACACTGCTCCACCGGCCGCGACGTGGAACGCACGGTGTGGGCCGGGAGCCGAGCACTTGGCGCATTCTTCGAGGGCGGGCGCCCACCCGGCGTAGCCCATGGCTCGGAGCAAGAAAGCATCGAGAACAAACTCGACGGGCCGTCCCTGTTCCGCGATGGCACGCAAAGCGCCGACAGTGAGTCGTTGAAGTTGCGGCGCCGGCGCACGTTCTTCGCCGGCCAGACGCTCCGCAGTCTCGAGGATCGCGCACGCCGTGGTGTACCGGCTGTAGTCGTCGACGATGTCGGTGGCAAAGGCGTCGACCGTCTGTACCTGCGTGATGATGTCCAGGTTTCTGCCCGGCAATAGTTGGACGTCGACGTGGGCAAACGGCTCGAGCCTGGCACCGAACTTGGAGGTGGTTCTACGGACACCTTTTGCCACGGCACGCACCAACCCGAACTGGTTGGTGAGCAACGTGACGATGTGGTCAGCTTCGCCCAGCTTATGCAGGCGTAGCACCACCGCTGTGTCTCGATACAACCTCACCGAACCAGTCTCCCACGTTGCACCGACGCGGCGTCGCAACAAGTCGGATGGGGCCGGCTGAACCGGGGGTGACACCGCGAAGTGGTGAGGGCCGAGCGGCCCTCACCACTTCGGTGGATCCGGGGTCGGGACTTGCTGGACCAGGACCTACTGCACCGTCTCGATCACAGATCAATACTGCTGAAGTCGATGCTGCTCAGCAGGATGCCGGGCAGGATGTCCATCGAGCCGAGGAGGACATGGATCTGAGGTTGCAAGGCGTCCAGAATGCCGGTGATCGATCCCATCAAAAGCTCCTTCGGTAGAGGTTCTCCTTATCGGAGAACCTTGTGCGGTGGCGCATAGCGTCACGCGAAAGATATCAACGCGAGGGCCGCGACGGGGGTGAATCACTGTTAACCACTGGTGAGCAGCGTGACGATGGTCAGCTTCACCCAGCTTATGCAGGCGTAGCACCACCGCTGTGTCTCAATACAACCTCACCGAACGAGTGTCCGAGGTTGCACCGCCGCGGAAGCGCAACCTCGGACGTAGCGCAACAGCTAGCGACTCTCCTGTACATCGCGCAAATACGACTTGAGCTGGAAGCCGTCCGCGTGAGCCTGCACGACGGTGGGGCGCTGTGTGCCGGCCAGGATCTTGCGGGCGGCCATATGGTCAGTCGGCCTGTTCACGGATTCCACGGCCACGAGTCCGACGTCGCCGAAACGCAACACGGAGAAGGTTCCATTCTCCGGGTCACCGACGACAACACACTGATTGTCGGGGTCCCCGATGCCGGCAATCTGGAGCTTCGCGTCGTACTGGTTCGACCAGAACCACGGGACGCTCCGGTATCCCTCACCTCCGCCGTCGACGAGCAACGCCGCCACGTGGCGCGCATGATCAACTGCGTTCTGCACCGATTCCAACCTCACCAACCCCGCCCCGTGAACACTGGGATACGTGGCGCAGTCGCCGATCGCACTGACGCGATCATCCTGCGTGCGCAGATTCTGATTCACCAGGACACCACCAGTCCGGTCGCAAATGGTCAAGCCTGCGGATGCGGCCAGTTCGACGTTGGGAACAGCGCCAACCCCGACCAGGACGAGATCGGCCGCGATCATATCCCCGTTGTCGAGTTCAACCGCGGTCAGTTGCCCATCACTGCCACAGAACCGAGATACCGCTGCTCCCAATAGAATCCGAACGCCGTTGTCGCGGTGAAGATCGGTGAGATAGCCCGATGTCTCTGCCGAGACGCTATTAGCCAACGGGCGATCAGCGGTTTCGATCACCGTCACATGGTGACCGTGGAGCGCAGCCCAGGAAGCAGCTTCCATGCCGATGAAACCGGCCCCGACAATGACCAGGCGCCGCGACTGATCGAGATGTGCGCGCAGATTGTCGGCGTCAGACCGGGTGCGCAACATGACGACACCCTCCTGGTCGACCCCGGGGATTGCAATCTGCCGGGGACGTGCGCCAGTGGCCAGGACGAGGTGGCCGTATCCCAGTCTCGTACCGTCCGCGAGTTCGACCTGCTGCTTGTCGAGACACAGCGCACGAACACGAGTTCCGGGGCGCACGCAGATGGAACGCTTGTCGTAGAACTCCTGACCGCGCAGCACGACGGCCGATTCGTCCGAATCTGTCAGGTACCCCTTGGAGAGAGGAGGGCGCTGGTACGGCAACTCCGATTCATCACCGAGCAGTGTGATGGGACCGGCGTATCCCCCGTCTCGCAACGACGCGGACACCTGGAATCCCGCCTGTCCGGCCCCGACGATCACTACTCCGCCGGCACGTGCCGGCGCAGCGAAACCTGGTGCGAGTGCGGGCAGTAGAGCATTGTTCATCGAGTTCGGGCCTTTACGGAATTCGTGTCGGTGCGCCGCCCTCACCACCTAGGTGAGGACGCCGCCGACGGATTGAATGGTGAACGCACACGCGGGCATTCGACGGGAAGATCATGCCCACGAACTATCTCTAAACCTGCTCTTGCGCGACCCGGACGACCAATCCGTCGTAGAGATCAGTCACGGGGAGCTGACATGACAATCGACTGTTCGATTCTCTCGGAGAGAGGGTGCAGTCGAGCATCTCGCTCTCTGCAGCGGAGACCGCCGGCAAGGAATCCACCGGCCCCTCCTCCACATACACATGGCACGTCGCGCACATGGCATTGCCGCCGCACTCCCCCACAATCGATCCGACGTCGTTCCGGACAGCAACCTGCATGACGCTGTTGCCGACTGCTGCGTCCACGGTCACTGCAGTTTGGCCATCAACGATGTATGTAATCTTCGGCATTTTGCTCTTCTCGCGTTTGTTGTAGGAGGTCAGACATGAACTGCAACGTCGAGGGACGCGAAACCGCGCAACACATTGTTGAGCGCCCGGGTTTCCGACAGAACCTCGAAGCGCTCGACCTTCGCCGCGAGTTCCTCGAACAGTGACCGCATCTCGAGGCGAGCCAAATTCATGCCGACGCACGCGTGCGGGCCTGCGCCGAATCCCAGGTGATCCGTCGGGTTTCGTGTGATGTCGAAGCGATCGGGTTCCGGATATTGGCGCTCGTCGCGATTGGCTGCACCGTAATAGGTGATGACACGTGAACCCGCCTCGAGCGCGACGCCGTCGACCTCGGTATCGACTGCCACCTTGCGGGAGAAGCACTGCAGTGGCGATTCCATCCGCAGCACTTCGTTGATCGCACCCGGGATGAGCGATGGATTCTGCCGAATGAGATCCCACTGGTCCGGATGTCGGGCGAACAACCAGACCGCACTCGAGATCGCGAAGATCGTCGTATCGAGGCTGGGCCCCATGTAGTCCATCATCATCATGGGGCACCGCTCTTTCGCGACCTCACCACGATCGGCCGCCAAGAACACCGCTTCTGCCCAACTCCCCGGCTTGAGCTTTCCCGGAACTGCCTGCGTGGTGGCGTATTCCACCATTTCCCCCAGCACAGGAAAAGAATTCAACGCTCGTTCGTTCAACGGGCCGCAACTGTTGAACGACTCGGACGCCCAAAGCAGCATTCTCTCTCGGCCTTCCTCCGGCAGCCCGACCAGATTGGAAACGATTGTTACCGGGAGATATTGGGCGAGGTCAGTAACCGCATCGAACTGCCCGCGCGCGGTCAACCGGTCGACGAGATCGCGCGCCTGAGTGCGGATTTCCTCCTGCAGCGGCCGGAGAGCCTTCGGTGTGAGGGGTTTGACGACCACGCCTCGCGACGTGGCGTGCTCTTCGCCGTCACTGCACAACGTGTTACCGCGAATCATCTGATTGCTCTCGTCGTTCATCATCACGCCTTCACCGGAAATGAAAACGTCCGGCGTACGCAGGATGTGAGAGACCGCACTGTAGCGAGTGGCCGCGTGCATCCCGTATCGATCGAGGAACACAACGGGTCCCTGGTCGCGAAGCTCTCGGTAGCCGGCCCACGGGTCCAGCAGCGCTGCGTCCGTGAAGACGTCAAGGCTGGAGCGTGGGATGTCCACAGGCGAGGTGCTGACTGTCATGGAAGTCTCCTGCACGATTCGTAATGTTCTGGTCCGGGCCCAATTCCCGGCGATGTGTCACAGTTCACAAAATCATCAGAATTTCGCATTGTCAAGAGAATCTCGAAATTATTGGATGAATGGGGTTCCTGTGATTAACTTCGATACATGGCACAATCCACGCGCGTCGACGACGCCTATCGCAGCCTCAGGAGGGACATCCTCAGTGGTCGACACCTGCCTGGCGCCAAGCTCCTGTCGGCATCACTGCGCGAGGAGTACGACATCAGCAGTGGCGTCCTCCGCGAAGTGCTTCCGCGGCTTGCCGGCGAGGGTCTCGTCGTATCCGAACCCCAGCGCGGATTCCGCGTAATACAAGTTTCGGTTAGTGACCTCCGTCAGCTCACGGAGGCTCGCGTCCTTGTCGAGACGGCCGCTCTCCGCCAGGCTATCGAGCGCGGCGATCTGCAGTGGGAGACCAGAGTCGTTGCGGCGCATCACACTCTCGCTGGATCCACACCTCGCGACGACGCCGGGAACCTGTCCGACGAGTGGCTCCTCGCACACTCCAACTTCCACGAGGCACTGCTGTCAGGAAGTCCGAACCAGCGACTGCAACGCATCGCAAGCCAGCTGCGAGATACGACCGAACTGTACCGATGCTGGTCCAATCGCCTCGGCGACGAGCCGGATCGCGATATCGAAGGCGAGCATCGGCGCATCTTCGAAGCCGCCATCGCAAGGGAGGCCGACTGTGCGGCATCCCTACTCACCGAGCACTACGAGCACACGACGCAGATCATGATCCGTCTCAGCGAAAGCCTCGGCTAGCCGAACATCCAACCGACGGCGAGCATCCGACCGTCGTAGCCGACGCGACAACAAGAGGGCGATAGGACGCACTGAGGCGTCCTCGCCTCCTTCAATAGGCACAGCCATCGACCCCGCATCGTCGGATCCCCGTCAGTAGACAGCCGTCACTTCCTCCACGGCACTCGGCTTCGACACGCCTGCAGATTCCGCCCCACCCTCACTCCACAACGCAGACAGCAGGTTCCGTCCGCACCGCTCGCATCCAGGGGATCAACTCGGTCTAAATAATCTCGAAATTCTCTTGTTTTATCGAAATAATGTCGGTATAACTAGTAATGTTCATCACACCCGGAGGCTGATCAACGCACTTACCTGCCGCCCTCGGCGGCAAGGGATCAGATACCTCTCGCACAACCGGAAGGCACCACGTGAAGTTCGCCAACTATGACCAGCGGGCCGTTGTCACCGACGGACACCGCGCTGTTTACGTCGCCGATGCCAGTGCCGGCGAATTTGCCGACGACCCCCAGCAGATCTTCGCGCGATGGACCGAGTTCGCAGCCTGGGCGGCGACAGTCGACGTCGCCGATGGTTTTGTCATCGATCCCAGCAAACTCGGAGCACCGTCGCCCAAGCCTCAACAGGTTTTTGCCGTCGGCTTGAACTACGCGGCACACGCTCGGGAGAGCGGAATCGACGTTCCACCCGAACCCGCTGTGTTCACGAAATTCCCAACCTCGGTCGTCGGCCCCGACTCGGATCTCGACCTGCCAACGGACACTGTCGACTACGAGGCCGAACTGGTCGTCATCATCGGACAACCGACACATCGGGTCAGCGAGTCGGACGCGTGGGACCACATCGCAGGAATCACTGTGGGACAGGATATTTCCGAAAGAACACGCCAAAGAGTCGGCCCTGCAGCACAGTTCAGCCTCGGCAAGTCATTCCCAGGATTCGCCCCGACCGGACCGTGGCTGACCACCATCGATGAGGTCCCCGACCCTAACAATCTCGGCATCGGGTGCTCGATCAACGGCACGGTTATGCAAAAGGCACGAACCGACGACTTGATCTTCTCGGTACCGATCATCGTGGCAAAACTCTCGGAGATTCTGCCGCTGCTTCCGGGAGATCTCATCTTCACCGGCACTCCCTCTGGAGTCGGCGGCGCACGGACGCCTCCGGTATTCCTTCGTGACGGCGACGTGCTCGAGACCTGGGTCGAAGGCATCGGAACGATCACCTCGCGATGCCGAGCCGGCATTCCCTACCCGTCCCCGCGCAACGCCTGATAGGAGCACACCATGGCACTCCACCGACTGGTGTCAGTAACCATCGGAATCCCGAACCTCGACGAAACTGCCCGATACTACGAGGAATTCGGCCTTACCCCTTTGCGGGACAACAGGTTTGCCACCGTAGACGGCGGTGAGCAGCTGCGCCTGGTGCACGCCCCGAACCGCCGGGTTGTGGACGTTACTTTCGGTGCCGATAACCAGGACGATATCGACCGTATCGCGCGCCAACTCCAGAAGCTCGATCTGGATTTCACTACCAGCGACGGCCGGGTAGAGACATTCGAACCGATCGCCGGCTTCCGAGCGACGGTCGAGGTAACGTCGCACATAATCCAGTCTCCGGTGTCTGCGCCGGTCTACAACGGCCCAGGCCGGATCGACCGTAGCAACAACCGGGCCCCCGGCATTTTGCGCGAAGATCGTGTGCGGCCACGCAAACTCGGCCATGTAGTGATCGGCTCGACGGACCAAGCTGCTACACAGAAATTTTTCACTGACGGCATCGGACTCAAGATCAGTGACGTCATTCCGTCACTCGCCGCGTTCATGCGGTGCTCGACCGACCACCACAACATTCTTGTGCAACAAGCGCCGGCGGACTTCTTGCATCACACTTCGTGGCAGGTCGACGACGTCGACGAGATCGGCCGCGGCGCGATGGCCATGCTCGAGAACCACCCGGAACGCCACGTGTGGGGCCTCGGCCGACACCACGTGGGCTCAAACTTCTTCTGGTACTTGAAGGATCCAGCCGGAAACTTCGCGGAGTACTACTCCGATCTCGACTGCATCGTCGATGACGCCCTGTGGAAGCCCGGGGTCTGGGAGGGCGCGAAGGGACTCTTCAACTGGGGTCCACCGCCGCCGCCGTCGTTTGTCATGCCCGAGGATCTCGCGGCGCACATGACCGGATCGCACGATGCCGGCTGACTCCGTCACGGCGGACGGCGCTTTGTGGGCTCCGTCCGCCGAGTTTGCCGCGCAATCGGTCTTGACTGACTATCTCTCTTGGCTCCAACGCGAGCGGCAACTGGATTTCACCGACTATCGCCAACTGTGGGAATGGTCGACCACCGACCTCAGTGCATTTTGGTTGTCGATTCGCGATTACTTCAACCTCGACATCGACGACCCTCAGCAGGTCCTCGATGAGAGTGCGGGGATGCCACACGTCCGGTGGTTCATCGGTTCGACCACAAATTACGCCGCGAACGCGCTTGTCCACGAACAGGAAAGCGGACTCGCGCTTCAGTCGCTCAACGAGTCCGGTGTGTTGACCACAATGACGTGGCGAGAACTTCGGCTCGCTGTGGGCGGCTTGGCGACGTGGTTCCGTGCGCAGGGCATTGTTCCCGGCGACCGGATTGTCGCCTATGTCCCCAACATCGCCGGCGCAGTGATCGCTATGCTCGCGTCCGCCGCGGTCGGCGCAGTGTGGGCGTCTTGCGCGCAGGAGTATTCAGCTCAGGGTGCGCACGACCGGTTTGCGCAGCTCGAACCCAAGATTCTCATCGCAGCCGACGGATACCACCACGGCGGCAAAATCTTCGACCGCCGCCAGAGCGTTACCGAATTGGCCGGCTCGTTGTCGACCGTCGAGTCCGTGGTCTGGATCGACAACCTGGGGCTGCTCGACGAAACAACCCGAGGGGAAAGGTTCACCGACCTCACCGAGAACGGCTGCGAGCCGGAATTCACGCGCGTGCCGTTCGACCACCCACTGTGGGTACTGTTCTCCTCCGGCACCACCGGACCGCCGAAGGGCATTGTGCACGGTCACGGCGGAATCCTGCTGGAGCACAGCAAGTTCTGTGGCCTGAACACCGACCTCGTTCCGGGAGACCGATTTCTGTGGCTGGCCACACCGAGCTGGATGGTGTGGAACATCCAGATTTCCGGACTGCTGGTCGGGGCGACGATATCGACCTATGACGGTGCGCCGTCATGGCCTGATGCCGCGCAGATATGGCGCATCGCCGAACGCCTCGGTCTCGATGTTCTCGGCGTCAGTGCCGCAAGTCTGGTAGCCGCCCACAAGGGCGATATGCACCCGCTGGACGTCGCGCCGAACCTCACACTGAGTGCCATCGGCAGCACCGGTTCACCACTCCCTCCCGATACCGCAACCTGGGTCTACCAACGACTTCCGCAGGTGTGGTTGGCCTCGGCGAGCGGCGGCACCGACATCTGCTCGTCGTTCGCCGGTGGTGTTCCCACCGAACCGGTGTTCGCCGACCAGATCCAGGGCCCCGCGCTGGGCGTGCGCCTCGACGCCTGGAATGAACACGCACAGTCGGTGATCGGGGAAACCGGCGAGATGGTCGTTACTCGCCCGATGCCGTCGATGCCCATCCGCTTCTGGAACGACACCGACTTCGCGAAGTACACGAGCGCTTATTTCGACCACTACCCCGGGGTCTGGCGTCACGGCGACTGGATCACGATCACCGAACGGGGTGGCGTCGTCATTCACGGCCGTTCAGACGCCACGATGAACCGGCACGGGGTACGAATTGGAAGCGGCGAGATCTATCAAGTCGTCGACCAGTTGCAGGAAGTGGCCGACAGCGTGGTCGTTGGTGTCGAGCTTGCCGACGGTGGGTACTGGATGCCGTTGTTCGTCGTGCCGGCACGCCCACCCGTCGATACCCGTAGGCTCACCCAGCTGATCCGCAACGAGATTCGAACTAACGCCAGTCCGCGACATGTTCCCGACGAGATCATCCTCGTCGACTCGCTTCCGCACACCCGAACCGGAAAGAAGCTCGAAGTCCCGATCAAGCGAATCTTGCAAGGGGCCGACCCTGTCGCGGTGCTCAATCCACAGGCGGTCGACAACGCCGATGCGCTCTACCAGTTCATCGCTTTCAGACCACTCGACAAAACTCGCACCGATCCCCCGATCGCCGCACGAAAGTAGTCCCCATGTACCGAGTTGCCATCGTCTACAACCACCCTGAGGATACTGAGCTGTTCGATTCCTATTATCGGGATCAGCACCTCCCGAAGGTTCGTAACATCCCCGGCCTGCAGCGTCTCGCGGCCGGAAAGTGCGATCCGCTGGGCGGCGGCCCAGCTGAGGCGTACGCCCTCGCGATGCTGTACTTCGAAAACCAGGAGCAGTGCAACGCCGCCTTGTCCTCCCCCGAAGGCCAAGCCGCTGCCACCGATGCTCAGCAATTCGCTACCGGCGGAATGACACTCATCGCGAGCAACGAAGAAACCATCTGGCCCTGACGTGCCGGTGGCGCGACTGCGCAAAGTCTGTACTTGATGTGAATTACCCACCACAAGGAGTATTCAAATGTTCAGTGAGACAACGGAACACATAGAAGTTCCCGTTCTGATCGTCGGTGCCGGACCTGCGGGGTTGGCTCTGTCGTTGACGCTGGCCCGGTATGGAGTCGAGCACCTCCTCGTCGAACGATACGAAGGAACCGCCCACACCCCTCGCGCGCACATCATCAATCAGCGAACCGTCGAGATTCTGCGCCATCTCGGTATCAGCGACGATTTCCATGCGGTGGCCACGCCGCAACACCTCATGGCAAATAATGTGTGGTCGACGAGCCTGACGGGCCCCGAGATCGCACGTTCGGAAACCTGGGGTACCAGTCCCGACCGTGCCGCCGACTACTTCAAAGCCAGCCCCGAGCCGATGGCGAACTGCCCACAAACGGTGCTCGAGCCACTATTGCTCGAGGCAACACGCGAAGCCGGCAGCGATGTCCGCTTCGGGCACGAGTTTGTCGAGTTCGTTCAGGACGACACCGGAGTCACCAGCACTCTGCGCCACCGAGATACGGGCGACGAGGTGAGTGTGCGGTCAACCTATTTGGTGGCTGCAGACGGGGCGAACAGCAAGATTCTCGGTCAAGCGGGGCTGTCGGCCGAGGGACCTGACGATCTCGCACGTGCAGCCAATGTGTGGTTCCGCGCGGACCTGTCCAAGTACTTGGAGCACCGACCGGGAGTGCTGTCGTGGAACGTGGCACCTGGCCCCCACGCACCGCTGCGGTTGGGGACGTTGGTCTGCCACAAGCCTTTCACGGAGTTTGTGCTGATCTTCATGTTCGACCCTGCCACGGACCCTCTCGAAGATATGACCAACGAGCAGTTGGTTGACCGCATTCGGGCTTTTGTCGGCGACGATGTCGACCCGGAGATCCTTGGCGTAGCCGGCTGGCAGGTTCGAGCCCAGGTAGCACCGCAGTATCACGTTGACCGCGTGTTCCTGATGGGCGACGCGGTCCATCGGCATCCGCCGACAAACGGGCTTGGCCTGAACATGTCCGTCGCCGATGCCTACAACCTCGGATGGAAACTGGCGTTGAATCTCGCCGGACGTGGAGGCCGCGCACTCCTCGACAGCTACACCGCCGAGCGCCAGCCAGTGGGTGTCGAGGGCGTGAACCGCGCAATCACCAGCCTGCAAGAATCGGGTGCAGTCGAAGCCGCACTGGGCTTTGAACCAGGACAATCTGTCGAGGACGGGCAAAAAGCCCTGTCAGTACTCTTCGAGGCGGGTCCCGCGGGCGATGCACGTCGTGAAGCCCTGCGACAGGCCGTCGAACTGAGCAACTACCAGTTCAACGCACACGGAATCGAGCTCGGCTACCGCTATCACAGTGATGCGATCGCATCGGAAGATCAAGCGGAAGCACCGCCGACGCGTGATCCGCAGCTCTACTACGAGCCCACCTCCCGTCCTGGAGTGCGCGTCCCCCACGCTCGCCTCGAACGCGACGGTCGCGAGGCTATCTCGTCGCTGGATCTCGTCTCTGGACTCGAGTTCGCACTACTCACCGGCACCGGAGGCCAGGAGTGGGAACGCGCCGCCGCGACGGCCACCGAACGTTTCGGTGTACCTGTCCAGGTTCACATCATCGGCAGAAACAGCAGCATCACCGACCCCTATGGCGAGTGGGCCCAACGCCGTGAGGTCGACGAGTCTGGTTGTGTGCTGGTCAGGCCGGACCGCCACGTCGCTTGGAGAAGCACAAGCTATACCCCCGGCAGCGACACGGAACTCGTGTCCGCTGTCGAACGCGCACTTGGACTGTCTCAGTGACCTTCTGAATTCCCTACGTTCGCCCACCACTAACTCCTTCACTGGCCGATGCCGGCTCGCGTATTACTCACTGCGAGCCGGCATCGGTAGCGGCACATCACGCACTGTCGTTGCAGTACTAGGCGACGCGCACCTTCTCCGAACGTCTCGGCTCGCCGCGATACCGGGCCATGTCGCCGGCAATTCCCAGCTTTCTCCACGCCCGCCTCGACACGGGATTCATCAAACCGAGTTCGTCTGCCAGCGTGCGCATTTCACCGAAGTAATTTCCCAAGATTCGACGCGACTGCGGACTGCTCCAGAAGGCTTCTCTTATTACCGACTCGGGAATGTCGAACTTCTTGGCGAATTCCTTTGGCGGTGACATTATTTCGCCGGACAACCACCGCATTGCACCGGGAAAGGCGACGGACGTCATCGCTCGGCCGAACGGACTCAGCGCTGGAACATGCTGACGCAGGAAGTCGTGAGCAAAGGAGATGTGCCGCGCCTCTTCGGCAATGTGAATCTCCATGGTGCGCAGCATGACCGGCACCGTGTCCTTACCTTCGCGGATAAGGTCTTTCTGAAAATGGTCGATAGGCTCTTCACCGGCAAGGATGCCGATGAAGAAGATGACCGGGAATTTGGCGCCGAGCAACCCCACAAACGGCGACAAGCGCCGGAACAACGGACGCATCCCCGGCACGTCAACGTCGACGCGGTTGACGAATTCCTGGAACATCTGGATGTGATTGCACTCTTCGGTCATCTCGTGAAGGCAGTACCGAAACTCGGGAGATTGGTTGGGTAGCGCCATGATGTACTGCAGCATTCCTCGGATCAGAATGCTCTCGAATGCCGAGCCCACCTTGGTTACGTTCGCCTGACGCCATTTTCCCATCGCGATACGACGTTCCAGCGATTGATCCTGATACCAGCGGGTGGCGCCGAGTGGATCCGATACCGCCGAGAGTACCCAGCGCGGATCATTCGGGTCTATCGCGAATTCCGGTGAATCCCAGTCGATATCGAGGTAGGGATCAAACCGCCTGTGCACGGACCCATCGGACAGTGTTGCGAGCAACTCGCGGTAAGGCTGATCCATTTTGATAGACGTTGACCGAACCATCGGTGTCTCCTCAAGGCGCCTGTTCGTCGATCGTGATCAACGAACTCGATTGCGCCTAAACTTAGTGTGACACCACGTCTCACGCAACCCCTTCGCTGCCTACGAACCTCCGACATCACCGACCACAGCCGCGATCGCCTCCTCCTGGATAGGCGAAAACTGGGTGCCCCTGGCTGCGGCAAGGGGTTGCGGCAGCCGTGGCGCGGAATGGCACCGCGCGAGCGCAATATCTGCACCGGAGTGCCCGATGTCTCGGCATCTATGATCTGATGGTCATCGACACGGGGTGCCGAAAAAGTCGGCTGAGATCAGACCCGATGAACCTGACCAGTTAGCACTGGCGGAGGGATGTCGTCATGACCGAACAGTTTCAGCGTGCTCTCGAACTCAACGAGCAGATCGTCCTGATCACAGGTGGGGCACGTGGCCTCGGCGCCGCCTTGAGCCGCGCATTTGCGGCACAAGGTGCACGGGTGATCGTGAACTACCACAAGAGTGAAGTAGCCGCCCACGCCCTGGTGGCAGAATTGGGATCCGACCACGCTTTCGCAATCCGCGCAGATGTGACCGATCGACAGTCCGTCGATCAGCTTTTTGCCACCGCACGTACGCATTTCGGCGCGCCGATATCTACCGTGGTCAACAATGCTCTGATTGATTTCACCTTCAACGGCGATGCACGCCCGAAGGCCGACACGATTTCCTGGGCAGATTTCGATGCACAATTGCGCGGCAGCGTGTCGGGAACTCTCAATACGACGCAAGCTGCGATTGACGGAATGCGGGCGCTCGGATTCGGCCGAATCATTACTGTCGGAACGAATCTGGTTCAAAATCCGGTGGTGCCCTATCACGACTACACCGCCGCCAAAGCTGCACTCCTGGCACTCACGCGGACATTCTCCGCAGATCTGGGTCCCGACGGCATCACCGTCAACATGATTTCCGGCGGACTCCTGCGAACCACCGATGCCAGTGCGGCAACGCCCGAAGCCGTGTTCGACATGATCGCCGAGAGCACTCCCCTACGTAAAGTGACCACGCCGAGCGAATTTGCCGACGCTGCACTGTTCTTCGCCTCTCCGTGGTCACGTGCAGTTACCGGCCAGAATCTTGTGGTCGACGGAGGACTCGTCAAGAACTGATGAGAAGACAACTTCATTTGGGTGCGTTCCTACTCGGCTGCGGACATCACAGCGCCGCCTGGAGACACCCGGACTCGCCCGTCGAAAGACTCGGCGACATCACGTATTACGAGTCTCTGGCCCAAACTGCCGAACGCGGAAAACTTGATGCAGTTTTCTTCGCCGACGGTCACAGCGTTCGTGAACCGGAATCCGGCGCGTCGTGGTTCCTCGAACCGATTACGGCATTGACGGCGATGGCACGGGCAACCGAGCACGTCGGACTGGTCACCACAATTTCCACGACGTTCTACACGCCATTCCATGCAGCGCGACTACTCGCCTCACTCGATCACATCAGTGGCGGG
Source organism: Rhodococcus sp. OK302 (assembly GCF_002245895.1). NCBI lineage: Bacteria > Bacillati > Actinomycetota > Actinomycetes > Mycobacteriales > Nocardiaceae > Rhodococcus > Rhodococcus sp. OK302. Next base: position 4,974,005 of record NZ_NPJZ01000001.1, read on the forward strand.
CGTGCGGGTTGGAACGTGGTGACTTCAATGTTCAATCAGGAAGCACGCAATCACGGCCTTGACGCCATGCCTGATCATGCCTCCCGATACGAGCGCGCTGACGAGTTTGTCGACGTAGCTCTGGCACTGTGGGATTCGTGGTCCGAGGATGCCCTGATTCTCGACCGCCAGGGTAGATTTGCGGACGCTACCAAGATTCATCGAATAGGTCATGAAGGCAAGAACTTTCGCGTCGACGGACCGTTGACTGTTCCGCGATCACCGCAAGGAAGACCGGTACTCTTCCAAGCCGGCGCGTCGGAACAAGGTCGAGAGTTGGCGGCACGACGAGCAGAAGCGATCTACGCGGTTGCCTACGATCTATCGAGCGCGCAGACCTACTATGCGGATGTTAAGGCCAGAATCGAAGAGTCCGGTCGAGATTCCCGTTCCGTAGCCGTCATGCCCGGCCTGGTCACGTACGTCGGCAGCACACTTGCCGAAGCACGTGCGAAGAAGGCTGAATTAGATCGACTGTTGCCGACCACCCAGTCGATCCGGCAACTCTCGCTGTTCACCGGCCAGAACTGCGAAACCTGGGACCTTGACGCTCCGGTGCCGCCCCTGCCGGACCTCGAATCTTTCGACGGTCCGCAGGGCCGGTACGCCACGATCCTGCGGACCGTGGAAAAGGACTCGCCGACGGTCCGGGAATTGCTCGGAACCTTAGCCGCCGGCGGTGGTCACGCAACCATGATCGGAACACCACAGTCCATTGCCGACGAGATGGAATCCTGGTTTGTCGACGGAGGCGCTGACGGCTTCAATCTGATGCCGCCAACTTATCCTCAAGGCCTGGAAGATTTTGTCGACCTGGTGATTCCGGTACTTCAGGCTCGGGGTCTCTTCCGACGCGAGTACGAGGGTGCAACGCTGCGCGAGAATCTAGTCGGTCCGGAGAGTGCAGCACCGACACCGGGGGCGAAACAGGAACACTCCGCAGGCAAGGACAGCTGAATCCCTCACCGCGCAGTGCGGTTCGGCGGGGCGCTGTACAGAGCGGCGACTGCTTCGTAGCCTGCCGCAGCGTAGTCGTCTTCGAGTGAATCGGACTCGTTGTGCAGGTCATCGATGGTGGTGTAGCCCAGGCGCCAGACCGGCAGAGCGAATCGTTCGTTGAGGACATAGTTGTAGGCGCGGGCCGCGATGATGTGGCGCGACTTCGGGATCCGCTCCCCGAGCGCCTCGACAGCAGGCCGTCCGCTGATTTCTTTGTTCGTACCCGCGGGAGAAAGATTCAATACCCGGGCGACGTGCGGAACGGGAAGTGATGCGGCCGGGCACTGCGGGGACGTCGGTCACGACGCGAAGGCCGAAGCCACAGGAGTACACAGCCGCTTCGAATTCGACACTGCACCAAGATATTCGAGCGCCCATGTCGATCATGCAGACCGAGCGACCGTTCGGAAAGTAATGCCCGCGCCTACGGGCGTACGGATGGCGTGAGTCCGGGGGCACGGGGATGATCGGGCGGGGCACACCGTCCGCGTCTGCGTCGACGATCGGTTTGCGGTAGCGCATCCGCGCCCATGTCGAGACGACTGTCGAATCCAACGCGACTGCCCCGGTCGGCGGGTTGCACCACAGTGATGATCATGAACGACTTTCGGTCGGTGAGAAACAAGTAACCGTCGTCATCGAGGTATCCGATATCGCCGGTGCTCGTTCGAGGCAGTGTCGATCCGAAGGCGTACATTCCACAGCTGATCGTCCTGGAAGGAATGCCGCTTCCGTCCGACACCATGCTCACCACATTACCGTTGAGCAACATATACGAGGCCGAAGTCGCGTCGTCGAGCGGCGAAGTGGTCAAGCCAGTCCTGCTACCTGACAGTAAAACTCGGCGTCGTCAGAACTTCGGCGTCGCCGCCCACGCTTTCAGCCGTCCAGGTGGCTTTGATCGACGCGACAACGGACTGCAGAAGCGGATCCAGGTCGACCAACTCTCGATTCCAGACGATACCCACGTGCAGTTCGAGCTCGTCACTCAACGGAACCACAGCGAATCCCGGATCGGCAAAGATTCCGGCTGCGCCACCGGTCGAGGGGTGCAAAGAAATTGTGATGCCCTTGTTGCGCCTGATGTGACTCGCCAGGAGCACCGTGTCGTAGTCGGGCATCCGGTGGAACTTCTTGATCCCGGACTCCACGAAACGCTGGCGCACTCGGCGCATCGCGAAAGGGTGCGGGGTCGCGGGAGGCACCGTCAGTGTGCGATGAGCGAGATCTTCGAGCGCGAGCACTTCGCTACTCGCCAATGGATCGTCGGCGAGCATGGCGACCACGAACGAGTACGACCCGATAATCACGCTGTCCAGCAGATCGGTGTTGATGGGTAGATGAACGAGGGCAGCAGCAAGATGACCCTTCTCGACATCGGCAATCAGATCCGCTGACTGAGCGACGACGAAATCCACCGAACACGGCGCCGCCGCGTCTTCTACGACTGCTATGAAACTGTCGGTCATCGCGGGCGGCGCCCGGTGTGTTCCCCCGATACGCATCACCCGGTTGCCGTTGACGAACTCCGCGGCGACGACGTCGAGTTGGTCGATACCACGAAGGACGTCGCGGACTCGCTCGAGCAGTGCCCGGCCCAACGGTGTCACCTGCACCTCGTGGTAGCGGCGGACGAACAGTTCGCCACCGAGTTCGCGTTCGAGTTCCTTGATCATCCGGCTCACCGGTGACGCCGTGAGGTGCATTCTGGCAGCGGCTCTGCCGAAATGCAGCTCCTCTGCAACGGCAACGAAACACCTCAGGTGCGACAGATCCATCCGTCGAGAATGTTCGTCGATCGAGCAGTAGTCAACTCGGGAATTCCTACACGTTGCGTTTTGCAGCATATGCGAGCGTCGAAATGAGTGATGGCCACCGCGACCACATTCGTGTGATCGTTGAACGAGCAGCAGGAAGCCCCCGGCCTTGTCGCGATCCACAGACATCCCCAATTCCACACTGCAGCAAACGTATTCACGAAAACTTGCAGGCGACGGCACCCAGCATCCACATGCCGGACAAACCCGTAGCTTCCCCTCGGTCCCGGACACGAGTTCCGTCACGAAAGGAATTCTCCACATGAGCATGCCGCAGGACCCCACGTCCGATCTGCCGAACGAACACGATCTTCCCTTGGCAAACGTCCGGGTCGTAGACCTCACCGGGCGGAGCGGCGAGATGGGTCCACGTATCCTCGCCGATCTGGGAGCCGACGTCATTCGAGTCGCGCCGATCGTAGTCGACCGGCCGTGCGCCGATCCTCAGGATCTCGCCGGAGTCGACGTCCATCACGAGACCCACAATGCGAACAAGCGCTCGGTGTCGCTGGACCTCGACACGACTGCCGGCATCGACATCCTACAACGACTGTTGCAAACGGCAGACATTCTCATTGAGGGTCTCGGAGTGGACAGACTGACCGATCTCGGTCTGGAACCGGCGGCACTTCGGCGGGAGTTCCCGACCCTGGTGATCGTGTCATTCAGCGATTTCGGCCGCACCGGACCGTACCGGAACTGGACGGCAACGGAGCTGGTACATGTCGCACTCGGAGGTGTGTTGTCACGGTCGGGCCTGCCCGGGCGCCCGCCGTTGGTTCCTCCCGGACCGATCGCACTCGAATCGGCCGCAGTCACCACCGCATGGGCCGCGTTACTCGCCTACTACAACCGGTTGCTGACCGATTCGGGGGACGACGTCGACGTCTCGGTGTTCGAAAGCACCGTTCAGATCATCGATCCGGGATTCGGAATGGCGGGATCCGCAGCCGGCGGCGTACCGACATCCGACGGCCCCCGCGGACGACCCGATTCGAGCCATCTGTACCCGATCTTCCCGTGCACGGACGGATACGTACGCCTGTGCATCCTCAGCCCTCGGCAATGGCAGGGGATGTTCGAATGGATGGGTAGGCCTGCTGAGTTCGCGGATCCCGAACTCGGTCAACTGAAACACAGATACGCCGCAGTGGGCACACTGTATCCCGCGATCGAAGTATTCCTTTCTTCCAAGAGTCGCACGCAGGCGGTGACGGAAGGCCAGCAGTTCGGTGTGCCGTGCGGCGAACTACTCGACTTCGCGGAGGTTCTCGACTCCGAACACTATTCGGAGCGAGATGCTTTCGCTGCGGTCCCCACCCCCTGGGCGCACTCCGAATCCCGAACGGACTGATGGAGATTGACGGCACGCGAGCCGGAATTCGCAGGCGGGCACCGCAACACGGAGAATACGACACCGAGATTCTCTCCGATCTACCACCCCTGGCCGGCCCGTCGACGGCGAACTCGCCACAAGCGAACCCCGTCCGACGGCGACCGCTGGACGGAATTCGGGTACTCGATCTCGGCGTCATCGTCGCAGGTGGCGAAACAGGTCGACTTCTCGCGGACATGGGCGCCGAGGTGATCAAGATCGAAAACACCGCCTTCCGTGACGGTAGCCGACAGTCCATGTCCGGCGCACTCATCACTCCGGTCTTCGCCTGGGGCCACCGAAACAAGAAGAGCATCGGTATCAACCTCCGTTCTCCCGAAGGCCGTACCTACATTGCGTCGCTCGTCGAACAATCCGATGTCGTCCTCTCGAACTTCAAACCAGGAACAATGGACAAACTCGGCTTGTCCTATCGGGAGCTGTCCCGGATCAATCCTCGGATAGTCGTTGCCGACTCGAGCGCATTCGGTAACAGCGGCCCTTGGAACGCCCGACTCGGATACGGTCCGCTGGTCCGCGCCTCGACCGGTCTGAGCCTGGCTTGGAAGTACGACAACGACAACGGCGGATTCGCTGACGCCTCCACCATCTATCCTGATCACGCAGCGGCGAGAGTTTCAGCGATAGGTGTTCTCGCGCAGCTTGTCCGACGCCTCAGAACCAGCCGCGGCGGAACAGTGAGCGTGGCCCAAGCCGAAGTGATTCTGGCTCAACACTCGGATCTGTTTGCCAGCGCATCGGTACGCATCGGCGCGGAGCCGGACAGAGGAACTGGCAGCGCGCCGAGCGGACTGTATCCCGCCGCAGGCACGGACGAATGGATCGTGATCGACGTCCGCGACTCCGACGACTGGGAACGACTGGCCAAGTGCATCGGCTCGATCGAACTCGTATCCGACCCCCGATTCGAGACTGCGGCGAAACGCCTCGAACACCGCTCCGAACTCGACGCCGTCATCGAGAACTGGACCCGCAGTCGATCACCACGGGCAGCAGTCGATCTACTCCAGGAAAACGGAGTCCCGGGCGCCATGATGCTGAGGCTTCCGGAACTACCCGGAGATCCGCACCTGCAGGCACGCCAAACCTTCAGAGTCGCAAGGCATCCGTTGATCGATCGCCTCCTGCCCAGCGAGAACACACCGGCGCACTTCGAGAACATTCCCGATGTGGAGTTACGACCGGCTCCGCTTCTCGGCGAACAGACCCGCGAAATCGCGTCGACCCTTCTCGGCTTGTCCGACGAGGACATCGATCGCATGATCGCCGCTGGCGTCCTCGAGGAAGAACTCCCTCCGACCGACACCGACAACCGGTCGGTCACAAACTACTGAAAACCCGGTCACCGTGCCGACGGTCACCGCGAACACCAGAGCGAACTACAGAAAAGAACAGCGCCATGACCGTCATCCCCGCCCATCCCGTCGTACCTGTCGATCCTTCCGCGAACCGTCAGCTCGAATTGCTGCGCGCACAGCGTGACGACTTCCTGGCCGACGGACCGCCGTCTGCCGAAGTTCGACTCGATCGGATCGACCGGTTTCTCGCCTCCGTCCTTGAGCACGGCGACGAGTTGACCGAGGCCCTCGACGCCGATTTCGGAAATCGTCCACGAATTGCGAGCCTGCTCAGCGACATAGCCGGCGTCATCCCCGGAGTGGAGCACATCCGCAACAACATCGACGAGTGGATGGCAGATCAGGAAGTGACCGGCTCGGATGCTGCAGGCACCCCAACCTTCGTGCAGATCCGCCCCAAGGGCGTGGTCGGGGTCATCGGACCGTGGAACTTCCCGGTACTTCTGGTCGTACATCCGGCCATCGAGGCGCTGGCCGCCGGAAATCGAATCATGATCAAGTTCTCCGAGATCCCGTCGAGAACCGCAGACGTGTTCGCCAAGGCGATTGCCACGAGAATGTCCCCGGAGGAAGTGGTAGTGATCAGAGGCGGAGTGTCGGCGGCATCGACATTTTCGGATCTGCCTTTCGATCACATCATCTTCACCGGATCACCAGCGGTCGGCGCCCTCGTCGCCGAAAACGCGGGCCGGAACCTGGTACCGGTGACTCTCGAACTGGGCGGAAAGAATCCGGTGGTCCTCGGTGACGACGCCGACGTTGCGTTCGCTGCCGAGCGAATCTCGGGTGTTCGGATGATGAACGGCGGACAAATCTGCTTGTGCCCGGACTACGTCTTCGTGCCTCGTGCGAAAGTCGACGACTTCGTGAACGAATACCGCAGTTCAATCGAGAATCACTTCTCGGACTACCCGAACAACCCCGGCGTCGTCACGATCGTGAACGACCGCAACTTCGATCGAGTCACTGCGCTCATCGACGACGCGGTGAGCAAGGGCGCACGCGCGATCTCTCTCGTCACCGACGAGGATCAGAAGTCCCTTCCGGACAGGGCATCTCGACGAATCGCGCCCACCTTGCTGCTCGATGTCACATCCCAGATGACAATTGCTACAGAAGAGATATTCGGCCCGGTCATCGTCGTGCATCCCTACGACGAGCTCACCGAAGCGATCGACCACATCAACGCGCAACCCAGCCCACTGGCAGCGTACTGGTTCGGGTCCGACAGCGCCGACTTCCGAGAGTACATACGCCGCACCACATCCGGTGGAGTAACCCGGAACGACCTCGCGGTCCACTGGGGCGTAGAAGGAGCTCCGTCCGGAGGAATCGGGCGCAGCGGAATGGGGGCGTACAGCGGCAAAGTAGGATTCGATACCTTCTCACACCATCGAACCGTGACGGCCAGTACCACCGAGACGGCGTTGGCAGCCCGAGTCATTCCGCCCGCCGGTGACATCGAAGCCGAAACCATCCGGGCCGCAATCGGTTACGCCCTGGACGCAATCCAGCAGCGCCTGAACAAGTCCTGAGGCTCTACGTCGACCCGACCACCCGAATAGGTTCACCATGCGCACCACCGCCGCCGTTTCCACCGGTCCGAACAGTTCGTTCGAACTCCACGAGATCGAGATTTCCGATCCACGCTCGGACGAGATACTGATACGGCTCGTCGCCACCGGTATATGCCACACCGATCTCGGCGCCAAGGCCGTCTCGACACCTGATGTCGCAGCTGTCTACGGGCACGAGGGCGCAGGTGTGGTCGAGAAAATCGGATCCGAGATCACAGATGTCCGAGTGGGCGATCACGTAGTGATCAGTTTCGACAGCTGCGGTAGCTGCCCGAGATGCGTTGCCGGGCATCAGGCTTACTGCCGGGAATTCGGTCTGCGCAATGCTTCCGGGAGACGGCTCGACGGTACGTCGCCGCTGACCACGCTGGACGGAACCGAGGTGTGGTCGTCCTTCTTCGGCCAGTCCAGTTTCGCGCGACACGCGATTGCCCGACGCACGAATGTGATCGTCGTGCCACCTGACGTGGATTTGACGATGGTTGCTCCACTGGGATGCGGATTTCAGACTGGGGCCGGTGCAGTCGTCAACATCGTCGATCCGGAACCGAGTTCGAGCCTGACCGTCTTCGGTACAGGCGGTGTCGGAATTGCTGCGGTGATGGCGGCTTCGGCACTCGGCGTGGAGACGATCATCGCCGTCGATCTCCACGCCGAGCGTCGACAACTCGCTCTCGACGTCGGCGCTACACACGCATTCGACGGTTCCGATCCCGATCTGTCGGAAAAGGTTCGCGCACTGACGAAAGAGAGACCGACGGCGGCGATCGACACCACGGCCGTTCCCCAGGTGATACGTACAGCCGCACACGTACTCGGACCCCTGGGAACCCTGGTTCTGGTGGGCATCGGCCAACCAGAAGTGAGTTTCGACGTCTCCGACATCATCATGTCGGGAAAGACGATCCGTGGCTGCATCGAGGGTGATGCCGATCCGGCGATTCTGATTCCACGTCTGCTCGCCTGGCATGCCGAGGGAAAGTTTCCGTTGGAGAAGGTGGTGACGACGTACGCCTTCGAGACGATCAACGAGGCCGTGCGAGCTGCGACCGGGGCAACGGTCAAACCGATTCTCATCTTCTGAACCTGAGCGCCCTGGTTGCCCGAACGCTCATTCAACATGACATCTATTGCAGGAGAAGCAGTACCGATGAACTCACTTCATGATATCGATCCCCGAACACCAGTTCTGGTGGGCGTGGGCCAAGCGTCCGAACGTCTCGACGATCCCGACTACCGAAAACTGTCTGCAGTCGGACTCGCAGCAGAGGCGGCACATGCCGCGCTCGTCGATACGGGCGTCGACCCCGTCCTGGTCGGTGCCCGACTCGACACCGTTGCCGGAGTCCGACAGTTCGAGATCTCGAGTCCGGGTGCGTCGGCCCCGCTGGGGAAGTCCGACAACTATCCACGTTCGGTGGCAGATCGCATTGGTGCCGACCCCACCCGCGCAATTCTCGAGGTCGTGGGCGGGCAGTCACCTCAGCATCTCGTCACGGAATTTGCACGCACCATAGCGGGCGGCGACGCGGATGCTGTGCTGATCTTCGGATCCGAGGCGATCTCCACCACCCGCCACCTCGCGGGGACCGACGACAAACCGGACTTCGGCGAAACCCGCGGGGGTGAACTGGACGACCGCGGATTCGGATTGAACGGGTTAGCCTCAAGCTATACGGCAAGCCACGGGCTCACCGACATCCCTAGTCAGTACGCGTTGTTCGACAACGCTCGCCGCGCCCGTCTCGGGTTGACTCGCGAAGCGTATGCGCAATCGATGGGTGAACTGTTCGCACCATTCACCACTGTGGCGGCGAAGAACCCACATGCCGCCGCTCCGACGGAACGAAGCGCGGACGAGTTGGCCACCGTCACCGAACGCAACAGAATCATCGCCGACCCGTACCCCAGATTCCTGATTGCACGCGACCAGGTGAACCAGGGAGCCGCCGTTGTGCTGACGTCAGTGGCAGTCGCCACCGAACTCGGGATACCGCAGGAGAAGTGGGTCTTCCTGCACGGTCAGGCCGATCTCCGTGAGAAGGACCTGCTCGATCGCGCCGACCTCGGCACCAGCCCCGCCGCGATCACTGCTGCCCGGCATGCACTCGAGGTCGCCGGCATCGGCGTCGACGACCTGAACGTGCTCGACTTGTACAGCTGCTTCCCGATTGCCGTGTCGAACGTGTGCGACGGGCTGGGGCTGGAGGCCGACGACCCTCGCAACCTCACCTTGACCGGCGGGCTGCCCTTCTTCGGCGGTGCCGGCAACAACTATTCGATGCATGCCATAGCCGAAGTGGTGCAGGCGCTTCGCGCGGCACCAGGGACTTACGGCTTCGTCGGTGCCAACGGCGGTCTACTCAGCAAGTATTCGACCGGAATCTACTCGACCACACCGATGAACTTGCGGGAAGACAACAGCACCCGACTGCAGGTCGAACTCGACTCGGCACCGAACGTGCACGTCGCAATCCGAGCGGACGGCTGGGCAGAGATCGAGACCTACACAGTTCAGCACCGACGTAACAAGGTGCTCGGGATCGTAGTGGGTCGCCTCGACGACGGACGCCGCTTCCTGGCCACCGGCATCGACGGCGACAGCGAACTTCTCGCCCGTCTTCAGATCGGGGAGCCGATCGGGAGCAGAGTGTTCGCGAGATCGTTCGGACCGGGCAACGTCGTCACGTTGTCGGAGGAGCGCATGGACGAACTTCGTCCTCGAGCCATGCCGCAGCTGCGCAACGACTATCAGTTCGCCACAGTCCGGCGTACGGGCCATCTCCTCGAAGTGACGATCAACCGCCCCGAGACACGCAACAGTCTCACCCCGCACGCCAACGACGAGCTCGACCAGATATTCGACGCTTATTTCGCCGACCCGGACCTCTGGGTCGCGATCCTCACGGGAGCCGGCGACAAATCATTCTCCGCGGGCAACGATCTCGGTTACTCGGCGAGCGGGAAACCCATGTGGGTGCCCAAGAACGGTTTCGCTGGGCTGACGAGCCGACGGAACATGACCAAACCTGTCATTGCCGCGGTCAACGGTTTTGCCATGGGCGGCGGATGTGAAATTGCTCTGGCCTGCCATCTCGTTGTCGCCGACGAAACGGCGCAGTTCGCACTCAGCGAGGTGAACGTGGGCCTCGTCGCCGCAGCCGGTGGACTCGTCCGGCTGCCACGCTCCGTCCCCGAGAAGCTGGCAACCGAGATGATCCTGACCGGCAACAGGATATCCGCGGAGACTGCCAAGACTTACGGCCTCGTCAATCGAGTCGTCCCGGCGGGCACCGCACTCGATGGAGCCCGTGCGTTGGCGGACGAGATCCTGACCGGATCACCTACGTCGGTACGCATTTCACTTCAGATCATGAATGAGACTCGTGCGGTATCTGACGTAGTCGACGCGATCGATCAGCGGTCGCCCGCTCTCGACGAGTTACTGGTCAGCGAGGACCTCGTCGAGGGACTGACGGCGTTCGGGTACAAACGTCCACCCGAGTGGAAGAACCGCTGATTCTGCCGAACAACGTCGAACCGTGAGTGAAACCCCCGAAAGTCCGCGGACTTTCGGGGGTTTGCTCGTCGAATTAGCTGCACTAATGTACTGATAGTTTCGAATCAACCACGCCACGTTGGGCTTACGACACAACATCGCCCCGATCTACTCCGCTGTTGAATCGGCGACCTATTCTTCCGGTGAACGTGGTCGCGGTTGCCCACAAACGCAAAGCTCCGCTGAACCCAGATCACGAAAGACTTCCCTGCTGCACTCGAAAATAGCTGCACCCCAAACAACTTGACAACGTCGGACTAGTTGTTTGCGAGAATTTTCTAGATCAGGGGTTTGGCTAAATCCACCACACCAACTGGACGATTGGTCTACAGTTCCGAAATTGGAAGCCCTGCACTGATCGATCTGGCGATGGAGCCCACGTGCCTTTGAATTCCTTTTCTCGACGAATGTTTTTGACCGCCGGCGCCGGCGCGGCAGCTGTCGCTGCCACCTCGATGTTGCCGCCGTCGTTGCAGCGCGCAATGGCTTCGCCGGTACCGCCGGGAGGGCTCGACTCCATCGAGCACGTTGTCCTGGTCATGCAGGAGAATCGCTCGTTCGACCACTACTACGGAATGCTGCGCGGCGTACGAGGATTCGGCGATCCCAACGCGTTGACATTGCGGCATGGGACCTCAGTGTTCGAGCAGCCGGGTCCGAACGGCCCGGTGCTCCCGTTCCCGATCCGGGACTCCGCTGCCGCGCAGCAGATGGACACCCAGAACATCAGCGGACTCGACCACAGCTGGGAGGGCGGCCACAACACCCTTGCGGACGGCTGGCACGACGGCTGGATCGAAGCCAAGACTGCCTCAACCATGGCCTACTACGACCGCCGCGACATGCCGTTCCACTACGAGCTCGCGGACGCGTTCACGATCTGCGACGCCTACCACTGCTCGGTGCCGACATCGACCAGCCCGAACCGCAACTACTGGCTGTCCGGGTACACCGGATTCGAACCCGCCGGCCTGAATCCGTTGGGTTCGATGGATTCGTTGGGTTCGGCGGGGTCGTCGGAACCCGGAGGTCCCGGGGGTCGCGCCGTCACCAACGCCGCCTACAATCCGTGGCATGCTGGCTACGGGTGGACCACCGTTCCGGAGCGGCTGCAGGCCGCCGGCATCAGCTGGAAGACGTACCAGGAGTGGGACAACTTCGGAGACAACAACCTCGAGTACTTCACCACCTTCAAGAAGGTGGCGGCTCAGCTACTCAGCGTGACCCCGTACGAGCTCCGGACCTTGGCGGGGCTCTACCTCGCGTTGCCCGAGTTGCCTGCCGCGGCGCAGAATGCGGCAGTGACCACCCTCGCGAATGCGGCGGACGGGCTCTCTCCCGCCGACCGCGAGTTGTACGACCGCGCGCTGTACCGGTCACGGCCGGGCACGCTTGCCGCCGAGTTCCGTAAGGACGTCGAGTCTGGAACACTGCCGCAGGTCAGTTATCTCGTTCCGTCCGAGGTTGATTCGGAGCATCCGTCCGGATCGTCGCCGGCGGCGAGCGCGACGCTGCTGTACCAGGTGCTCGACGCGATCGCTTCCGATCCGACGATTTGGGCGAAGACTGCCGTGATCGTCAACTTCGACGAGAACGACGGCTTCTTCGACCATGTACCGCCGCCTCGTCCGCCGCTCTCGGTCGGTTCGGAGTGGGTGGGGGGTCAGCCGCTCGGGCTCGGCCCCCGGGTGCCGATGACGATCATTTCGCCGTGGACCGTCGGCGGGTTCGTGTGTTCGCAGGTTTTCGACCACACGTCGGTGAATCAGTTCCTGGAGAAGCGATTCGGGATCACCCAACCGGAGATCGATCCGTGGCGGCGGACGGTCAGCGGGGACCTGACGTCGGCCTTCGACTTCGCGAACCCGCGAAGCCGGCCGAATGTCACTCGCCCGCAGCCCACTCCACCGCTCGAGCCGCGGTGGACCCCGACCCCACCGGCCTTGCAGCACATGCCGGTACAGGAGAGCGGTACCCGTCCCGCTCGGGCATTGCCGTATCAGCCGGACGCGTATGCCACCGTGGACTCCGGTGCGCGTTCTCTGACGGTGCACCTGGTCAACGGCGGTGCCGAGTCGGCGCACCTGGCCTTGTATCCCTACGCCGACGAGTTCGACCTACCGCGGCACTACGACGTCCTCGGGCAGACTGACGACACCGTAGCCCTCGAGGGTTCGCAGTACAGCCTGACTCTGTTGGGCCCCAACGGTTTCCGGCGCGAATTTGTCGGGTCGATCGACGGCGCGGCAGCTGCGCTCGACGTGTCCACCCGAATCGACGCGGCGGGCGGAGTGCTCGATGTGACTGCGGCTAATTCAGGGTCCCGCGCTCTGACCGTCGTGATCGACGGTCAGAGCCGTCTGATCGCGGCCGGCGGCAGTGCGTCGTGGACGGTGCCGTCAGTAGACGGCTGGTATGAGGCCACCGTGGCCGTCGACGAGGATCCGGACTTCCGCCGCCGGCTCGTCGGGCACATCGAAAGCGGACGGGCCAGCGTCAGCCAACGAACGTGACACGGCTCTGTCAACTTAACTGCCGTGAGTCAGGGATGATGGTCGGATCAGTCGTGGAGACGAAACGCGGGCGGATGCGACGCGGTCGCTGTACACACGGCACCGCTATCCCGCGGAGATCATCGCGCATTGCGTGTGGCTGTACTACAGGTTCGCCTTGAGCTTGCGCGATGTCGCAGAGTTGATGCTCGCCCGCGGCATCGTCGTCTCGCACGAGACGATCCACACGTGGTGCGCAAACAGGGCCGCGCGCCGAGGGTGCTGGTAGCGGTGTTCAGCGCGATTTCGCCGCACTTCCGGCCCCGCCGACACAAGCTTACCCGAGCGATTACCGCTCCGAAATGACCAACCGATTCGCCACCTGGAACGACGTCACCGCGTACCCGCCACCTGAGCCCGTGTCCCATGAAAGAATCCGCCGCATCACTCGCTGCTACTTCGGAGCCATACGGATTGCACCGTCGAGCCGAATGGTCTCACCGTTGAGCATGGCATTGTCGATGATGTGCGCGGCAAGAGCCGCATATTCAGTGGCCTTACCAAGACGTGACGGATGCGGAACCTGCTGCCCGAGGGAACGCTGCGCCTCCTCGGGAAGACCTGCCAGCATTGGTGTTTCGAAAATTCCGGGCGCAATGGTCACTACCCGGATCAGATGGCGAGCGAGCTCGCGGGCAATCGGCAGTGTCATGGCAGCAACTCCGCCCTTCGAGGCCGCATACGCAGGCTGTCCGATCTGCCCGTCGAACGCCGCGACCGACGCGGTGTCGATGATGACGCCACGTTCGCCGTCGATGGGGTCGGTCTGCGCGATCTTCTCTGCGGCGAGACGCAGCACGTTGAAGGTGCCGATGAGGTTGATGCGAATCACTCGTTCGAAATCGACAAGAGGAAGCGCTCCAGCCTTACCGAGGACTTTGCCCGGCGTCCCGACGCCAGCACAGTTGACCAGCACACGCAGATCTCCGAGCGATGAAGCGAAGTCCATCGCCGAGACGATATCTCCCTCCGAGGTGACATCGGCCGGCGCGAAGTGGGCACCCCGGCCGATCTCCTTGGCTGCGACATTCCCTCCGGACGCCGGTAGATCAAGAAGTACTACTTGAGCGCCACGCTCATGTAGTGCTCGGGCGGTCGCGTTGCCCAACCCTGATGTTCCTCCGGTCACGACAGCGACCGCTCCCGAGATATTCATGCACTTCTCCTCTTTGGATGATGGTACGAAAGGTGTGTTCACGCGCGGTACTTACCGATGCGGGAATAAGTCGGCCCACAGAACGGACCGGTAATACTCAGTGCGTCGGGTCGGGACGCGGATACTTGGGTTGTCCCTGGACACGTGCACCGCCATTACTGAACGTGCCGACAATCGTGGAGTCAGATGCGTTCGATGATCGTGGCGTTGGCCAACCCGCCGCCTTCACACATCGTCTGCAATCCGTAACGTCCGCCGGTGGCCTCAAGGTGGTTCACCAAGGTCCCGAGCAGGCGGGTACCGGAGGAGCCGAGCGCATGCCCGAGCGCGATCGCGCCACCGCGCGGGTTCAGCTTGGCCGGGTCGGCTCCGAACTCATGCGCCCATGCCAGCGGCACGGGCGCGAACGCCTCGTTGACCTCATAGGCGTCGAGGTCGTCGATGCTGAGCCCCGACTTCGCGAGGATCTTTTTCGTCGCCGGGATCGGCGCAGTGAGCATGAAGACCGGGTCGTCACCGGCGACCGAGAACGAATGGAACCGCGCTCGCGGCGTCAGGCCCAGCTTCGACGCCATCTCCTCACTCATGATCAACACCCCGGAGGCACCGTCCGTCAGCGGCGACGAGTTACCGGGGGTGATCGCCCACTGCGCTTCCGGGAACCTGTCCGCATACTTATCGGAGAAGAACGACGACTTCAGTCCCGACAACCCCTCAGCCGTGGTGGACGCGCGCACCGTCTCGTCGACCGCGTGCGGCACCGTCTCCCCGGTCGCGTCGGTCACGTCGATCGGAATGATCTCCCTATCGAACAGCCCGGCTGCGGCGGCCTCGGCGGCCCGGCGATGAGATTCGGCGGAATAGGTGTCAAGGGCCTCGCGGTCGAACTTCCACTTCGCGGCGATCAGTTCAGCCGAAATACCCTGGTTGACGAGGCCCTCGGAGTAGCGGGCAGCGATGCCAGGACCGAAGGCGTCCTGTCCGATCGTCGAGCTGCCCAACGGAATCCGCGACATCGACTCCACTCCCGCGGCGATCACGATGTCGTAGGCGCCGGCGATGACACCCTGCGCGGCGAAGTGCGCGGCCTGCTGGCTCGATCCGCACTGGCGGTCAACGGTGGTCGCAGGGACCGACTCTGGGAAACCGGCCGAAAGCAGAGCAGTTCGCGCGATGTTCACCGCTTGCTCACCGATCTGAGAGACGCAGCCGCCGATGACGTCGTCAACCAGGGCGGCGTCGACCCCGTTACGTTCGACCAGTGTGCGCAGGACGTGCGCGAGCAGTTCGACCGGGTGCGTACCCGACAGTGCCCCGCCAGGCTTCCCCTTCCCGGAGGCGAGCCGCAATGTATCGACGATTACTGCACGTGTCATTGCTGAGTTTCCTTCGGTCGTCTTGAACCCCTCGGACGAGAGGTCTCCATCAGTGGCATCACCGCGGCACCCACTCTCGAAGAAGCAGAGTCGTTGCATTCGCTGTCAGGTAGCGGCTTGCACACATAGTGCTGCGCTCATATCAAAAATTCCGCACCAAACGCCTTGCTTCGGCCCCGACCACCAAACTCCTACCGGCGGAGTTGGGTTAGACCCCGAAAGGCGAGCCAGACCAGGTTTACGCACTCACAGAAGCATGCAGGCTTTGCAATTCTGGGGTTCATCATCGCTTGGTGCCGTGCGCAATGCGCACGGCACCAAGGTAATACCCGCAACCGAAGTTGTTCAGGTCCATCCGCCGGCATCGCCGCTAGTCAGCGCCAGCCGTAACCTTGGGTACTACGATGATTCCCGCCAGTTCTCGTTGGTGAGAGTCATCCGAATTCGATCAACGCCGTATCCGGTTGCCCCGCAACCACTTTTGATTCCTCGACACTCGACCAACCGCACCGAGCAGTTGTAAAATCTGTTATCGAGAAATCGCGTCGAGATCTCGATTTTTGGTGCGATCACCCATGCTGATAATCCCGGCTGAGACCAGCAACAGAACGATAACCACAGCACAAGTCGTGTAGCCGCCAGGACCAGCCAGGAGTGGAAGCACGATGAATGGCGCAACTGCGCCGCCGAGGTGGCCGACCCCGTCACAGATCGCCGTGCCGGTACCGCGTTGAGCAGTCGGGAAAATCTCAGCCGTATACATATATGCTGGTGCCGTCATGGTGCCGACCCCGTAGGCGGCGACCAAAGCCCCCACGGCGCCGAACGTGTTTCCGCCGGTCATGATCAAGCCGACGCCAGCGGCGAAGGTGAGGGTTCCCGCAATAATCAGGCTGCGACGTTCTATCCGTTCGATCAACAGTGCCACCATCACAGCCGCAATGATCGGTGCAACACGGACAAAAGCGGAAATCTCGAGTGCTTGAGACATCTGGATTCCGACGCTCTCAAGTATCAAGGGCAGATAGCTCACGACTCCGTACATTGCAATGTAGAAGATGAACCAGTAGCCAAGGACTATCGCGAGTCTCCGTCGCAGTGGTTTACGAAGCAAGGCTCTCAGACTGGATTCGCCTGGATCTGCGCGATGCGTCTCCGCGAAACCCTCACTTGGATCGACACCGGCATTGCGCTGCATCTGTCGCACAATCGTTGCGGCCTCGTCAACACGCCCCTGTGCAACGAGCCAGCGCGGCGATTCCGGCAACGATCTTGAGTTGATGAAGGGCAAGACGACCAGAACCAGCCCCCCGAACATGAGCAGCAAGCGCCAGCCGACTGTAGGTAATCCGTTGAGTATTGGA
This sequence comes from Rhodococcus sp. OK302, assembly GCF_002245895.1. Taxonomy (NCBI): domain Bacteria; kingdom Bacillati; phylum Actinomycetota; class Actinomycetes; order Mycobacteriales; family Nocardiaceae; genus Rhodococcus; species Rhodococcus sp. OK302. The sequence goes on from NZ_NPJZ01000001.1 coordinate 4,991,198, forward strand.
AGTGAAACCAGCCCGCATACCAAAATCAACACCATGCCGATCAGGTAGATGCGGGAAAGGTACTCACCGCGACGATCGCGCGGGGCCATCTCACCGATGTAGCCCGAACACAGTGCAACGACCGCGCCCATGCCGCATCCCGCTAAGAACCGGAACAACGACAGCGATGCGACGTTCCAAGCCATTCCGGTCGCAAAGCCACCGAGACCAAGAATCAGGAACGTGAGGAAAAGGCCCTTCTGACGCCCAGCACGATCTGCTACGCGGCCGATGAAATACGCGCCTACACAGAAGCCGATGAGGTTCCACATAACCGGCCAACTGAGGTCTGCACTTTGCAGCCCGAGATTTTCTTTCAAACCGGGAATAATCAAAGGGAACACTGTGACGTCGTAGCTGGCGAAGAAGAATGCCAACACTAACGCCAGCCAGCCCCCACGACTTAGCCCGACCCGAGGCATCTGGTCAATCGTTGCCTCAATGGTGAGATTGCCACCTCTCGACGACACAAACGGTGGGGAGTGTTCGGCGAGTGCATTTTCGTCGTTCATCGCGCTGTCATCTCTCATTCGGTGAGGAGGTTTCAATTGGTGTGTGTCACCGCGTCCCTGCTGTAGCTCCCGCAAAGACTCCGTACCCAGATCCGCTAGATCGTCGCGCCTAGATGCGCTGTAACCAGGTCGATTGCGGTGCCGTACGAGCTCAGGTTCGGCATCGTCATGAATCCGTGAATCGTGTCTCTGATGTTGATGTGATTCACGAAAGTGCCGTCGCGCTCCAACAAGGACGCGTAGTTGATGCCATCATCACGAAGGGGGTCATGCCCCGCCGTGATTACCAACGCTTCTGGTAGGTCGGCAAATGACTGGTTGAGAGAAGGGCAAACGCGCGGATCCGAACGCTCATCGCTTGTGGCGTACATGTCGAAGAACCACAAAACGTCAGCTGTGGTCAGTACTGGTGCGTGCTCGTTGTCGAACCACGAGGGGCGCGCAATCGCGTACTCGGTCCCCGGATAGAAAAGTACCTGAGACTTCAATGCCGGTATCGCTCCGCGATCGAGATGGGTAAGCACGGCGGAAAGATTTGCGCCGGCACTATCGCCGCCCACCGCTAGCCGATTTACATCGATACCGAGCACCGGTCCGTTCTCTCGGACCCATGAAAGTGCCGCAACTGCATCGTTGACAGCGGCCGGGAACTTGTTCTCGGGAGCAAGTCGGTAGTCGACAGATACAACGGCAATGTTGTTGCGCAATGCGATATCTCGGCACAAGTAGTCGACTCCGCCGTCAAGTCCGCCAGTGGCCCACCCACCTCCGTGGAAGTAGAGCAGTGCGGGAATTGGTCGAGCGTCGACGTCCGGACGGTAGACCCGGACGGTGAAGGTCACCTCATTCGCATGCACGCTGTGCTCCGACACCTCGCCGACCTGTGGGAGTTCCGGCAGTTGTACACCCATTTGATCGATGGCCGTGCGCACGTCGGCGATAGAGAATCCGCTGAGGCCTTCAGCGGGCAGAACTGCCGCCAACGCGACTGCGACCGCTTGGGAATCTGCGGCTAGCGGGGTCTGGAGTGAAACTTCGGTCATGATGTTATCCGTTCTTGTTGAGTTCGAGTCCGGTGAATTCACCGTTTTCCCACCATTCTTCGATGAGCCCCCAGTAGTCCCGGTCGGGCGCTTGATAGATCTCCCGGAAGATTCCCTGGGTGACGTTTCCCTGGCCGTTGTAGTAACCGGGCGTGCAGGTCGCCTGGTAGGCGGCATGGGACTCGCCGGCGAGACGGACCACCTCGCCCCACTCGGATTCCGCCTCATGCGTGGGCTCGAAGCTCACGATGTCGGCGTCGAGCGCGTGCTTGATCATTCGGGTGGCATGCCGTGCCTTGCGATCGAGCATGTAGGTGTAGTGCACGTTGAATGCGTTCTGGCTCAACCCCAGTTCGATGAGGTTGGGGAAATCTCGCGAGAAGAATCCATGCAGGGTTTTCAGACCGCCGGCGAAATGCTCGCGAAGGTTGCGCCCGTCGCGCCCGAGAATCTCGTAGCCGTAACTTCCCACCGTGTGCGGTCCGGTTTCGAACCCGGTGGCGAAGATCAAACAATCAACTTCATGCTCGACACCGTTGGCAACGAACCCGTTTTCGGTGATCCGATCGAGGCCCTGTCGTGCATTGATCAAGGTGACTGATTCTTTATTGAAGATCGGCAGGTATTCGTCGTGGAACCCGGGGCGCTTGCAGACCACGCCGAACCATGGTTTCAGCGCCTCAGCTGTCTCCGGGTTTGAGACCGTCCGGTCGACACGTTCGCGAACAGCGTTGACGATCTTCAAGTCGGACAGGATGGAAAGATGAATCTGGTCTTTCTCCGGCAGTGAGGACACGTCGACATCGACCAAATCGTGCCCGGGGAGGGCACGGTAGATCTGCGTCCACACATCTTGAACGAGGTCCTCCACGTGCACGAGACCCGACAATTGGTCGGTGAAGTTCTCGTGCATCTGCGATTGCCAGCCGGGAGTGAGAGTTGCAACCCAGTCAGGATCAGTTGGGGCGTTGTTTCGTTCGGCGACCAGCGCCGGGGTGCGCTGCACGACGAACACCTGCTCCGCGGCATCGGCAAGGTGCGGCGCGACCTGGATGCCCGTCGCCCCGGTACCGATCAGTGCGACCCGCTTGTCCCGGAGTTTGTCCAGCGGGAGATCTTGATCGCCTCCGGTGTACTGGTAGTCCCATCGGCTGGTGTGGATGATCTTGCCCTTGAAGTCATCGATTCCCGGCACAGTCGGGTACTGCGGTTTGCTGAACGGACCGTTGGCCCTGATGACGAACTTGGCGCGAATGGTGTCTCCGCGGTCGGTTGCGATCACCCAGGCGTTGTGTGACTCATCCCAACGGACGTCGCTGACGACGGTTTGGAACAGCGCGTTGGGGTAGATATCGAAGAGCCGCCCCAGTCGTTGGGCGTGTTCGAAGATTTCTTTCCCACCGACGTATTTTTTGGTCGGCATGTAGCCGGATTCCTCGAGGTACGGCAGGTACAGGTACGACTGGACGTCGCACTGTGCACCCGGGTATCGGTTCCAGTACCAGGTGCCGCCGAAGTCGCTCGCCTGCTCGACGATGCGAAAATTGTCAATGCCTTGTTCCTTCAACCACTTTCCCGCAGTGATACCGCCGAAGCCGCCGCCGAGTACCACGACGTCGAGGTCCAGGTCGACACCTTCCCGGTCGAATCGAGGCGCGTACGGGTCCCAGGTCCGGAGGGCCTCTTCGTCGTGCGCGTCCGCGCCCTTCGATCTGCTCGTGGGTCGAGCTAGCCGCGCGTCACGCTCTTCGTCGTAGCGGGCAAGCAGTTCTGCGTAGTCGAAGTCCACATCGACCGGAACTCCGGATTCGGGCAACACGACTGGGGTTTTGACGACGACATCTTTGCTGTTCATCGAAATCCTTCTGAGAGATTGAATGAAAACCGACACGGCGTCGAAATTTCTTGACAGCCTGTCGAGTAGTGACATAAGTTACAGACCCAGATGGGATCTGTAAACCCCACCCAGTCCGCACAGCAATCGAGCCTGGACTGAAGGTTGATAATCGTCGAGATGAGGAAATTCATTGTGACAAAGCACATTTCACTGGAACCCGAACTTGTGTCCGCTGCAGCGACAGGCGGTACTGTCGACGGTGTCCTGCGCCGCTCCGCCGCGAGGTTTCCCGGCAACACGGCCCTCACCTTCGCCGGAAGGGCGCATAGCTATCGCGAACTCGATGACGCCGTCACCAAAGTGGCTGCATACCTGATCTCACTCGGCCTGAATACGGGTGATCGCGTCGCGGCGTACGGCACCAACTCCGATGCATACGTGATCAGCTTCCTGGCCTGTACACGCGCAGGCCTGGTACATGTGCCGGTTAACTACGCACTCAGGGGCGGGGAGTTGACGTATCTCCTCAGCCAGTCGGGGGCACGGGCTGTCCTGGTCGACCCAACCCTTGAGGACGTCCTCACTACCGTGTCGAGCGACCTGGTCGCTGTCGAACACATCCTGCTGCTACGCGAGGCGGAGGGTTCCATACTCGAGGTCGCCGCAGAAGACGCCGTTCCGAACCTGATGCCGGCTTCCTCACCAACTCACCTGGCCCAGCTCCTCTACACCTCTGGCACTACCTCAAAGCCCAAGGGCGCCATGATGACCCACGAGGCTTTGGTCTACGAGTACGTTTCGGCGGTGATGGCACTCGACTTGACGGCCGACGACAACCCGCTCGTCGCAATGCCGCTCTACCACTCGGCAGGCATGCACGTGTTCATGCTGCCTTACCTCTCGGTAGGCGCGACCGTGAATTTGATTGCAGCGCCTGACATTCCGGAAATACTGCGCCGCGTCGAGGAGGACCGGATCGGATCCTTGTTCCTCGCCCCGACCGTATGGGTTCCGCTCGCCAGCCACCCCGATTTGGACTCTCGCGACCTGTCCTCGCTACGCAAGGCACAGTACGGCGCGTCGATCATGCCGGTGACGGTGCTCAATCGACTGCGTGAACGCTACCCCGATCTCGGATTCTACAACTGCTTCGGCCAGTCCGAGATCGGTCCGCTGGCAACGGTGCTCCGCCCCGAGGACCATGAGGACCGGCCTTCTTCCTGCGGTCGACCGGTCTTCTTCGTCGAGGCCAAAGTCGTAGACACGGAAGGAACCGACGTCGCCGCCGACGAGCCAGGCGAAATTCTCTACCGCTCCCCACAACTCTGCCGAGGGTACTGGGAGAACCCAGATGCGACGGCGGAAGCGTTCCGTAATGGCTGGTTCCACTCCGGCGACCTCGTTACGCGCGACGAAAAGGGATTTGTGACCGTCGTCGACCGGATCAAAGACGTCATCAACACCGGCGGCATCCTCGTCGCCTCCCGGGAAGTCGAGGACGCAATCTACTCGCATCCAGCAGTCGCGGAGGTCGCAGTCATCGGCGCCCCTGACGACAAGTGGATAGAGGCGATCAGCGCTGTCGTGGTTTTGCGCGACGGCGCGCAGGCTACCAAGGAGCAACTGATCGAGCACGTCAAAGAACAGATCGCACCGTTCAAGGTACCCAAGCAGATCAGGTTCGCCGAATCCCTCCCCCGCAATCAAAGCGGCAAGCTCCTCAAACGGGAACTGCGAGCGTAACGCGTTCTGCAAAGCCACATTTCACACCGGCAAGCCAAAAGCCCCGGCATGGACCACACGGTTCGTGCCGATGAAAAAAGTTCGTCGTTCTCAACCGCCGACGACGAGCGAAACTCAACAGGAGAGATCATCATGTACCGAGTCACCATCGCCTACAACCACCCCAGCGATCCCGCCGCTTTTGACGAGTACTTCGTCAACAATCATCTTCCGATCGTGCGCGCCATCCCGAACCTCGCGAAGGTCACTTTCGGAAAGTGCGAGACGCTGGATGGGTCCGCCCCCGAGCACTACGGAATCGCCGTCATGTACTTCGAGTCGAAGGAAACGGCGATTGGCGCACTCACCTCGAAGGAAGGCAAAGCAGCCTCCGCGGACGTCGCCAACTATTCAGCAGACGACGCGCTCATCTCTTTCAGCAACGAGGACCACGTCTGGCCGTGAAATCGACTGCGGCAGAACATCGCGCTCACATCGCACACGCCTGATGCAGGACCACACCTAGTGGGTTAGACAGGCGCGTCGGGCACGAACCCCACACAGGCGCATCCAAATAACAGGAAACGAATGGAGACTAAATGACACGACGATATGTGGTCACAGGCGCCGCCTCAGGCATCGGACGAGCGAGTGTCGAACGACTCCGCGGTCAAGGTCATCGAGTCATCACAGTTGATATCACCAGTGCCGATATCAACGTCGACCTTTCAGCCTCGGAAGGTCGTGACGAGATGACACAAGCGGTGACGGCACTCTGCGACGGCCAGGTGGATGCCGTCGTTGCCGTCGCAGGTACGACCGCCCCAACTGCGAAAACCGTGGGCGTCAACTTTTTCGGGGCGGTTCGGACACTCGAACTCCTCCGCCCGTTGCTGGCCAAGTCGGATGCGCCCCGTGCAGCGGTGGTGTCGTCGCTGGCCGCCTTACAGCCGGTCGACGAGAAGCTTCTCGAGCTCCTCCTCGCAGGTGACGAAGCGGCAGCGAAACTCGAGGTCGACCGCATCGGTGATGCGGTAGATGCCACCGGAAATAATCCGATGTACACATCAACCAAACGCGCGTTGTCACTGTGGGTCCGAAAGAATGCCTCGGCGCCGGAGTGGGCCGGTTCTCGCATTGCGTTGAACGCGGTGTCGCCCGGTGTGATTCGCACCCCGATGACGGACCACGGATTCAGCTCAGAGGCAGGGCGTGAGATCTTCTCAGGAATCCCACTCAATGCACCGGCAGGAAACCCTGAAGTCGTCGCCGCCGCATTGGATTTTCTGACGAGTGCCGAAAATTCATTTACGACCGGCCAGGTACTTTATGTGGACGGAGGAATAGAATCAGCATCCCGCTCTGACGAATTCTGACCCACGATACCCGTCGGAGCACTTGCTCCGGAGTAAAATGAGGCCCTCTCGAGCAATCGGGAGGGCCTCACTATGCACCACAATCGTCATTTCGACGTCGTGGATCTATCCCCCATGCGGAACTGAACGCCACTGAACGCAGATTCTCCAGCATTCGCCGGGTTTCACTCGGCTCAGGCTTCACCAAGCGATCTTGATAATAGGCGTTTATGCTCATGTCATTCAGGACAGTCGCCAATCCCACGTAATCAGAGCTACAGGGCTGCGCCACACCCGCCAACGCGTCCATTTCGATCTGATGCGCGTATTCGCGGACGAACGATTCCAGCAACGCCGACCACCGGCGACGAATATCGACATCGATACTCACGGCCTGCATTCCGGCGATCATAACTGCATCGTGGTCAACCCACGTGGAATAGGAGGCATTTGTCAGTCGGTCGTGGTAGTCCTCGATCGATTCGTGAGCGCGTCGGGGAACTCCGCCCGTCCGCTCGATCCATATGTCCCAAACTTCCGCCACCAAATCACCGAGCACCTCATACTTCGATTCGAAATAAAAGTAGAAGTTTGAACGGTTGATACCGGCTGCAGTAGCAATATCTGCCACAGAGAGTTCGAGGAAGTTCCCTTTTGCGAGGAGATCGCGAAACGCGTCTAAGATTGCTCTTTTTTGAAGCTCACCCTTCGAAGGATGCTGGCGTCGAGAACTCGAGGCTGGTTCATGGTTCTCGATCATAGGCATGACTAGATCATACCGAGGTCACCCGAACGACTGACTGACATGCTGCGCTATGCCCGTGAGACGATCGATTCTCGCCGGGACGGGTCCGGACCACCCAGACTTGCCCAACGGTTACAGCGGCCTGCCGCCGCAGAGGTCCTGTCCGCGCGCCAATGCGGGCGTGACGTGTCCGACCTTCCAACAGGACGGGAGTTCCTGCCGGACCTCCATGAGCAGCGTCCACGAACGCTTACTCTCACTGACAGTCGAGCACATAGACCCTCGGGACTTCTGATCCTTCCGCATTTGAAACAACGAAACGCACTGAGCTGCAACAAATAAGAGAGATTCTTCATCTCAGGCGACGGCGAGGGCCGCCACTGCTGTATGGGTCCCGTATCTCGCCGGGGCCTGTCCGTCGATCGTGATCAACGAACTCGATTACGCCCAAACTTAGTGTGACACCACGTCTCACGCAACCCCTGTCGTGGACTTATTCCGACCCGGCACCGTCAAGTCCTGTCGCCGTGTGCGCTTCGTGGTTTGGCGGGACGTTGTATAGAGCGGCACCGGCTGTCACGCCGGCTCCCACTGTTACAAGAATTATCCGTGTACCCGCAGACCGTCGGGGTTCGTCCCTCTCCAAACCTGCGATCAGTGCAGCGGTATGTATGTGCTCGTCTTCGGCAACGGTGACGCCTGAACTGGGTATCCCCAGCTTTGTTGCCAATGCCGAACGAAAACCTGGGCAGGCGGGAGCGGCCACGATGGAATCGACCGCCGCCAGATCGAGTTCCGCCTGCTGCAGACAGGCAGCGACTACTTCGTAGCCTGCTGCGGCGTAGTCGTCGTCGAGCGAATCAGACTCGTTGAAACGCAGTATATTTCGGTTTTCGGATTGGCTGACCGTTGCCCGGAAAGAATCACCACCGTCGAAATTGTTCAGCCACTGCACCGGGCCGAGCCCGTACTCATCGTCGGTCCAACGACACAACGCAGCTCCCCCGACTGCTGAAAACGGAAACCGCTCACTGAGCCGATGTCCCGGGTCAGCATCACTGGCGACGACGAGGGCACGTTCGATCACGTGAGAGCGAAGGAATCCGTCGACAATCTGCAGTGCGGTCAGGACACCACAGGTGCCGTTCGCAATATCGAAGGAGAAGGTGCCGTGCTCGCCGGTGTGCGGATCCTCCGGATGCGCCCCGATGTCGTCCTGGATCATCGCCGCGAGGGCCGGCTCACCGAGGTTGCGGTCACGATACAGACCGGCGTTCAGGAGCAGATCCAGTTCGTCCGGGCGGCAATCGGCCTGTTCGAGGCAAGACTTCGCCGCCGCTACCGCAAGGTGAAGTGCGCTGTGCCGACTCAGCCATCCAGCCCGAGTGACGTACAGCTGCTCAATGATCGTTCCCATAGCGCGCCACCAGTCCTTCGTCGATTTCCACCAGCACTACCCCGATCTCCAACCCGGAGGCCAAGGAGATCAACGCGACAGTCTCGCCGGGCTTGATCCGCCCAGCCTCGAGTTCTTCGACCAACGCCACGGTGTGGGTTGTCGATGCCGTGTTCCCGTATCGATCGACAGTGATGACCGCGTCGTGCCGCGGACTGTCACCGAACGACGCCTCCATCTGCGCCATACCCTTCTTGATTGCCCGCGCCGAAGTTTGATGGGTGATCACATGGTCTATGTCGTGGATCGACAGCCCGAGTGTGTCGAGTACTTCGTGCAGCAGCAACGGAGTGTCGGCGATAGCGGCCTTCTGAATGGCTCGCGAATTGGTGAACATGCGAGCACCCGGCGCATTGCCCTTCGGGTAAGCCAGGCACAACCGGCTGTAATCGGCGACAGTCGTAAATCCGGCGAGCCGGATCCCCGCCGCACCGGCGGGCGCACGTTCGAGGACAAGCGCCGCGCCCGCATCGCCCAAGGTCAGGGAAGCTAACTCTTTGCTCATGATGTTGTGAATATGCTTCGCTGCATTCTGACCGAGCTGCGAAATGTACTCACCGCTCACGACCAGCGCCCGCTCGATCAAGCCCTGGCGAATCCAGTTGTTGGCCACCATCACACCGGTGAGCATCCCAGCGCAAGCATTCGATAAATCGAAAGTCATAGCCTTGTCGGCCCCGAGAGCCTGCGCAACGCCACTACTCATTGTCGGCTCGAGCCACTGAGTGAGGCCGCCACGAAACTTGGTGATGCTGCAGCTGATCACCACGTTTATCGACTCGGCGGCACAACCCGACCGTCGCAATGCATCCTGCGCGGCTGCAATCGCAAGTGTGTAGGAATCCTCGTCGCCCACACTGACCCGACGCTCGTGGATTCCAGTCAGTCGTTCGAGGTCGACATGAGTTTCGTGGCGTGTTGTTGCCATCAAATCCTCGGTCGTGAGTCGTGTGACGGGAAGATGCCGACCTGCCCCGGCCACCCTCGTTCGATACGGCTCTCGTGTGTCGTGGCATTCCGAGTCCGTCACCAGCCAGTGTTTGACCATTTCACTCGATTCCTCGCTCTGGGATTCCTCACTCCGGAGTTACTTCATCGGCATCATCTGCATGGGCGGCAGTATGCCCATGCCGTGGAGAAACATCATGAACATGTGGAACATCTGCATCGCATCCATTGCCATCACCTCCTTCGAGATTCACTGCGAATTACTCAGGGGGACGGCTCTGTTCGTAAAACAGTCAGGCGGCTCCTGTACTCGGCCTCGTCGATCTCCCCACGCGCGTAACGCTCGGCAAGAAGTTGCTCTGCGCTGTGATGCGGCGGCGGAAAACTTGCCGACGGACTGCTTCCGGACGACCTACTCCCAGACTCCGCGGGTCCGTGTCCGGCATAGCGAATCAGCAGAAAAATACCCAAGATCAACAGGCCCCAGAACAGGGCCATACCAACGAACATCAGTACGTAACCCCAACCCCAACTACCGGAATAATGGTCGTACATCACAACGGGCCTCCAAGTTCTCCATGCGGCCGTGCGCACTCCCTCGAAGGGGCGTCTCACGCGCCTTCCCTCAGGATGCGCTGTTCCCCGACGCATCCACAGGGTCTTTCTGCTCGACTTCCACGAGCAAAAAAGTGTCATCCGTCCTGCCGCAAGTCCTTGTCTTAGGGCACTTCTGCTCCATCTGCCCCACTAGCCCCAACCGTGGAATCCTGCCGGTTTCCGGAGCGTTTCAGAGAAGTAACAGGGTGGTAATCAGCGACCCCCGGTTGAATGAGAAGTGCACATTATGACGAACCTCCCCGAGTTCGAGGAGTTGCTTCCGACCGACCTTGCACCGACGGTCCGTCGCGACATTTCAGCCGTGATTCCCACTGTTTCCACGCCACGCGTCATGCTGGTCGACCCGCGGTTCGGCCAGCTGGCGGGGCAATTCTTTCGCCTCTTCGAACGCCCTTCCAGCGGCGGTGGAGCATTGGCGGTCTATCTCGGCGGGGAGCCCGTCGTCGATATCTGGGCAGGGTGGTCGACTCGGGATACCCGCTGGCTACCCGACACCGTGTCTGTGTCCTTCTCCACTGGAAAGGGTGTTGCCAGTACGGTTTTGCACCGTGTCGTGGAACGTGGGCTGATCGATTACGACACACCGGTCGCCGAGTATTGGCCGGAGTTCGCAAGTGCAGGCAAGGAAACTGTGACGGTGCGGCAACTGATGACCCACCAGGCCGGGTTGCATCGTGTACGCGGCCTGGTTCCGGGCCGATTGGCGCTGCTCGATCACGACAGCATCGTCGGCGCCCTCGCATTGGCCGCACCGGACCGTCGCCGTCTCACCACACCCGGTTATCACGCAGTCACATTCGGTTCGCTGGTCGCCGAACTGACAACTCGCGCAACTGGTTCATCGTTTACGGACCTGGTCCGCACAGAGATCGCGGAACCTCTCGGAATTCCGGAATTCTGGTTCCAGGTACCCGAGGACGAACGCCATCGCATCGCAAAGCTGTTCCCCCGCATCAATCAGTTCAAGGTTCCGTGGGACACCGCTTCCTTCGCGTTGACCCGGTTGCCAGCGCTCAGGAATATCGCGGATGCCGGTATGCCGGCGGGGTTCGACCAGTTGGTCCGCAATCCCTCGATCCACGATTACGTCATGCCCGGATGGAACGGCGTTTTCAGTGCTCGCGCCCTTGCCCGAATGTACGCAGCACTTGCCAACCAGGGAATGGTGGGAGGCAACAGATTTCTAAGTGAAGAAACCCTGGAACAGATGGGCGAGGTACAGACCACGGCGCGCGACTATGTGCTCGGAATCCGCATGAACTGGCGACTCGGCTATCACTCGGCCTTTGTTGCCAGCCGCAATTCGTCGCTGCAGGCCTTCGGGCACTACGGACTCGGCGGATCAGGGGCATTTGCCGACCCGGAGACAGGCTTGTCTGTGGCATTCGTGACCAACCGAATGGGCGGTGCCCTCACTCCGTTTGCCGACCTCAGGTTGGCAAAACTGGGCGCCCAGGCGGAATCGATCGCACGCAGAGTGTGAACCGGCAACGCACTGTCAGCGATTGGTCTGGGAACCCTGTACCAAAGGTGAACGGCCGTTTAGCGTAGTCAGTATGCGCTCGAGTCCGCATACATTTGCTCGAGGCGCAACCACAGCTTTGCCACGGTCTCAACGAAAACACAGACTCCACGAACTAGGAGTAGCAATGAGCACGATCATCGAAGTTCACGAGTTGGTGAAGACTTTCGGACGAACTCGGGCGTTGGACGAGCTCGAACTCACCGTCGACGAAGGGCAGGTACACGGATTCCTCGGCCCCAACGGCGCGGGTAAATCGACCACCCTCCGTGTCCTGCTCGGCAGCCTGCATCCGGACAGCGGCGAGGCTACCGTTTTCGGACGCAACCCGTGGCGAGATGCCGTCGAACTGCACCGCGACATGGCTTATGTCCCAGGCGACGTGACACTGTGGCCGTCGTTGTCGGGTGGGGAAACAATCGATCTCCTGGCGCGAATGCGAGGAGGGTTGGACAGCCCGCGCAAGAAGGAGCTGATCGAGCGTTTCGACCTTGATCCGCGGAAGAAGGGTCGCGCGTATTCGAAGGGCAATCGTCAGAAGGTCACGCTGATCTCGGCGCTCTCTTCAAACGCTCGACTGCTCCTTCTCGACGAACCGACTTCCGGCCTGGATCCTTTGATGGAAAAGGTCTTTCGCGAGTGCGTCTCGGAGGCCAGTAACCGTGGAGTGACCGTCCTACTGTCCAGCCACATCCTGTCCGAGGTGGAGGCGCTCTGCGAACGCGTCACCATCATCAGGTCCGGGCGGACGGTTGAATCCGGAACACTCGAGTCCATGCGGCATCTGAGTCGCACCTCCATTACCGCCGAACTTCTCGGGGACCCTGGCGATCTCAGCCAAATCAAAGGTGTGGAAGACATCCAACTCGTCGGGTCGACGTTGCATTGTCAGGTAGACAGCGAGCATCTGGGCGCGCTCATCCGTGTGCTGGGCGATACCGGAGTGCGCAGTCTCATCAGTGCGCCGCCCACTCTCGAGGAACTCTTCTTGCGCCACTACGGGATCGACGACGCGACGTCGTCCCCCGAGCCTGCGGAGGAAGTGAAGGCATGAGCACCCCCACGATCTCGCGCCCACAGTTCAGCGAGCACGAACCAGTCTCGAACTCGAATTTCACAGGAACCCTTCACTTCTTGCGCTTGTACCTCCGCCGAGATCGAATTGCACTCCCCCTGTGGATTCTGATCTTCGCCTCTGCGCCTGGTCTGTACGTGGCCAGCATCTCCGGCATCTACACTTCCCCTGAGCAACTCGCCGCGTTCGCGGCAACAACAGCGGCAAGTCCGGCCGAGATCGCGATGTACGGCCCGATCTTCAACTCCAGTCTGGGATCGGTCGGGGTCTGGAAGGCTGGAATATACTCCACCCTGATCGCAATTGCCGTGATCCTCACGATCATTCGTCATACGCGAGCCGAAGAGGAAAACGGCAGAACCGAGCTTCTCGACTCCACCTCCGTTGGACGATACTCGAGTCTGACCGCAGCGCTGATTGTCGCCGGCGGTGCATCGATCCTCACCGGAATTCTCTGTACCGCATCACTTCTCACTCACAATCTTCCTACTGCAGGTTCGGTCGCATTCGGCGCCGCACTCGCCGGTTCCGGTATGGTTTTCACTGGTGTTGCAGCCGTCGCGGCGCAACTGACTCCCAGCGCCCGAGTCGCCCGCGGAATCGCGATGTCGGCGCTTGGCGTCGCGTTCGCGCTGCGTGCCATCGGTGACGCAGGATCGGGGACGCTCTCATGGTTTTCACCCTTGGGCTGGGCCCTGCAGATCCGCGCCTATGCCGACGAACGTTGGTGGGTTCTACTACCCACCCTCGTTACTGCTGCCGCACTTACCTGGAGCGCCTACGCACTCCTACGCAGACGCGACGTCGGCGGAGGACTGATTGCCGAGCGCGAAGGCCCAGCGGTTGCATCCTCGAGCCTCACGGGAACTCTGGGGCTGGCGTGGCGAATGCAGCGCGGCACACTTGCAGCGTGGACTGTCGGTCTGGGGTTGTACGGTCTGCTCATCGGCAGTGCTGCACAGGGCGTCGGCGGACAAGTCGGTGACAGCCAAGCCATCCGCGACATCATCACGCGTATGGGCGGATCCCCTTCACTCGAGAAGTCATTCATCGGCTACGCATTCATCATGCTGGGAATAGCAGCTGCGGCCTACACGGTGTCTGCGTCGCTACGCCTGCACTCCGAGGAAACTGCCCAACGCGTCGAACCCGTAACCGCTGGCTCGATTGGCCGAATCCGCTGGGCATCGAGCCACATCGTGTTTGCACTGCTCGGCCCGGCAATCGCACTCCTCGTTGCCGGAGTTGCAGCAGGAGTGACGTACGGAGTGGCCAACGGCGATGTGGGAGGCACCTTGCCGTCCATTCTCGGTGCTGCACTTGTGCAACTGCCGGCGGTGTGGGTACTCACCGGAGTCACTGTCTTCCTGTTCGGAGTGATCCCGAGATTCACGCCGGTCGCGTGGGGCGTCTTCGTTGCTTTTCTCTTCATCTTCCTGGTCGGATCGATCGCGCAACTCCCCCAGTTGGTACTCGATCTCGAACCGTTCACCCACGCACCGAAACTGCCCGGTGCACCATTCGAAGCAACACCTCTCGTGTGGTTGACGCTCATCGCAGCGGCACTGATTGCGACAGGTCTAGCCGCTTTCCGACGACGGGACCTACGCTGACCATTCAGCATGCCACCGTCACTGCGACGTCGATTCCCGGCGGACCTACGGCCAACACTGCACGGAATCCATCGGAAACCGCCGCGATCAGCGCCGGCAGATCAGGAACTGCACCCGCATCGGCGTTGATTCCGACACACACATGCGTGGTGTACGACATCAACGTCACGTTGAATGCTGAACCGAGAGTAGGACTGAACGCCCACTGCCGGGTGATCTCCGCGCCCGCAAGATACAGCGGAGTCGTGGAACCGACCACGTCTGAGGCGACAAAATCCATGTGCTTGAGCATGTTGCCCGTCACTGCAACCGGCAGCAGATTCAGCATCGCGGCCAGGTGGGGCGAAAGCGGAATTGCAGGTTCATTCCGCCAGCTCTCTACGGTGGTGTGGACCCGGTGCATCAGCGGATCCGGATCCGAGATATCGAGCGGTAGCGCAAATCTTGCCAACGAAATGCGGTTGCCGCCCAACGGGTCTCGATCGGTGCGCAAACTTATCGGCAAGGTCACCATCAGCTCCGGCGGTACAGCACCGCAGCGTCGGTGGTACTCAGCCATTCCGAGAAGAACAGCAGCCAAGAACGCATCGTTGATCGAGCACTGTGTAGCTGTCGCGGCAGCGGCAAGGGCCGCAACCGGAAGTTCGAGCACGCCGAAACTACGACGCGCACTACGCTCAGTCATCACCGGCGACAATGTGGTTGTCGCCGGTCGCACCATACGTGATGTCGAACCCAGAATTCGGGCGGCGCCGCGGACGGTATCGACAGGGTGGCGCAATGTACGCGCACCCGCTCGAACAGCAGACCCCGCGGCAGTCCCAACCGAGTGCGCCACAGCATTCGCGCCGGTCAGATGATCGATAGGCGTTACCGCGGTCGGCGCGGACAGACTCGATGTGCCGTCTCTTGACATGCCTTCCCTTGTCTTGTCAGTGATTTCACGTGTCAGTTGCATTCCCCCGACACCGTCGGTCAGAGAGTGATGGACCTTGACCACCAGTGCCGCGGCGCCGTCGGCCAGTCCGTCGAGCACTGTGAACTCCCAGAGCGGACGATCCTTGTCGAATGCGGCCATCCCGGCGATGCGCGCGAATTCCAGAACCTCTTTCCAAGTACCTGGCTCCGGCAGTGTCATCCGACGCAGGTGCCAGCTGAGGTCGAAGTCGCGATCGTCCACCCATCGAGGCGGAGTCCAGGGAAACGAACTCGCAACGGCTCGACACTTGAACATCGGTACCGCGTCGATGGCGCGGTACATGACATCGACCAATCGATCTTGGTCAGGAACCTTGTCCAACAGCACAATTGAGACGATTGTCGAGCGAAGGATCGGATCCTCCTCCATCCGCCACGACATCAGATCCGTCTGCGTCATCGATCGCACGTCCACTGCGCTCATCACCACTCGATTCCCTTGTCGTCACCCACCCTCAGGGCTGTAGCCGTATCTCATCCACTCCCGGCACCGACGATGCAAGTGCAATGACAACTCCTCGCTGCGGGTCATCCTCGGAAACACCACTGATAGTGAGTGTTCCGTCGGCAAACTCCACCGCCCACAGGTCCGGCCCACCGTAGAGGTCAAGTCGATGCCGTACTTCGTCGACAATGCGATCAGGGTCCAGCGCCAAGACCCCGATCAGGTCCTGGCGCGTCACGATTCCGATGACATCCCCCTCATGGACGATCGGCACCGCGCGCAAGCCGGAGCGGAGCATCGCCGAGGCGACGGCGTTGATCTCCGCATCTGCAGTCATCGCAATCACAGGCTTGGTCATGACATCCGCGACCGAGTCGCCGCCGGAGGCGGGCTGATCATTCTGCGACAAGTCTTGAAACCTACTCCGGAGAAGGTCACCCTCCGAAACGATCCCGACAAGGTGCTTCTGTTCGTCGATCACGGGAAGAACCGAAAATCCCGACCGTGAAATCACCAGTAGACATTCGTCCGTACCGGTCGCCTGATCGATCGTCGTCGCAGGACTACTCATGATGTGTCGTGCAAGCATGCCGATTCTCCTTTAGCTGCCCGGTTGAGGCAGCCGACATCGAAGGACTGATGTATCCAGCGTGACAAACTCCTATCCCGCGGCGGAAGGGCCATGGGCACCGTGCGTGTACCGGTAATCGACCTCGAGTGCAGTGACTTCCGCCTCTGTCGACTCGACACGCATCAGAGTTCGCTGAACACTGTCGGCCGCGATCCGGTAAGCGGCCCCACTCGGATCGGGAGAGCCCATGAAGACGAGTCGTTCAACCGCCACGCATCCAGTCGCCGCATACCGGTGGGTTGTACCGATCGATGCCGTCGGACCCGACGATGCACCTACTATCGGTGGCAAAGCCGCCAACCTCGGCGAGTTGATTCGGTCGAAGTTCCCGGTTCCGCCTGCATTCGTGATCAACACTGCGGGCTATCTCGATGCAATGGATGCTTCCGGCCTTCGAGAAACGTTGAAAAAGGGACCTCTGCCGCGCGCCGACAGCACCGAGGCCGCGGTCGGCTCCGCCGTCGTTCCCGACGCAATGCGCGCGGAAATTATCGACGCTTATCGTGAACTAGGGCCTTCGACCACACGCGTCGCCGTCCGTTCGTCAGCGCCTGCCGAAGACGCGGCCGATACGTCGTATGCCGGCATTCACGAGAGCTACACAAACGTGTCCGGAGACAAGAATCTCATCGATGCGGTCCGAAAGTGCTGGGCATCGCTGTGGTCTGATCGAGCATTGACGTATCGCAGTCTCCAAGGAGTACACGAAGAACCGTCGTTGGCCGTTGTTGTGCAACGCATGGTCGACGCCGACCAGTCTGGTGTCGTGTTCACTGCCGACCCCCGCACCGGCGCGAGGGATCGCATCGTGATCGAAGCTGCGACCGGCTTGGGTGAAGTGGTCGTGGGCGGACAGGTGGAACCAGACACGTATGTGGTGTCGAAACCGGATTTGTCGGTACTCGATGTGCACATCGGTTCGCAGTCCTTCGCGATCACATTGTCCGGCGGGACTGAGAAATCGTCGGAAATTCCTCTACTGCAACGTGAACAACAGATACTCACCGAAGATCAGATCCATCGGCTCGCGGTGCTCGCCGCAGCGGTGGAAGAGCACTATCAGCGGCCCCAGGACCTCGAATTCGCCTACAGCGGAGAGCAACTGTGGCTTGTCCAAACACGTCCGATCACTACGCTCGGACAGCACGCAGAAACAGAACCGCCTGACTCGCAATCAGATGGTTCGAGTGCACAGATCCTGGCGCACGGATTGGGCGCCGGACCGGGAAAAGCCACCGGCCGGGTACGGGTCCTACGTTCAGTAGCAGACGGCCGCAATCTCGTTGACGGTGAAATTCTCGTGGCACCGATGACCCGGCCGGACTGGCTTCCTGTTCTCCGACGTGCCGCCGCAATTGTCACCGACGGCGGCGGCATCACGTGCCACGCCGCCATCGTCGGCCGCGAGCTCGGTCGACCCGTTATCGTCGGAACGCGCACGGCAACAACAGATCTTGTCGACGGAATGCTGATCACTGTCGACGGCACCGCGGGAACGGTCAGGGAAGCGGATGCGGCGACTGCCGTCACTACGAGCGCACCGACGACCCCAACCGCACCTTCGGCGGCGTCGACCCGCGGACCGACCACGGCAACATCCGTCTACGTCAACCTGGCAACACCGGAAGCTGCAGAAAGAGTGGCCGCCACGGACGTCGACGGTGTCGGTCTACTTCGGGCGGAGTTCCTGATCATGGACGCCCTCGAAGGCCTACATCCCCGCACGATGATTGCGCGTGGACTGCATGAGAAGTACGTAACCGAAATGTCTTCGGCTCTCTCGCGCATCGCGGCCGCGTTCGGCTCACGGCCCGTTATCTATCGCGCAATTGACCTACGTACTAACGAATTTGCGCACCTCGAAGGAGGCGAAGTCGAACCACACGAAGACAATCCGATGATCGGCTACCGCGGATGTTTCCGCTACATCCGGGAACCCGAATTGTTTGCACTCGATCTCGATGTCATCGCCGAAACCCGAAAGCGCTACCCCAACGTGCATCTCATGATTCCGTACGTTCGGACCGGCTGGGAACTGTCCCAGTGCCTGGCACAGTTGGATGCCCATCCCCTCGGGTCAGATCATCGGATGCTGCGATGGGTCATGGCCGAGATACCTTCGGTGGCGTATTGGATTCCCCGTTACGCGGCAATGGGAATCGACGGAGTATCCATCGGCACCAATGACCTCACGCAATTGGTTCTCGGCGTAGACCGGGATTCGGAGATCTGCAAGGACCTCTTCGACACCATGGATCCTGCGGTCCTCGACGCCATCGACACGATCATCGAACGTGCCACCGCCGCCGGTATGTCTACCTCACTCTGCGGCCAAGCGGTATCCACGGATCCTGCACTGGCGGAACACCTGGTGAGACAAGGAATCACGTCTGTCTCCGTCACTCCCGATGCGGCCGATACGACTCGGCGCGCAATTGCGGTAGCCGAGCGCCGAATTCTTCTCGGTCAGGCTCGCGCCGGGTAAACGTGCCGCCCAGAAACCGCCGTCATGCCAGTACCTCTTGAGGGCACTTGTCGAACGCTGTTTTCATTGCCGCACCAAAGCGTTCTGGATCGTCGATCAGCCAACTGTGGGCTCCCGGAACCGTGATCACGGGCGAATCCGTCAACACCGATCGCATCGATTGGAAACTGGCCGCAGGAATGATCCGATCGTCGAGGCCCCAGAGCAGTGCGATCGGCACCCTCCGCAGCACGAGTTGCTCGAGTTCAGCCGTGAAATCAGCGGTCCGCGCCAGATGGCCGACACGCCAGAACGCACCGGGATTGCCGAGAACGTTGGATATGGCGCAGTCTGCAATGGTCGCTGTCATCCCCAGGACCGACCGGACAGCGAACGCCTCACCGACGGCGGCGGCGCCCCATTTCCACAACGGTCGCTCGTGTATCGGTCGTGCAACGTTGTCATCTGTCGACCAGGCACCGCCGCCCACTGCATTGACCAGCACGAGCTGCGACACTCGGCTCGAGAACTCGTGTGCGGCCGCGATCGCGACACCACCGCCGAATGAATGTCCGACGATGGTGACCGGCTCGTCGATACCGACCGAATCGAGGTAACGCTCCAGCCAGTGCGCGTAGCCGACAAAATTCCGCTCGCCCGGTGGTAGTTCGGCGGTACCGCCGAAGCCGGGAAGCGCCGGCGCGAACACCCGCCTGCCATGCGCCGCCAGTTGACGCAGCGCGTGATCGTAGGACCGTGGAGTCAAACCCCATCCGTGAAGGAACACCACCGGAGGACCCTGCCCAACAGCACCGTAGGACACGGTTCCGACTCCGGTAACCACCTGATGCCACGCAACGCGGCCGGCTCGGCGAAGATCGTGTTCTGACATAGGTGGGCATTCCTCGAAATAGCAGTGACTGGACTGAGTCACAGCCTTTCGCAGATACCTGCGCGAGACGACGGCCGAACTACCTGGGACATACCTGTTTTTCGGCTCACAGAGTTGGAATGACCTGGGTCAGGACGGGAATACCCCCAGGTCAGACAGTTCTTGTATCCGCGCGTAGTACATCTCGACGTCGGCAGGTTTACATGCCGCAGTACCCGGCGTCTGCAGCATTGCAGCCCCCGCCGCAACACCGAACTGCACCGCTTCCACCAGCGAACGGTTATGCACGAGCGAATACACGATGCCCGCAACCATGCTGTCACCGGCGCCGACCCCACTGATCGACGCAATATCCACCGATGGGACGTATTCGCAGATGTCAGCCGTGACCACTAGTGCGCCGTCGGCGCCGAGCGAGACGACCACCACTTCGGACACGCCTCGTTCGACGATGCTGCTCGCCGCAGCCGCTTGTTCCGCCTTCGTCTCGAGAGGCCGGTCAACCCATTCACGGAGCTCTCGAATACTCGGTTTGACGAGGTAGACGCCTCGCTGCAACGCGCGCAGCGCACCGCCGGAGGTGTCGACAACCAGTTGCGCCCCCGCGTCGGTGAGCAGGTCGGCGAGCCGCTGACAGAAATCGCAACCGACTCCTGGTGGCAGGCTGCCACTCACGACGACAAAGCGGGATCCTGTTGCGAATTCGCGCACCCGCGCGAGACACGAATCCACCTCGGCATCCGTCAGCGTCGGCCCCGGCAGAACAAAGCGGTACTGCTGACCCGTCGAGATGTCGTCGACGGTAAAACTCTCGCGGGTAGAACCGGAAATCGGCTCGGCAGAAAACCGCACCTGTTCACCACTGAGCAGATCCGCTATCGCCCGTCCGCAGTGTCCACCCGATGGAAAGACCGCTGTCGCGTCTTCCCCGAGAGAGTGCAGAACTCGGGCGACGTTCAATCCGCCGCCTCCAGGGTCACGACGGGGAGCAGTGCAGCGCATCTTGTCCGTGGCACGCACCGCGGGCGCACTGGTCGAGATATCGAGCGCCGGATTCATCGTCACCGTCACGACACGAGAGCTATTCTGCGACATGTAGTTTCACCTCGAGGTGAAGTGTGGATCCGTCACGACGGAGTGAATGTGCCCAGCCTCGTTCACGAATGACCTGAAGCATGGGTGCGTTCTCCCCCATCACCTCGGCCACCATACATCGCGCACCGTATCGGTAAGCCTGAGCCTCGAGCCGATCCAAGATCAAGGTACCGATTCCGTGCAACCGCTCGTCTTGCGCTACTACGAGGGCGAACTCCACGGTGGTCGGTGAAACCCCGTCCAACACGGCAAAGCTTCCGACACCCACCAATTCTTCGCCGATGAACGCGCCTAGAGCGCATCGCCGATCGTTGCACTCGCACAACTGATCGGAAAAGGCAGTGAGCTGTTTCGGCTGCGGCCCGAACCACCGCATGTACGAATCGTGCTGGTCGAGACGCGCATGTAACCGCTGAACCGCACCGACGTCATGTGCTCCGAGGCATCGAACCGTTGTCGTGCCGATTCCGCTGCCAGTCACGGCCATCGATCATCACCTGATTCGGCTGGAGGGATACCACCCGATTGAACCGTGGCATTGCCTGCAGTGGGCAGAGACTTTTGTCATCGAATATCGTCCTTCGCCCCTACCCCTGCCGGCAGCTCATGCACCAAGCTGGATCGTGGAGGAATACGGATGTCGCCCGAAAGGAGGATCCATGACCGCTGCCGGATCACCCACCGACCTCACGCGCGATCACGTTGTCATAGACCGAGTCGGGCTCGACAAACTGATCTCGGTGTTGTGTGCCGAGGGCTATCGCGTCATCGGCCCGACTGTCCGCGACAGCGCGATCGTCCTGGACACTCTCGAGTCCGGTGACCAATTGCCGGCGGGATGGGGTGTCGAGACTGGCCCGGGCCGGTATCGACTGAGGAAGAGAGCAGATTCTGCCGTCTTCGGTCACTCCGCCGGGCCGCAATCCTGGAAGCAGTACCTCCACCCGTCGCGTCAACAACTCTGGAGCGAATCCAAGGACGGCACATTCCACGCACCGCCGACCGAACCGGTGAAATACGCATTTCTCGGCGTACGTGCATGCGACCTCGCAGCGATCGGAATACTCGAGACAGTACTTTCCGCAGGAGGAAAGTCCGCGACAAGTCTTTTCGAGAATCTGTTCGTGATCGCAGCAAATTGCACGGAACCCGGCGGGGTGTGTTTCTGTGCGTCGATGAATACCGGCCCGGAGGCAAAAACCGGGTACGACCTGTGTCTGACCGAAAGAATCGACAACGACGGCCACCGATTCGTCACCGGAGTGGGCACCGCGGAAGGATCCCGGATACTCGCGCTGGTCCGTCGCAGACAAGCGACGGACGAGGAAACTGCCGAGGCCGCACGCGCTGTCGCCGATGCAGCACACCACATGGGCCGCGAAATGCCCGACGTCGATCTTCGCGGCATGCTCCGCGACGCACGGGACGCCGATGTCTGGGAGGACGTCGCGTCGCGATGCTTGACGTGCGGAAACTGCACGATGGTGTGCCCGACGTGCTTCTGCACAACTACCGAGGATGTCTCCGATCTCGCGGGCGACAATGTCGAGCGCTGGCAGCACTGGTCGTCATGTTTCGACCTGGACTACTCGCAACTACACGGCGGCGCGGTGCGTGTCAGTGGTGAGAGCCGGTATCGACAGTGGATTTCTCACAAGCTGGGCACCTGGCACGACCAATTTGGCTCGTCCGGCTGCGTCGGTTGCGGTCGATGCATCGACTGGTGTCCGGTGGGAATCGACATCACGGCGGAAGCGGCCCGCCTCACTGGTGCCTTGAATGTAGAACCCGACATCGATGCTGGTGGTCACTGATGAACGATCACGCCGGCGAGTACTGTCCGAGAGAAATCGAAGCTCTGGCCGACGATCAACGTCATAGACTCGCTGCTATCTCGCGCGAGGTTCAGTTCGCGGCCGGTACCGTGGTGTTCCGCGAAGGCGAACACGCCGACAGATGCTGGCTTCTTCGGTCAGGCCGGATTGCGCTCACCACCAGGATTCCCGGACGCGGCGAGGAAACTGTCGAAACACTTTCTGTCGGTGAGATTCTGGGTGTGTCCTGGTTCCGCCCACCTCGACAGTGGCAGTGGACAGCGACTGCGGTCACTTCCGTGACAGCAGCCGAGGTCGATGCCACCATGTTGCAGTCCGTCACCGAGAGCGATCCGGATCTCGGACGGGCGATCTACTCGATCCTGGCGAACACACTCCTCCATCGATTGCAGGCTACGCGCGCACGCCTGCTCGATCTCTATGCACGCGAACATGTTCGGTGATCAACTCGTCCCGACGCCGTGCAAGGTTGTCGCCCGCCGGGACGAGAACAGCGATACCTCGACCCTGACCCTCGCCGCACCGGCGCAGTGGTTTCCCGGGTTCCGCCCCGGCCAGTTCATGATGGTCTATGCGCGGGGGGTGGGCGAGATTCCACTCTCGATCAGTGGAGACCCGGCTCACGCCGATCACACTGTGGTCCATACCGTTCGGGCTGTCGGTGCCGTCAGCCGCGCGTTGCGCGATGCCTCTGTCGGAGACGTAGTCGGTGTACGAGGACCTTTCGGAAAGGGATGGGATCTGGATTCCGCAAAGGACGATCTGATCGTCGTCGCGGGAGGCGTCGGCTTGGCGGCAGTACGTTCCGCAGTCCTGGAGGCACAGTCCTGCGGTCGATTTCGTCGAGTTGTCCTCAGCGTGGGCGCTCGCCGACCGTCCGATCTCTTGTACCGCCCAGATCTCGACGCCTGGAGCCAGGGAGACCTGGTCGACCTCGAGTTATCCGTCGACGTGACGGAACCTGACTGGCCGGGCCATGTCGGCTTTGTCACGCAGTCCCTGAACCGCCTCGTTCTCGAGCCCGGACGCACGACGGTACTGCTGTGCGGTCCCGAGCCGATGATGCGGATGTCAGCTCGTACCATGCTCGGCAAAGGCGTTGGGCGCAAGAATATTCGAGTCTCGCTGGAACGGAACATGCAGTGTGGGACCGGGCTGTGCGGGCATTGCCAACTCGGCGAACTTCTACTCTGTCGGGACGGTCCGGTAGTCGACTACGGCGTGGCCGAGCCACTCCTCGCAGTGAAGGAGTTGTGATGAGCACACTCACCCTGGCGGTCTGGAAGTTCGCATCCTGCGACGGATGTCAGCTGACGCTGCTCGACTGTGAGGACGAATTACTCACTTTGGCCGACGCCGTTCACATCTCGCATTTCCTCGAGATGTCGAGCGCGGTGGAAACTGGACCCTACGACCTCTCACTGGTCGAGGGGTCGATCACCACCGCGGCCGATGTCGAACGCATACACATGATCCGGGACAACTCCCGGTACCTGGTGACGATCGGCGCCTGCGCGACTTCTGGTGGGATACAGGCTCTCCGGAACTTCGCGGACATTTCCGAGTTCATGTCCGTGGTCTACGCAAGCCCCGAATACATCGATACTCTCGCGACGTCCACACCGATCGCCGCCCATGTCCCGGTCGATTTCGAACTCCGAGGCTGCCCGATCGATCGTCGGCAACTCCTCGAGGTGATTTCGTCGTACCTGGTGGGACGCAAGCCGAACATCCCGGACACCAGCGTCTGCGCCGAATGCAAGCGACGTGGCCTCACCTGCGTCATGGTCGCCGACGGCACACCCTGCTTGGGGCCGGTTACCCATTCCGGCTGCGGCGCACTGTGTCCCGCACATTCGCGGGGTTGCTACGGATGCTTCGGCCCGTCGTCCGATCCGAATTTGACTGCAATGTCCGGGTGGCTTCGAACCTGCGGGATGACCGACGAGGGTATCGAGCGGGTCTTCTCGACGTTCAACGTCGCCTCCCCCGAGTTCGACGGGATCAGGCGAGATGGACAGTGAAAACACCCGGCTGACGCTGGGTTCCCTCGCCCGTGTCGAAGGGGAAGGCCGTCTGGCATTCACGGTCCGACACGGCCGCGTCGAAGCCGCAGAGTTGAACATCTACGAACCCCCACGGTTCTTCGAATCATTTCTCCGGGGACGCGATTTCCGCGAGCCTCCCGACATCACCTCCAGGATTTGCGGAATCTGTCCTGTCGCTTATCAAGTCAGCGCCTGCAACGCGATCGAGCAGGCCTGCGGCGCGCACCTCACCCAACCGATTCTCGATCTGCGACGACTCCTCTATTGCGGCGAGTGGATCGCCAGTCACACACTGCACATCTACCTGCTGCATGCGCCTGATTTCCTGGGCGCCGCCGATGCCATCGAACTCGCCCGAATCGCGCGTCCCGAAGTCGAACGTGGGCTCGCTTTGAAGAAGGCGGGAAACGCGATTCTCGAATTGATCGGTGGCCGATCAATTCACCCGGTGAACGTTCGTCTCGGCGGCTTCTATCGAGCGCCGACGCCGAGTGAACTGGCGCCCCTCGCCGAACAATTGCGCACGGCGCTCGACGACGCTCTCGCGACGGTGCGGTGGGTGTCGCACTTCGAATTCCCCGATGCCGAGATAGATTCCGAACTACTCGCACTAGCTCAGCCGGGACGCTACGCGATCGAAGACGGCATGTTGACAACCACATCCGGATTGTCTTTCACACCCGAGGAATTCTGCGATCACGTCGAGGAACGTCAGGTTTCCTATTCGACCGCGCTGCACGCGCACCTCGACGGTCATGCCTATCTCACCGGGCCATTGGCGCGGTACAGCCTCCACTCCGCCGAACTGTCGGACACCGCTCGTCAAGCTGCCACCGAGGCGGGCTTGGGAACAGTGTGCCGCAACCCGTTTCAGAGCATTGTGGTGCGTGCCGTCGAAACGGTGTTTGCCGTGGACGAGGCGCTACGCCTGATACGCGAGTACCAATACCCGAATCGCCCGTACGTCGACATCTCGCCCCGTGCCGCAACCGGGTACGGCGTCAGCGAAGCCCCGCGAGGCATGCTGTACCACTGCTACCAACTCGATTTCGAAGGCCGCATCCTGCGCGCGACAATCATTCCGCCCACCTCCCAGAACCAGGCAGCAATCGAGAACGACCTCCGCAGCACCCTCTCCGCGAACCTGAGACTGACAGACACCGAGCTGACAGGACTGTGCGAACGGACCATCCGGAACTACGACCCCTGCATCTCGTGTGCCACTCATTTTCTCGACCTGACAATCGACCGCGGATGACTGTCACGGTGGTCGGAACTGGGAATGAATTCCGCCGAGACGACGGCGTCGGACCCGTTGTGGCACAAGCAATACAACTCAGGAACCCGGCCGGAATGGACGTGGTGATCGAGAACGGCGAGGCTTCGACACTGCTGGATACGTGGGCGGGGTCGGAGTTGGTGATCATCGTCGACGCTGTTGTGCGGAATCCGTCCGCCGGTACGGCACATCCTGGGAAGGTTCGCCGAATCACAGACCGGTCGGTAGAAAACTTCGGAAAACTCACCAGCACACATGGACTGGGCATCATGGAGGCGCTGGCCCTGGCTGCAGCACTCGGCCGACAACCACCTCACCTGGTGATCTACACGATCGAGGCGCAAGACACCGGCTACGGTGTCGGACTGTCACCCACCGTTGCGGCTTCCGTCCCCCTTGTCGTCTCCGCGATCCTGGCCGAGGATCCTGACCGCGACCGGCAATCACCCGGATAGTCTTCGTACCCGCATTCGACGTCAGGGACTTTTGTCATCGAATACCTCCCTTTGCCTCTACTCCCGGACACCTGATCCGCGGAGAATGAAACAGGAAGGACACCAAGGCTCACGTGACATCGTGGAGCCGCTAATGTCGGCAGGAGCGAGATGTTTCCGAATCACGATCCGATCCATTCCTCGATGGATACAACAAGATCCAGTGGAAGCGACGTGGTGACGACGGCCCGAGGGATCTTGGCCACCGGCCGTGGATACAACCAGCGCCAAGCCTTCGACGAGTTGATGGACGTCGCCAAACGTCAGCACGTGTCGGTTGTCTCGGCCGCGCGGCAATTGATCGACGCGGTCCAGGGCACGTCGGACTACGTGCCGACCGAATGGGTCGAACTGGTCCACCGGGTACACACTGCGCCGTAGTTCGCCGCTCCGCCCAGGAAAAACCGAGAATGAGGAGTCGACTCATGAACGAGAAGCACTGGTCGGTGGACATCACCATCGACGAGCACACTTCAGAGACCGGTAACCGAACTCGCGCCATCGCGCGCCTACATTCGCGGGACGACACGCACTTCGCCGGAGCAGGTTTTGCACGCTGCAACCCGTCCGACCGCGATGTGCCCGAGATCGGGGACGAACTCGCCGTCGCGCGTGCACTCGCCGACCTTTCCCGTCAATTGATCGAAGCCACCACTACAGATCTCGCGAGTATGACAAACGAACCTATTCGGCTGACGTCCTAACCCGTTTCGCCCGGCCAGTGTGAAGCCGGCCAGTGTGAAGAAGGTGAGAAGTCGATGTCGGACAGGTTGACTCCGCTCGATGCCGGGTTCCTCGAACTCGAGGACTCGGATGCGCACGCAAGTCTCGCGATCGGCGCATTGGTGGTTGCCGAGGGCCCAGTGCCGAGTGATCGCGAGTACCTCGAACGATTGACCTCACGGATACGATTCATCCCGCACGGCACAGACCTCCTTCACACAGTTCCTGTCGATCTGGCCGCACCCACGTGGACGCCCGATCCGAACTTCGACCCGGCACGTCATGTCATGAGGGTCGCAGTTCCGTCACCGGGTCAACTGAGGGATGTCTCGGAGACCGTCGCGTGGATAATGTCCGAACGACTCGATCGAGATCGTCCGCTCTGGCAATGCTGGCTGATAGAAGGCCTCGAACACGACCAGTGGGCAGTACTCACGAAAGTGCATCACTCGCTACTGGACGGCGTGAGCGGTGCCCGGTTGTTCAACCTGTTGTTCGACATGCCAACAGAATCCGAGCCGATTTCCGAACACACCACTACCGCCGGAATTACTGCACCGGAACAGTCGAAATCCCTGATCGACACGGTCATCGGCGTTTCCGCATCCATTCTCGGTGCACCTCTCCGTTTAACGCGCCGGGTACTACGCCGGGCAGAGGGTTTCGCGCACTTGATTGGTGATGTGCTCACCCCGAGCACACTCACGAGCTTGATCGGACCGATCGGCCGCCAGCGAAGATACACCACTGCCAACATGCGAATGCACGATGTCCAAATGATCTGTTCGACCTTCGAGGTGACCGTCAACGACGTGGCACTGGCTTGTGTGACCAGCGCCCTACGTTCACTTCTCCTGCACCGCAACGAAAAACCCGACGAAAATGCTGTACGTTGCCTCGTGCCTGTGTCAGTTCGAACGTCGGATGATGACACATCACCACATAACGAAGTTTCGCTTCTACTCCCGTTTCTTCCCGTCGAAGTGCCAGATCCCGTCGACCGTCTGCAGTTGATTCACGAGAGGCTCTCACGGTACAAGCGAGGAGGAGAATCTCGCAGTGGCCACTTTGTCACGACGCTCGCTCAGTATGTGCCGTTCATGTCGTCTGCGTGGTTCGTTCGACTAGCTGCGCGGGTTCCACAACAAAGCATTGTCACGGTTGTCACCGACATCCCCGGGCCGGCTTCAGAATGTCGACTGATGGGCCGAGACATCGTGAGCATCTATCCGTTCGTACCCATTGCGGTGCGACTGAGACTCGGATTCGCAATTCTCAGTTACAACGATCAGCTAGCGTTCGGAATCACAGCCGACTACGATTCTGTCTCCGAAATCGATCTTCTACCAACATGGTTGGAGAGTGAGCTGAGGGTCCTACTGATGAGCGCCCAAAGGAAAAGCGCGCGAGAGTCCAGCGACCAGCGCACTGCCGAGCAGCCGTAGTTTCGACTGGACTCCGGCTACGACGGCCCCTTGGCAAGGGACTGCTCAGATCGACGCCGACGCATCCACCGCCACACTTCGTCGCATCCCCACACCAGAATAGGCAACGGCAGCAACCACAAAACCTGATACCACTCTGGGGTGACTGTCCCGAATACACGCTGAATCGGCGGCACCGTCACGACGACTGCGGCGAAGGTAACTTCGAATACGATTCCCCACAGCAACAGTCGATTCGAGAACAGCCCGATCTGCCGCAAGGACGCATGCTCGGTGCGAGCGGCGACTGCCGTGCCGATCTGACACGACACGATTCCGAGGAAACTCATTGTCGTCGCCAACTTCCAGGTGTGTTCGAGAGGACCCGTCGACACATCCGCACCGAAGGTCCAGCCGCCAGAGACGAGCGTTGCCATGAACAGAACCATGACTGCCAGCGCCGACACCCCGCCGAGTAGCCCCCAGGATCGAATCAGCATTGCCCTGTCCACGACGTTCTCCGTCGCCTTTCGCGGCCTGCGATCCATAAGCCCGGGTTCCGCCCTTTCGCGGCCGAGTGCCAGCGCGGGCAACGTCTCCGTACCCAAATCGATTGCCAGGATCTGCATCACCGTCAACGGAAGTGGAATCTGACCACCGGACAACGCGTAGACGAGGAAGGGCACCACTTCCGGTGTTGCGTGCGCAAAAATGTAGACGATGAACTTCCGCACGTTGTCGTACACCCTGCGTCCGGCTTGGACTGCTTCTACGATGGTGGCAAAATTGTCATCGGTCAGCACCATAGTCGCCGCCTCTCGAGCGACGTCGGTACCGGATCTGCCCATTGCCACTCCGATATCCGATCTTCGCAGTGCGGGTGCATCATTGACGCCGTCGCCTGTCATGGCGACTACATAGCCGCCGGCGCGCAGCGCGTCCGTGATCCGCAGCTTGTCCTCGGGCGAACTACGAGCGAAGATCATTTCGTCGCCGGTATAGAGGAGTGCGTCGAGATCCTTCTCGGACATAGCTTCGAGTTCAGCGCCGGTCACCACCTGCAGCCCTAGTTTCCCGATTCCGACGCTCTCCGCGATTCCGCGGGCGGTGAGTCCGTGATCGCCTGTCACGACGATGATTCGTATTCCAGCCGTATGGCATTTCGCGACGGCATCCTTGACCTCGGGTCGCGGTGGATCGATCATGGCTGCGATGCCCAGCAATGTCATCTCTCGCTCGGTATCTCGACGAACGAGCGGTTCCCCACCGTCAACGGCTACCGAGCGCTCTGCCACTGCGATCAGTCGCAATCCCTCGCGCGCCCAGTCATGCACCAGCGCGGCGATGTCGGAGCGCTCCGCGGACGTCAGGCGGTGCTGAGTGCCTTCGGGTTCCGCAAGGTAGGAGCACAGGGACAAGATCTCTTCCGGCGCACCCTTTGCATGAATCTCGAACCGATTGTCGACTCGATCCACCGTCGACATCCGTCGCAGTTCGGGATCGAACGGAAAGGTGATGTCATGGTCGTTCCGTGTCGCGGATACGGGCTCGCCGTTCAGGGCCGCAGCGCGCAACATCGCCAACTCGGTGGGATCCCCGGTCCCCTCGCTCTCCCCGGCCGTCGTCGCATCACGTAGTT
Source organism: Rhodococcus sp. OK302 (assembly GCF_002245895.1). Lineage (NCBI taxonomy): Bacteria > Bacillati > Actinomycetota > Actinomycetes > Mycobacteriales > Nocardiaceae > Rhodococcus > Rhodococcus sp. OK302. Next base: position 5,021,630 of record NZ_NPJZ01000001.1, read on the forward strand.
CGGCAGAGCAACAGGATGCGACGGCGTGCGCCATCCGACGCGGCAGGGATCCCGAAGGCTGTGGTTGTTTGTCTCCGTCGAAGGCGAGAACTCCGGACGGCGTCCAGATTTTGATCGCGCGCATACGATTCACGGTCAGCGTGCCGGTCTTGTCGGTGCAGATCACACTGGTGGAACCGAGCGTCTCCACCGCCGAAATACGTTTGACCAGAGCACCTTTCCGGGCAAGAGTGCGGACTCCGACGGCCAAGGCCAGCGTGATAGTGGGCAGTAGTCCTTCCGGAACGTTGGCCACCAGTAGTCCGATTGCAAAATTGACCGAATCACCCCAGGACAGCCCCGCAATCAGACTCCCGAGCGGTATGAATGCCGCCCCCATCACGACTGCCACGCAGGCAATCAACCAAGCCACTTTCTTCACTTGCTTTTCGAGCGGGCTCTCGTCGCGCCCGACCCGTTCGGACAGAGCTGCGATACGTCCGATCTCCGTACGCATACCGGTCGCAAAGACCAATCCGATTGCCTTGCCACCCAACACGTCTGTCCCACTGAAGACGATGTCGCGAGCTGCCACCAGAGGGCCCGTGCCACCACCCGCATCGGCAGAAACGGAAACGGGTACGGACTCTCCGGTCAGTGCCGACAGATCAACCTGAACGGAACCGGAAACCAACCGTGCATCTGCCGATACCCGGCCACCTTCATCGAGAACAATGACATCGCCCGGAACGATGGTCCGTGCATCAACCAACTGTTCGATGCGGTCCCGCAGCACCGTCGCCTGGGCAGGAAGGAATGCAGAGAGCGCCTCCACCGCCTGCTCCGCGTGTAGTTCCTGGACAAATGCGAATACCGCATTGACAAGAATCACGAAGACAATGGCCACACCCAGTGGAGACGCCCCGCTGACAACAGCGAGCGCCGCGGCCATCCACAGAAGCAGTGCGAGCGGATGAGTCAACTGCCGAAGCACCTGACCTGGCCACTCTCGGCCACGCCGACGCTGGAGTTCGTTGGATCCGTGGACGATTGATCGACGTTCGGCTTCCCTCGATGCGAGTCCTTGCCGCCCCGACCTCAGATCCCGAAACATCCGCTCCATGGATTCACGAGGATTGACTGCGTCTGATTCCGAATCAGTAACTGTCTCGGACACGCCCACCGCCCACCTGGATCGAAACTCCGCGAATAACTACTCCGTTCGAGGTTTCTCCGTGCGAGAGCGCAGTACCAGGGTCATCGGTCGCCAACTCTTGCCGTACGGCCTACCGGATTAGAAATCGGGGTCGACGGCCATTCAACAAGTGACATTCGACCATTTAGGTGACCATCACGTGCACGCAAGGCTGAACGGTAGACAGGACATGCCTCACGTATTGAGCATCGGCGCCAGTGTCAGCCGTTCGTGATGTTCCCTGCAGCCACGCCGCTCCGGAAGGCGGACACCATGCGTAACCACCCGGATCGCACGATCTCTCGGCCCAGTCGATGGTGGAGGCAAGCGCCGTGGTCCTCCAATCGATTGATGCGTCCCTCTGACCGATTCCTGTCCTCCTTGGTCATTGCGGCTGTTGCGATAGTGGCACTCGCGGTACCTGTCTCGGCAACAATGGGGACCTCGACCTACACGTCCGACCGAGCACGTATCGAACAGGAGTACAGCACGTATCAAGAGTGGAACGGCACGGTCGTGCAGTCGAATGGCACGACCCCGAGTGCCCCACCAGTGGTGCCGGCGGCCCCCGAGATTGCGGCAAACGACGTCGGTGGCGCGAAGAAGGCAGTGACGTGGACTATGAACGGAACATCTCGCACCGAACCGCTGATCGCGCACTTCGGCGCGCAAGTCGGTGACACGATCACAGTGTGGACGAACGGCAAGGGCGATCAGGTTCAGCCACCCCCCGAGACGTCGATAGCGGCTGTCGACGGCGTCGCGGTTGCGATCGTGTTGTGGGGCGCGGTCACCCTCACGATGTACCTCATGGTCGCGGTTGCCCGCAATCTGATCGCTCTCCACAACCATCGAATGTGGGACCTGGAGTGGAAGAACAAATTTCAACAACACTCGTGAGTTGATCGAGACCGGAACCGGAGCTACCGAACATACTCGAGGAGCGAAGTCAGGTGGATTCCTACATCGACGTACGCGAGACGACTACGGGCGTCGTCATCCTTGTCCGTGACCGCGCCTACAAGATCAAGAAGGCAGTAACGACTGCTTACCTGGATTTCGGAAGCTCGGCGCAGCGAGAGGCTGCACTGGTCCGCGAACTCGAATTGAATCGGAGGATGTGCCCGGACGTGTATCTGGGTGTGACTCACCTGACAGATCCGCTCGACAAGTCCAACGAGCCGATTCTGGTGATGGCCCGCATGCCTGACGATCGACGACTGTCGTCGATGATCACGTCGGGTCAGGATGTCACAGAAGAATTGCACGACATCGCTTCTGCAGTCTCCGAGTTCCACCGCCGTGCGGCCCGCGACACTCGGATCGACGAACATGCAACAGCCGAGAGTATCGGCCCGCGATGGAAGACCAACCTTGCCGAACTACGAGAGATATGTGCGGGGACCGTGCCCGGTGACACCGTCGACGAACTCGACAAACTAGCCGAGACGTTCATACTCGGACGAACAGCATTGTTCGACAAGAGAATTGCCGAGGGACACATCGTCGACGGACACGGCGATCTGCTGGCCGACGACATCTTCGTTCTCCCCGACGGTCCCAGAATCCTCGACTGCCTCGACTTCGACGACCGACTCAGATTCATCGATACCGTAGACGACGCGAGCTTCCTCGCCATGGATCTGGAATTTCTCGGGCGAGAGGACCTGGCAGGCGCATTTCTCACTTCGATGGCGACGGTGTCGCAAGACCGGCCACCGCGAGCGCTGATCGACCACTACATCGCTTATCGAGCGACTGTCCGCGCAAAAGTCGACGCATTGCGTATGCGTCAAGGCGGCACGGGCAGTGTCGCCAGGCTCGAACGTCATCTTGCTCTTGCCTATTCCCACCTTCGACGTGCCGAGGTGCGGTTGTGCCTCGTCGGCGGACTCCCGGGCTCGGGTAAGTCGACTCTGTCGGCGGCACTCGCCGAACATACTGGCGCAGTTATTATTTCGAGTGACCGAGTACGCCGCGAGTTGGTCGACGACGGCACACTCACCGGCAGCGTGCGGGAGTACCGGGAAGGCCTGTACTCCCCCGCTGCAATGGATACGGTCTACTCCGAGATGCTCACTCGAGCTCACGAGCAAGTGATCCTGGGGCAGTCTGTGATTCTGGATGCGACGTGGTCTGATTCCCGGCATCGACGTGAAGCAGGTGCACTGACGGCGTCCACTTCCTCGGCATTGATCGAAATCTACTGCAGTGCAACCCTACCGGTTGCAGTGCAACGAATAGCGCTGCGCACGGAATCGCTCTCCGACGCCACCGCGGCAACTGCGACGGCCATCGAACGAGAGCATGATCCGTGGCCGGAAGCCGTCGCGATCGATACCGATGTCCCTGTCGACGTAAGCGTCGACGCAGCTCTGGACGTGTGGAACTCGGCTGCGAAAGGGCCGTAAGGTTCAGTGCACGATCGTCAGAACATCCTCGATCGCGCGTCGGCCCGAGGCAACCGGTTCGTTGTAACCTGAGTCCGCATCCTCCGTGTCCGACTCCAGCAGTCCGATCCGGATCATGACCTGTGGATTCTGAAATGTCTCACCGGACCTAGATGCGACGTCGCGCACGATCTCGCGACTCGCCTCCACCTCGGTCAAATGTGTCAGCGGACAACTCGCCAGGTGCGATGCCGTTGCGTGTAGCAACACCGAGGACAGCGCCTGTCCCGCATTCAACCAGTCGATCGGCGCGTCCGAAGGCGTGCTGAGCAGAACCAGCGCAGCGTGGTCCCGAGCATCACGTTCGATTTTCAGATGCCCGGAAGGGAATGCTCGGGCAGAGGCAGACTCGTGCGACGACAGCGCATCAGGCAGTGCATCCCGCGGAATTCCTTCGTCGGATCCGGCTGAACGAATCCACTCCTCGAGCTCATTCCAATAATCGGGATCATTGCGATGCTCTTGCGTAGCGATAGCCGACGCGTGCTCCAGCATGGATCCGTACTGCCGCGCCAGGATAGTCATCGACGTGCCGAATTCGTTGGCGCCGTGTGAGAGTACGCCCATTGATCCCACCGGAGGCGCATCGAACGGACGCCGGTCGGTCCGTCGACGCTCCAAGGACGAGAACAGGGCCGCACTGGATCCTTCCGGATGCGCCCGCCCCCGGAACGTGATCGAGGCCAACAAATCAGGTTCGGAGCGGTCCGGAAGTATCGTGACGATCGGTTCGAGGAGATTGTGTTCCAGGGCAATTCTCAAGTGGTGGAGCGCGCCGCCGCAACTGATGATCAATTGCCGACCGTCTGGGTCCTCGACCGGAATCGAGCGTCGACGATCGACGTACAGGCTGAGTTGACCGCGTTGCAGTCGCCACGACCACGGCTGAACGTTATGAACGGACGGTGCCGCACAGGCGTACTCGACTGCACTGGTGATCGTTTCGGGACATGCGCTTGCGTAGTGCGCCATTGCAGACCACTCTCGTCGGAAATCTTCCGCAGGCAGCCCCCCGCGATATCTCAGGCAGGCCTGCCGCAGATGCCTCTTTCAATTCTGCAATGACAGCCCGGGTGCTCGCTACGGTCCTTGGTCATCTCGGCACCACCAGCCGCCACCATCAACTCAAGCCGAGTCGGGTACTCCACTTCGAAGTTGCCCGACAATAGTGTCGGCCCACATCTCGATGTCCGACCAGTCTCGTGCGTCACCGTATCTACCGCCCATGAGTGCGAAGACAATTCGACCGAACAGTGGCCAATCTCCGTGTTTCCCTTGGCGCTCGCGTATCCGATCAGAATCCGTGTCATCGTCACTCGGTCCCTTCCGGGAGCGGAACCGACCAGGCCAGGGTGGTGCCTGTTCCAGCGGTAGTTCGCAGTTCGAATGTTCCGCCGAGTTCGGACGCCCGATCAGCCAAATTGTTCAATCCTCGACGGCGGATTCCCAGCGGAATTCCGACTCCGTCGTCCGCCACGGTGAGCGTCAAATCGTCCTGCACGTCAACGGTGACAATGACCGCTGATGCCTCCGCGTGTCGCACCACGTTACTCAGCGCCTCGCGCAGCACAGCCTCGATATGGTCCCCCATCTGCGGATCCACCACGGAGAGTGGACCTTTCACTTGCAAGGTCACCTTCAGGTCTGTGTCGGCAGTCGCCGCTGCGACAACGCTGTGGAGGCGACTACGGAGAGTGGGTACTTCGTCGTCGGAGGCGTGCAGATCGAAGATAGTTCGACGGATGTCCTGAATGATGTCCTGCAAGTCATCGATCGTCCCTTTGAGCCTTCGCTGAACTTCTGGCGAACGCGCGCGTTGCAAAGTCCCTTGCACCGACAGGCCTACCGCAAACACACGCTGGATGACGTGGTCGTGCAGGTCGCGGGCGATCCGATCACGATCCGAGAGTACGTCCAGTTCACGCATCCGTTGTTGATTGCCGGCCAAGCGGAGCGCAACGGCACCTTGATCTGCAAACGCAGACATCAAGGACACTTGATCCGGCCGATAAGGCTGAGCATCTCGAGCTTTCAGAACTGCCAGTACACCCATGACCTGTTGACCGTCGCGCAACGGTAGAACAATTGTGGGACCGTACGTCTGTTCGTCACTGAAGCCCGGATCAAACTCCAGAGAGTCGACGGTAATCGGCTTCTTCAACCGGTAGGCCTGCCCGGATGTCGAACTGTCCAAAGGGATTCCACGCCCGACGAGGATCTCGGAATTCGGACCGCTCGCGACGGTGATGACCAACTCGGTCACGTCCGCCGACGTCAGTTCGGGATCGGGCGGCACCGCCAGGAACGCACAGTCCGATTGTGTGAGCGACAAGGACCTGTCCGATATCAATTGCAGAACCTCGAGCGCGTCGACACCCGCCAATAGCGCGGTTGCCACCTCACTGGTCGCGTACTGCCACTCTTGTTTGATCTGAGCCAGTGCGTACAACTGAGAGTTGTCGATCGCGATTCCCGCTGCCGATGCGAGAGCTCGAACGATCATCTCGTCATGCGCCGTGAAGGACCGACCGTTGGACTTCTCGGTCAGGTATAAGTTGCCAAACACAGTGCCTCTGGTTTGAATGGGGACACCGAGGAAGGTGTGCATCGGCGGGTGATGCTCCGGGAATCCGACGGACGCCTCGTGCTGCGACAGATCATCCAAGCGAAGTGATTGCGGATCCGAGATCAAGACGCCGAGTACACCGCGTCCACGTGGCAGATCCCCGATCAGTTCACGGGTAGCTTCGTCAATTCCCTCGTACACGAATTGTTCCAACTCGTCGCCCTCACCACGAACACCCAGCGCACCGAACTTCGCGTCGACCAAAGTGATTGCAGATCTTACGATCGTGCGCAGTGTGGCATCCAGATCAAGTCCTGCGGACACTGCGAGCAACGCTTCCAGGAGTCCGTCGAGATGAGCGCCACCGTCCGATCGGACACCCGCTCCGACCCGAGCCGGTTCGAAAAGACGTTCTGAACTTGGTTTTTCGTCAGTCATGTCCGTGGCAAGCGTTCGCGCATCTTGGTTGCGAGAATCGCCGCTTGCGTACGACGTTGGACACCCAGCTTGCCCAGTAATCGAGATACGTAGTTCTTCACGGTCTTCTCCGCCAAGAACATCCTCGCCGCGATCTGCCGGTTAGTCAGGCCCTCTCCCAGCAACCCGAGCAAGACACGCTCTTGCTCGGTCAGTTCCTCGAATGGCCCGTTCTTGTCTGCGGCGTCGGTACGCAGCTTCGCCATCAATGCCGCGGCTGCACGGTTGTCGAGCAGAGACTTTCCCGATCCGACATCACGGACTGCCCGGGTCAGATCCAGACCCCGGATGTCCTTGACGACGTATCCACTGGCGCCGGCCAGGATCGCGTCCAACATCGCCTGATCGTCTTCGAACGATGTGAGAATCAGACAACGCAGTCCGGGTAGTTTCGACAGCAGTTCCCGGCACAGTTCGATGCCGTTTCCATCGGGTAGTCGAACATCGAGAACGGCCACGTCTGGGTCGAGTGCCGGAATTCGCGCAATCGCGTGTGCGTAGTTCGACGCTTCACCGACGACACGGAGTTCTGGATCGTCGTCGAGCAACTCCGCGAGACCACGGCGCACGACCTCATGGTCGTCGACCAGAAATACATCGATCATCAAGACGTCCGTTCTCCACGCAGGTAGGCGCGAATACCCACACTCCTCGACTACCCATCACCGACCGACCCAATCAACTCGGCGAGAAAACTTCGGCCACCGACCTGCGGGCCGTCAATACCGGCGGCGTACCGCTCGGGGCACGTCCGATGCGCAGCAGCATCTGCGGTACCCCGATCTCGGGCACAATCCGGTGAATCACCGAACGACTCCTCGGTACCTCGGTCACGTGTGACAGCGGGCAGGTCGCCGCCCCTCGCACCGTCGCTTCGAGCAGGACGGCGGACAGTGCCCGCCCACAGTGCAGCCAATCGGTTCTCGCGTCCGAAGGCGTTCCGAATGCGAGTACAGTCGACTCGTCAACCGAACCGGATTCTTCCGGCGGTGCATTCTGCCGCGAAGGGAAGGTACGACCGATCGGAACTCCTGCCACACCCGAAACGAGCGACGTCTCCGGGATACCGCCTGTTGCCAGGGAATGCCCTGCCCACCAATGTAACTCGGCCTGATACTCCGGATCATAGCGCCGCGCCGACGCCGTCGATTCAGTTGCCTCGAGAAGTCCTTCTCTCTGGAGCGGATCCAACGCGACAACGCTGACCCCCAATTCCCGGGCCTGATCAACAGCACACTCGACCAGCGCGTCGATACCCTCGAAGACCCCGAATGCCCGACGATCCGTTCGCCTACGACGGATAGCCGTTAGCATGTCGAAATCATGGGAGCGTGGACGGGCATCACGCCGAAAGCTGATCGTTGCAAGCAGATTCGGGGACACCGCACGCTCTTCGTATCGAATGTCGGCGCTCCAGCGCAGTCCCAGAAGTCCCACACTCAAGTGGTGTAGTGCAGCGCCGCAGCTGATGTGAAGCTGTCGACCGGTCGGGTCTGTCGCCGGCAAGAGTCTGGTGTGGTCACCGAGAAGCTGCAGCTGACCGTCGACGTACTTCCATCGCCACGGCTGACTGTTGTGCAGCGAGGGTGCTCGGCACGCCAGATCAACGGCGAGTTGTAGAACGCTCGAGTCGGGTCGGGTGGGGTCCATTTCTACTCCGATATCGACTGATGAACGGCCCGGATGCGGCTGTCAGTTGAAGCGTCGCAGCACTCGACCATCCGCAGAAGTGCCGATTGTCACCGCTTTACCGAAATCTGGAATCGAAGGCACACACGAAGAAAGAAGGTGACAACGGAAAGGACCTTTTCCTCTGCTAGTTCACCCGCCGCTGTCCGACGATTCAAAGACAGTCCCACTACTCGTGTCTCGAATGCCGAAGGAGAACAGTCGTGAGAATCAATCCACCGGTCGTCGTCGGATTCGACGGATCGACGCAATCGTGTGACGCCGTGTGGTGGGGTGCACGTGACGCCGCTCTTCGCGGCGCGCCACTGCTCCTGGTCACGACGATATTCACGCCGACCACCTACGGCGTTCCGATCGGTATGCCCGCAACCTACTTCGACGAGCAGGAAGGGGCGGCGAAGAAGCGATTGACGGAAGCCGGCGAACTCGCCAAATCTGCCATCGGCAAACGCGAACTCGAGATCGAGGTCGAACTCGCCTCGGATCCACCAATTTCTGTACTTCGGCAGATTTCCAAGACCGCCCGGAGCGTGGTCGTCGGAACCCGTGGGCACGGTGAATACACCGGTGGGCTGGTGGGTTCGGTGAGCTCGTCCCTGGCAGTGCACGCACTGTGTCCGGTCATCGTCGTTCGTGGCGTCGCTGGTGACGGACTCGAAGATGACGCGCGCCCCGTGGTCGTCGGAGTCGACGGAAGTATTCACAGTCAACCTGCCATTGCTGCAGCCTTCGAGGAGGCCTCACTGCGGGGCGTCGATCTGGTGGCGGTCCACGCCTGGTCGGATGTGGTTCTGGAAGTTGTCTTCTCGAAGTTCGAGAACGTCGACTGGCAAGCGCGACAGGACACCGAACGCGCACTGCTGGCAGAAAGTCTGGCCGGATTCGGCGACCGATATCCGGACGTGAGTGTGAACACCATCGTGGTCAAGGACAAGCCTGGCCAGAATCTGATCGACCATTCCGGACGTGCGCAATTGATCGTTCTCGGCCGACGGGGACGCGGTGGGTTCAGCGGCATGCTTCTCGGAAGTACGTGCCGGGAAGTTCTTCACGGCGCGCAGTGTCCGCTCATGGTCGTCAACAGTCATCGGTGACCGTGGTGCACACAGACACACCATCTCGGGCCTCCATCATGATCGGCGGCAAGGTCTTTCGTGCGGTTCTGTTCGACATGGACGGCGTGGTCACCGACACCGCGCGTCTCCACCTCGCGGCGTGGCGTCGTCTGTTCCAGGACCTGACCGAGCATGGCGATGTGGGAAACGTGGAACTCAGTGACGACGACTACCGGCAATACATCGACGGAAAGGACCGGGGGCGCGGCCTGAAGTCCTATCTCGATTCGCGCCACGCAGTTGTACCGCCCGGTACCCCTGACGACGCCCCGAACGCCATCACAATCCGTAACCTCCTTCGCCGCAAGAACACTTACTTTCTGGACGAACTCGATCGAAGTGGCGTCGAGGTGATCACTCCCACGGTTCGGTGGATTCAGCAGTTGCGTTCGATGGGCGTTCGCACGGCTGTTGTGTCGGCAAGCAAAAATGCGCGATATGTACTAGATCGAGCAGGACTCACCGACTACTTCGATACTCGCGTAGACGGAATCGACACCGCGAAATTGGGCCTACGAGGTAAGCCAGACCCCGACACCTACGTGGAAGCTGCACGGAGACTTTCAGTTTCACCATCTGATTGTGTTGTCGTCGAAGACGCGACCGCCGGAATCCGCGCTGGCCGTTCCGGAGGCTTCGGACTGTGCGTCGGCTTGGGTCCCGCGGAGAATTTTGCAGCCTTGACCGAGAACGGCGCAGACGTGGCGGTATCCGATGTCAGCCAGATCGATTACCTAGAACCATGATCGCTACGCCAGTCGGACTGTGGCACCCGGATGGAGTTGCACAACCTGACCGCGGCATTCGATCTCGATCGACGGCTGATTTCCCATCCCGGCGCTGACCTGGACTACCTTCCCGTTAATGCGCAGACGCAGACGGTGTCCCCGGTAGAAAATGGGAAACTCCAGGGTACCGAGCGGTTCTGGCCAGTGCGGGGAAAAGATCAGGCGGTCACCTCGTGTCTCGAGCCCGGTGAAGCACCTTTGCAATAGGTCCACGCTGCCGGCCATGGCGGCCAAGTGAATTCCCTCCGCGGTGGTTCCACCCTGAATATCGGCAATGTCGGATTTGAGTGCGAGGTCAAAAAATTCCATCGCCCGGTCGCGATTGGCCCTGGCCAGCACCCAGGAATGGACGACGCCACTCAGCGTCGAACCGTGCGACGTACGCGCCATGTAATAGTCGATGGTCCTCGGAATAGCATCACCCGCAAATTCGTAGCCCAAACCTTCGAGGATGCAACGCAACTCGTCAGCGGACAGCAGATAAAACAGCATCACGACGTCAGCCTGCTTCGACGCCTTGTAACAATTGACGTCGTCGCCCTCTGCTTCGAGGAGTCGGTCGAGACGTTGGATGTCGCCGTAGCGCAAGCGATATTCTTCCCAATCCAGTTCCGGAAGGTCCGCGTATCCTTCGAACTGGCTGATGACCTGATCGTGAAACGGGACGAACATTCTGCGAGCGATATCCCTCCAACGCTCGATCTCCTCCGTAGGAAGGCCCAGCGTCTGAGTGAGGTCCGACCGGATCTGAAGCGGGACCGCGTCGAGCGCCTCGAGTGCCCGCAGGATCACCCAGACCGACATGACGTTGGTGTAGGCGTTGTTGTCGATCCCGTCGTAGGGAGCGTTCGAGTATCCGGAGTGGAACTCGTCGGGGCCGATGACCCCGCGGATGACGTACCGACCCCGTACCTGATCGAAGGAGGCGAGGCCCGCGTAGAAGCGAGCGATTTCCACCAACATCTCAGCGCCGCAATCGATCAGGTACTCGAGATCTCCGGTCACCTGGTAGTACTGCCAGACGTTGTAGGCGATCGCGATGCCGATGTGGTGCTGGCGCCGGCTCGGATCCGGGTTCCAGCGACCGGATCTCGGATTGAGATGCAGTTGCTGGCTCTCCTCCCGTCCGTCGCTACCCGACTGCCACGGGAACATCGCGCCCTGCTGACCGGCTTCTATCGCGGCCCGGCGGGCCTCCCCCAAACGGCGGTACCGGTACCGGAGCAACGACCGGGTCAGCTTAGGTAGGCGCAGGTTCAGCACCGAAAAAACGAACAACTCGTCCCAGAAGATATGACCGCGATAGGCCTCGCCGTGCAATCCACGAGCGGGCACGCCCGCGTCACGGTCGGCGGTATTCGGTGAGACCGTCTGCAACAGATGAAGAAGGTGGAACCGGATGACGCGCAGTGCGTGGCCATGACCGTCGAGGTCGATGCCCATGCGGTCCCACAGCCCCACCATCGCTAGCACGTGATCGCCCAGCACCACGTCGAAACGGCCCAGACGAGAGAGCCAGCGCTCGGCTTCGTCGGCCGGCTCGGACAGCGCGTGATCGCGTCCGGTGAACAGAGTCACCATCTTCTCCAGAGTCACCAAGCAGCCCACTTCGAGATGCAGAGTGATGTCGTGCCCGATCCGGCCGTCGCCCTCCACCAGTCGATACTCACTGGGAAAGGGCTCTCCATTGCGCCACACCGTATTTCGTGCCGCCATCGCCACCGGCACCCCGGAACTGTTGGTCTGCACCGCGAGCAGCACTGTGTTGCCGGACAGTGCAGTGGTCTGCAGCAGTTCGAGGTGGTGACCGCCGAGTTCGTGATAGCGCTCGACCAGCGCGTTGCGGACAGTGCCGTCCAGTTGCGAGCGGATCTCGAGTCGGCCCGACCAGTCTTCGGCCACAATCCTCATCTCGAGGGCGCAGGCATGTGCGAGATGCATCGCAACATATCTCCGCTGGACAACCGAGGTGGTGCGGCCCTCATTGTCGCGTATTCGGAACCGGCGAGTCAGAACGCCCCGGCGAAGATCGACGTACTGGCTGTACTCGAGAACCTCCGCAGCGTCGATATCGAACCACGGGCCGCCCTCGATCCGGAACGTCACCGGCAACCAGTTCGGCAGGTTCACGATGCTCTCGTTGTCGACCGTAATCCCGGATACTTCGTCCTTCAGACGGTTGAAGATGCCGGCAGCGTACGTACCCGGGTAGTGCACGACCCCCGCGCGAGACTCCGGTGCGCAACCGCGAGTGGCGAAAGCCCCGTTACCGACCGTGCAGAGCGCTTCCCTCAACTTTTCGGCATTGGGGTCGTACCCGTCGAAGAACACCGTCCAGGGATCGTCGGGAGGCGGCACCGTCTCCGGGCCGCTGCCCAGCAGATCTGCCAGCCATTGCAGCAGTTGGCGGACCTGGTCGGGGCTGTCGACCGCGAACCGAGCAGCCGACTGCCGATCGCCGTCCTCGAAGTGGCGCACCACGATTCCGACGCCGCGGTCCGCCAGCGCGACGAAGGCGTCCTCATCGGTGAGGTCGTCGCCGATGTAGATCGGCAGCACGTTATCGCTGTGCGCGAGGTGATCGAGAATCCAGTCCAGTGTCCGGCCTTTGTCCCAGCCGACGTCGGGGCGAAGCTCGGTGACCTTGCGCCCGCTGGTGACACGGAGCCCGGCTCGGTCCGCGACCTCGTGGACCGCGGCGACAACCTCGCCGACCCTGTCGACGTCGACGTTCCGATGATGGACGGCAACAGCAAAATGTTTGTGCTCCACCACAACCCCCGGCACGCCGGACAAACGGCTCCGAAGGACCTCTGCGGCACGCTCGAGATCCGGCACCGAGGCCAAGGCTGCATCATTTCGGTCGTGTTGGCCGTCCGGTCCGACCACTTCGAAACCGTGACTACCCGCGTACCAGATCCCCGTGATGCCCACTCGGGTTTGTACATCTGCCAGATCGCGGCCACTGATCACACCTACCGGGCAACTACGGGCCAGCCTGGCGAGCTCTTCAGCTACGCCGTCGACGAGGGTGGCAGCTGTCGGGTCGTTCACGATGTTCGAGAGGGTGCCGTCGAAGTCCAGAAAGACTGCGAGTCGATAGGAACGCAAAAGGACGGTCAACTGATCTCGCGACGTCAGAGCTTCCGGTATTTCCGACAGTCGGCGGTCGTTACGCCGTGGGTCGATCGCAGTTCCAGTCATGAACTCAACTCCGGTGATGCGTGTTCATCGACACTTTCCCCGCCGGGCCGTCTGACAATCACCAGTGGGCACGGAGTTCTATGCAATAGGGCTGAACCTGTTGAGCCGAGAGCCATCCCGGCAAAACCGCCCCGTCCCCGGTTTCCGACCACAACCAGCTGGGCGTCACCCGCCAACGCGAGGAGATGATGCACGGGCCGATCCCGAACAAGGTTTTGCCGCACCCCGACGTCAGGGAACCGCTTCCACCACCGGGACACACTTTCCGCCAGCACCAACCGTCCTGCCGCTTCCACCGCGGCGCGGACCCCGGCCCCTGCATCGACCTGCGTCGATGACAGATCTTGGTCGAAAAAAGCATGCAGCACAATCAGTGGCGCTCCGTGAAGGGCGGATTCCTCGAAGGCGAGGCCGATGGCCGGTTCGCTGTTCATCGACCCGTCAACGCCGACCACAACGGGTCCCGCGCTGTCCTTGACCCTGGACCAACCGTCGATCACGACCACCGGGCAATGTGCTTGACGGGCCACCGCCGAGCTCACCGAGCCGATAAGCCCACCGGAGAACTCGCCTAGCCCGCGGCGTCCGAGCACGATCATCACGGCCCCCGCGGAGCGATCGATCAGAACTCCCGGCGCGTACTGGAGCGACACCTCGGTCTGGATCTCGATCGGTTCGCCAGCTGTCGCCGCTCTAGCCACCTCGAGTGCCGCAGCAAGCACTCGATCTGCCCGAGCGTGTAACTCTCGGACGAGGTGCGGACCATCATCTGTTCGGCGATACGTGGTGCAACACAACAGAAGTAATGGCACCGCACGCAGAGTTGCCTCGCGTGCGGCCCACCGCAACGCGTCCAGCGAGTGCTGGGATCCGTCTATTGCCACAATGATCGGAGGTCTGACCATGGCGACCTCCACAGCAATCGATGTCGGCGTCCAGCGGCAACAAGTGCTTCACCATTGCTCCATCCACGTCCGTCCCCTCGGAGTGGCTCAGGGAGCGGGTCCCACCGCAAAGCCGGCATTCGCAAGATCTGCAAACTCCGGGTCCGCACGTGAACCATCAGCGTGGACCTCGACGTATCTGGCCGAGTAACCCCGAGGATCGGCAACACTGCCGACCACCGGTTGCCTCTCGAGCACAATGGCCCCGGGCCACCGCGCCTGTACAGCATTGATCAACAGCGCGCCGTCGACGTCACCCGTCGAAATCGGGCCCCCCTCACCGACTACCGCAACACGTCGACCGTCCGTCAACATCCACACTCCGACGGGAAAAGACCGCACGTCGCCATCTCCGGCGATTGCCACAGTCTCCCCAACCGCGCTAACAAGATGTGCAGACTCCCGAGGTTCCATCGTGCCTCCCTGAGTTAGGGTCACCGATCTACCGTCACCGATCCCGCGGTGAGTGTCACTCTCCACGTTAGACGGACACTCCGCATCTGACCCGTGCCGTCGAACACCGGCGAGATGGTCCAAAGACCCTTTTTAATGCACCTCGCGACTCTCACGCCAGACCCCTCGTCACGGAACAATTCGGGGTGAGGCCCGCACTCGAGCCCCGACACACATCTTTGAATTTCGGTGCAAGCATCGACACCAATAATCTGCGTGGAGGAATAGATGAGAGCCCTGGTCACAGCCGCAAGTCGACACGGTTCGACGGATGAAATCGCCGAAGCACTCGCCGGCGCCCTCCGTGACAACGGTGCCGAAGTCGACCTCATCGCACCGGCCGCAGTCCACGAAATCACCGACTACGACACGATTATCTTGGGCAGTGCGATCTACCTCGGCCATTGGCTGAAAGACGCAAAGAGCTTCGCGGAACGATTCGCCGACGCACTGCGCCTGCGACAGGTCTGGCTGTTCTCCTCCGGCCCTGTCGGCGACAATGACCCACCTGTCGGAGATCCGGCCGACATCCCCGACTTGTTGAAAACTACAGGTGCAGTGGAACATCGCTTGTTCGCGGGCAAACTTGATCCTAGTGAACTCGGTTTCGGTGAGCGTGTCGCGGTAAGGGTCGTGCACGCTCCGGAAGGTGACTATCGCGATTGGAACGCGGTGCGCGATTGGGCAGAAACAATTCTCGGTACGCCGAGGTACACACGGCATTTGGAACCCGAAGGAAAACCATGACTACTCGTGCTCCCATCGTCGTCGGAGTTGACCGCTCCGGCAGCGCGTTGAATGCCGTTTGGTGGGCAGCGCGCGAAGCCGCACTGCGCCGTCGACCATTGCATTTGGTTGCCGCAATGCCTGGCTCCGCGAACACATTTCGACACGCAGTGCAGTTGGGAGCACCCGACTTTCCGGAACAGCGGTACGAGGGTCGGGAACGGCTGTCGAAAGCGCATACAGTGGCGCTGGACGCTGTCGCAGACACGCCAGCTGGCACCACCCGAATCAGCGTGGTCGAGCATCTGCAGTTCGGGAACGCAGTCGAGATCCTTCTCGCTGAATCACGAGACGCTGCAATGCTTGTCGTAGGCTCGCACGGACTTGATCAACTCGCCGAGGGGATACTCGGATCCGTCAGCGCCGCAGTGGTATTGCATGCACAGTGCCCGGTAGCGGTCATTCGTTACCTTCCCGAATCAGAACGACCACCACTCGACGGTCCCGTCGTGGTCGGTGTCGACGGCACTGAAAACAGTGAACCGGCAATCACGGAAGCGTTCGAAACGGCGTCCCTCCACGGAGTAGATCTTGTTGCCGTCCATGCGTGGAGCGATTCCCGTCTCTCAACAGCATTCCGCTCCGACCCCGACGGTGTTGCCTTGGACTGGAACGCGATCTCCACGGCCGAACATGCCGTGCTCTCCGAAAGACTTGCCGGTTGGCGGGAAAAGAATCCGGATGTCGCGATCCGGCAGGTTGTGGTGCACGACAGACCCGCCCGGCAATTGATCACCGAATCGAAATCAGCACAACTGGTTGTTGTCGGCAGGCGCGGCCGTGGCGGGTTCACTTCGATGCTCCTCGGCTCAACCAGCCGACGCCTCATGCACACGGCGGTGTGCCCGCTACTGATCGTGCACTCACCCCGCACACCGTGAACGAAAATCCCAAACCCATTGCACATCATATTGATCGGCTGAAAACATGACCATTCACTTCGAACCGTCCCATCACACGGATTCGATGACCATCTCCGAACAACATGAACTGACCGTCCAGCGCCTCACCGCAGAGTTCTGCGGCCTCATCTCCGCGGAATCCATCGGCATCGTCGTCGACGGTTGCGTGGCCGACTTGTCGTGGGCGTCAAATCTTGCTCTGCCGGAACTGAGCGAACGCCTTGCTCGACAGCGGATCATCGATTATCTCGACTGCAAGGCAAAGAACTTCGAATGAAGTGAGGCGTCATGAAATCTATCGAAGCCGGGGCACCGATGATTGGAGAACGCTCATGGGACTAACCACGGTGAACGGGTTACCCGCACACCCGATTCTCATTCATTTTGTCGTTGTCCTGGTACTGATCTCCGCGATACTGCTGATCGTTGCGGTGTGCTGGCCCGCTGCCAGGGTTCGGTTGGGTTTGGCCCCAGCGGTCGTCGCGTTGCTCACGCTCGTGTTAGTGCCGATCACGACCGACGCCGGTCAATGGCTGAAGGATCAGTTACCACCCGATCCCCTGATCGACGCCCATGCCGAGCTGGGTGAACAGATGCTGTTCTGGTCCATCGGGGTATTCGTTCTTGCCGCCATCTGGTGGATCATTCATTCCAAACGATTCACTGAATGGCGAGCTGATCGACCGTCAGCGCCGGTGTGGAAGGTGATCGTGATTGCAGTTGCCGTCATATCTGTTCTTGTCGCTGCAGGTTCGATGGTTCAGGTTTATCGAATCGGTGAAAGCGGCGCGAAAGCCGTGTGGAGCGATCAGATCGGATAGGGAGAATCTCTCTAGTCCGGGAGCAGCGGCACCGCGATGTCCGGGTCGCGGCCCAGCAGCACGCCGCGCGTGAGAGCGGCCGAGCCGAACTTCTTCCGAACGCTGTCCATCGCCGAGTCAAGGGCTGCCGTATCGGGACCACCGTCGAAGGATAATTCGAGCTGCTCAGCGCCGTCGTTATCCAAATTCGATACGGCTACGCCGATCAACGTGATGCCCTTGTCTGCGATCATCGGCGCCGCGTCCGCGAGCAGGATCATCGCGGCCTTCAGGAGTTCAGCTGTATCAGCGGTAGAGCGTCGCAGTGTCTGAGAACGCGTAGCCCGCGTGAAATCAGCAAAGCGAAGTCGGAGTGTGATGGTGCGTCCGGTCCGCTTCGATGAGCGCATACGCCGGCTCACCCGATCTGTCAGCGACATCAGTGATGCCTCGAGATCGGATCGCGAGTGGGCACCTCGACCCAACGCGTGCTGCGCTCCCATCGAACTGCGGCCTGTATAAGCACGAACCGGCCGCGGATCTTGATTGTGCGACAGCGCATACAGGTGACGTCCGGCGCCGCGGCCCAGAATCGAAATGATTGACGACTCGTCATGCCGAGCGATATCCCCGACCGTCACGATGTCGAAATCGCGAAGCTTCTGCGCCGTAATCTTGCCGACGCCCCACAATTTCCCGACGGGCAACGGATGGAGAAACTCGGTCTCGCCGTCGGGTGGCACCAACAGCAGCCCATCGGGTTTGGCGAATGCACTTGCGACCTTCGCCAAGAACTTGGTGCGGGCAATACCCACGGTGATCGGCAAACCGACCTGCTCGGCGACGTCTCGTCGGAGGTTCGCACCGATCTGCAGCGGTGTTCCGACGATCCGAGCCAGTCCCCCGACTTCGAGGAATGCCTCGTCGATCGAAATTCCTTCGACCAGCGGCGAGGTGTCGTGAAAGACCTCGAAAACATCCTTGCTCGCTTGCGAATAAGCCTCCATCCGCGGCGGAACGACAATTGCCTGCGGGCACAGTGCCCGCGCCTGACCACCACTCATCGCAGTTCTGACACCGAAGGCCTTTGCCTCGTAGCTCGCAGCCAGGACCACTCCGCCACCCACGATCACAGGCCGGCCAGCTAATCCTGGATCGTCCCGCTGCTCGACCGAGGCATAAAACGAATCGAGATCGGCATGCAGGATCGTGGCGTCACCGGACCGGTGATCGCCTCGGGGTCCTGACAACAACGGTGCCACGGACATAGGTTCGCACGAGGGTCCGACAGCGATGATCTTCGTAGTCCCTGATCGCCGCGCCTCTGAGGCTGACTGTCGCCTAGGTGGGTCTGTTGTCGGCGACGGGTTCGGGTCCTCTATGGGTCTCGCCGCCATCACCGGCCAGTTCTGCCCACCAGGTCTCGATGGCTTCACTGAACTCGGCTGGTGCGTCGGATTGCAGGAAGTGGCCCACTCCGTGGAGCACCGTCGTAGTGTGGTTAGGGAAAATCGCTTCGAAGCGATCTCGGTACATCTTTGTGAAGATCGGGTCCGCATCGGCCCACACGATCAGCGTGGGCATTTTCTCGAGTGAGCTGAGTTGGTCCTCGAGATCGGTGAAGAACCCACGAGCCCCGATGAGCTCGCCAGGAAGAGTTGCGCAGGGTTGGCGACGCGCTGGCGTGGGCATTGCCTGGCGGTAGTGCGCCATTTCGGCGTCGGACAGCTTCCGCCGCTTGTGAGCTGAGGGAATGTAGTACTCAACCATCAGATTGAACCGCCGAATAAGAGCGCGTCCAATCGGATTCCCTACGCCGCGCGAGAACAGCTCGCTGGACAGATCACCGTTCAACGGCCACGCCCAAGTATTGGTAAGGATGAGGCGTTCGAACTTGTCCGGTCGTTGCTGGGCGGCGTACAGACCGAACGGGCCTCCCCAGTTGTGACCGACCAGCGTCAGTTGCGTCAAGTCCAAGCAGTCGAGGAAGGACACGAGCAGCTCCGCGTGGTCGCGCGCCAGGTACTGATAGCCCGGGGCGCCGGTGGACAGACCGAATCCCGGAAAGTCCACGGCGATGCACCGGAACCTGGCTCGCAGGGTGGTGATCACCTCGCGGTAGGCGAAGGACCAGACCGGATTTCCGGTCAGCATCAGCAGGGTAGGACCGGAGCCCTCGTCGACATAGTGCACAACGTTTCCGTCCAGCTCCACGAAGTGGCTTTCGAACGGGAACAACTCGTCGTCCACCCACGCCGGACGTTCGCCTACCGGTTTCGTGGTCGCCATCTTCCGATCCTCCTCGACGCTGGCTATGTTCAGTTAACTTGTTCTTCTATAGTCCACAATCAAACATGAAGTAACAGATGGGAGCGTCCGAATGAGCAAATTGCTCGACGATGTCCTAGCCGCACACGGCGGCGCTGAACGGTGGCAGTCCGTTTCAGCGATCACAGCTCGGGGACGTCTGGGCGGGCTGCTGCCCACACGCTTCTCCGGCAACAAGCTGACAAACTTCACCGTTGAGATCCAAGTCGCTGCGCCGCACACCGTCCTCCATGACTTCCCTCAAGCCGGCAAGCGCGCCGTGTTAGACCGGGGCGACGTGCGGATCGAAACCCCCGACGGAGAACTACTCGACACCCGAACGGACCCACGTTCGGCCTTCTTCGGGCGCAGCGGAATCCGCCGCAACGTCCACTGGGACCCACTCGACACCGCATACTTCGCCGGATACGCCTTCTGGAACTACCTGACCTCACCACTACTGCTCGCCCGCGACGACATCGCTGTCACCGAAGGCGAACCATGGCGCGAATCAGGACAGACATGGCGACGACTCCACGCAACGTTCCCCGCGCACATCGAAACCCACTGCCGGCGACAGACCTTCTACGTCGATAGGGACGGCCTGATCCGCCGCCACGACTTCGTCGCCGAACCAGTAGGCGGCTGGGCCGCGGCCTCACTTTACTGCGACCAACACCGCGAGTTCGACGGACTCATCTTCCCCACCCGGCGCCGCGTGTTGCCACGGGGACCCGGCCGCCGAGTTCTCCCCCGGCCGACGCTCCTGGCCCTCGACTTCGACGAGATCGAGATCGAGATCGAGCACTGACCGATGGGAGATAAGGAGGACAAAATGGCAATCAAACGGTCCTACGGCCACTACTGCGGCGTGGCGCGTGCGCTCGACGTCGTGGGCAACCGGTGGAGCCTGCTCATCGTGCGCGAACTACTCGTGGGGCCGGCCCGTTACGGGCAACTCCAGGCCGGCCTTCCCGGGATCTCCACCAATCTGCTGGCCGAGCGCCTGCGCGAGCTGGAAGAAGCCGGCGTGGTCCGGCGCCAGCTTGACGCCGTCAGCAACGGCGTTGCCTACGCACTCACCCCCTGGGGAAGCGAACTTCGCGGCACTGTCGCGGCACTCGTGAACTGGAGCACGCCGCTCATGGTTTCCGGCCCGCGTCGCGATGGTTTCCGACCGCATTGGTTGGTGGTGGCAATCGAATCGCTGTTGGACGGCAAGCGAACCGAGGTACCCGCGACCGTCGGCTTGGAGGTCGACGGCACGACTGTCACGGTGCGCGTCGACGAATTTGGTACCCACGTCGTGCTCGATATCGATGCGCAACCCGGGACCGTGCTTCGCGCAGAACCGTTGGTGGTGCTCGGCCTTGCGTCAGGCATGCTGACGGTCGAGCAGGCGATCGCGGCAGGAGATCTCCGAGGCGAAAGGCAGGACCTCGCTGCGGTTTTCGGAGCCGACTGACGGATATCCGGGTTCGAACGCCACATACAGCGACCGAAGCTGTCACCCGCGCTGCGGCACGGTCAACTCACTGCTCGTGGCGGCATGTTCAACAGCGAGACGTGGACTCGACAAGATAGGTACTGAGAGGCCGATGAGGTGCCTTTCAGCGGGCGCCATGCTCGCTTGGGCCAGCACGATTACGTCGACTCTGCCTTCAAGGGCGAGTGCGCTCTCGGTGATGACACGGATGTACCCCTCCATATCTCCGGCCTCGAACAGCGACCACGAGTGGCCAGCGACCACGAGTTCGACACTGATCGCAATGCTCGCAGCCTCAGCTTCTTGGGCAATCAAGTCCCGTGTGGGCTTCAAGGTGGACTCCAGTGCGGCGACGACCCCGATCCGCGGTCCCAACGCGACGGCTCGACGAGCCATGGGGCGGTCGACGCGGAATACGGGCAGGTCAATCTCTGCTTGCTCCGCGATGTCACCAATCGTCGAGCAGGTGCAGCAGACAATATCGGCACCGTGGTAGTTGAGTTCGTTGAGGCGAGCCAACACGGCGGTCCGAGTCGCCTCGGGTCCCTCTGCCCGCGCCTGAGTCAACAATGTTTCATCCACCACATGGATCGTTGCGAGCAGCGGCCAAGTCTGGTGCGTCAACCCGTCAAACGTTGGGACATGAACTGCTGATGTATGCAGGAACCCGATTGTCGTCATCGCGGAACTTTAGCTTTCGCACTGGGAGGTGATGTCAGGGCTCATCGGAATCCAACATCGCCGCGTATGTCTTCCCGAGCTAGGTTGTCTCCGTTGCGGTCTCCGTTATTTCGAATACCCGTCTGTCGAACACCGGCAATGATCGACAAACTGTCGGGACCTACGACGAGCCGCACTACCCGCAGTTCACAGTTGTAGACGACCCTCAATTCGAGTTTTACATCATGTTTCGAGTACTGAAGTTCGATCCCATACCCCGAAGAAACAACTCGGCGGGAAGCGCTCGCAGAACGAGGTCTCGAACTGCAGTAGCGCCAGCGCCACGAGTGAGGATAATTCGGGCGGATCGGCGTGAGCGCACTTGAAGGCGATGCGTTCTCCCGGTGCGCAGGTAGTCATAGGTCGCCACATCATGAGCATGAGCACCGAGCGCGACGGCATCCTCGAGCGCCTGACATGCACCTTGACCGAGATGCGGTCCCATCGCATGTGCGGCATCACCCACGAGCACAACACTTTTCCGAACAAAGGACGGTAGTGCCGGAAGATCCCTGATGTCATGCCGAAGAATCTGCTCCGGCGCGACAGCAGAGATAAGTTGAGGAATCGGACCCGGCCAGTCCAGAAAATCGTCCAACGACGGGTCCGGCGTTTCCTTCGACAGTCGGGTGGCGGCGAACACGTACAACCGCCCATTCCCCAGGGGAACGATTCCGAATTCGGTTCCGGCACCGAGGATGCCACCAACATCGACAACGCCGAAGTCATCAACGATCCACCTCCACGCGCGAATGCTCAGCGACCGCGGTACTGGATACTCAGGGAAAATCGTTTGTCGCGTGAGGCTGTCGATTCCGTCGGCGCCGACGAGCAGATCGAAATTCTCAGTGCGATCGCCACATCGAATCGCACCACCCACCTCAATCCCCGTGACCGGGGAGCCGAGCCGTACAGTTACCGACTCTGGAAGTGCTGTGCGGAGAACATCGACCAGATCGGCGCGATGCATCGCGACGAAGTTGCCGTGCATCGCACGGAATCTCTCCTCACTAGTCCGCATCAACCACTGCCCCTGGCGATTACGTATCCCGCCTACCCAGCCGGGGGCGGCTCTCCTTCGGATGTCATCGCCTACTCCAAGGTGATCGAGTGCAGCGAGTGCGTTCGGCCACAAAGTGATTCCGGCACCCACCTCGGTAAGGGCCGGAGCTTGCTCGAACACTGTGACCGACCATCCTGCGCCTGCAAGAGCTAGCGCCGTTGCCAGGCCCCCGATACCGCCTCCGATGATTCCGACTGTTCGCATCGTCGATCCCCTCCCCTTCGATTGCCACGGATGTAGATGTGGGATGGCACAACTTTCGGGCAGCGAGAGCTAGGAGCATCATCGACTGCGACTAAAGTTCGAATTCGGCTCCCTCACTGGTGTCTTCCTCGAGTTCAGCGCTCGCGATAATGGCAAATAGCGTGATCGCCAATCCGATCAGCGCCACTGCGAATGCGGCCCAGTTCAACCCGGCAAAGAAACCTGACAGGCCGGCGTTCTGCACGCCCAGAACGGAGATCACGATCCCGAGAATTGCCGTCAGTGCAGTGGCAAAGCCAATATGCTGGAAGAACTTTTCCCGCCGGATGTGGATGTGAACAGATCGACGGTTGACGACGACCGCAAGAACGACAACCGAATACAGCGCCGTCAGAACTGAACATACCGAAGACTCCATGCGCTAGACCCTAGGTGATCTGTAGCGGAGCGCAGGATCATTTCTTTCGTGTCGGACCCAAACGAGAGATGGCCCACGATCGCCCTACCCCGGGCCTGAAACGTTGACTTCTGCGTGGAAATTACCCGAAACTAATTCGGCCAGAACATATCTCCTAACCGAGATCGGGGCAGCGCCGCACAACTGGACTGGCTCGATCCGCCGACCGGGTCGTTCAGGCTGTGACGAACGGGAAGACCGACATTCACGACACGTGCCGAGCCGTCCGCGATAGCTCGAACGACATGAAATCCATCACATTCGGACTCGGGTGGATAACGGCCAGCGGGCAATAAATGCACAATTACCTGCGTAAATGCGACGAAAATACACATCCGATGGGTCCAAGTATCCCGACGGCCCAGCCCGTGACCCGTTCGTGACAATTCGCTATTCTTGGTGTCAGCCCAAGCAGCAATCGGGCATCACGGAATCGCCGGCGCCGATCCCACCCCCGCGATTTCGGACAACAAACCTTCCCTTGCGGTGGGAGCTGAGACGGTCACCGTCCTCCAATGGCGGGACCAGAGAGGATTTCTGCGAATGACCAAGAGCACCGTTACCCGCGCCCTCGCCTCCGTCACCACCGCCGGGGTCCTCGCGGCCGGCGCCCTCGGATTGAGTACTGGCACAGCATCCGCCGCCTCCTATGACTGGTCGGGCGTTGCACATTGTGAATCGTCGGGCAACTGGGCCGCGAACACCGGCAACGGCTATTACGGCGGACTCCAGTTCTCCCAGAGCACTTGGGAGGCGTACGGCGGTCTGCAATACGCGCCGCGGGCCGACCTGGCTACCCGGGAACAGCAAGAGGCTGTCGCCAACGCCACTCTTGC
Source organism: Rhodococcus sp. OK302 (assembly GCF_002245895.1). Taxonomy (NCBI): domain Bacteria; kingdom Bacillati; phylum Actinomycetota; class Actinomycetes; order Mycobacteriales; family Nocardiaceae; genus Rhodococcus; species Rhodococcus sp. OK302. The sequence continues at coordinate 5,046,051 of NZ_NPJZ01000001.1, forward strand.
TGGACAGGGCGTCGGGGCCTGGCCTGTATGCGGTCAGCACCTGAGCTGATCCCAGCCCTCACGCATTTACTTAACTGCCCGGTGTCCGTCGACTCCGACGATCACCGGGCAGTTTTCGTTTCGGTCGACATCTTGCTTCGAAAGAGCCAAACAATGATGCGAAATCCCTGAACCACAACGGGTTCGAATCACAATGTCCCCGACTCCACGCTTGACTCAGTCGTACGACAATGCAGTACGACGAGCCCGAATCGAGTAGCGCAAGATCAAAGTCGCTTTCCTTCAAAAGCATTCGGCGGCAGACAACCGACTACGAGGCAACCGTTCTCAAACAAGTACGCATTCTCCTTCTACCGCAACGCGTCTGCAGCCGAAAAGTCGGCTGCGGCCCAGAGCACTGGCAAGCCTCGGCGGCAGCGGAAAGTCGATCTCACCGACCACCCACACCCGGATTCGGGATCACAGGCAACTCATTCGCTCGAACTACCGCAGCCCGACGAACTGCCTTGAGTGACAAGTAAAAGTTGTTGTGCGCGTTGGCATCCAAGTTCAGAGGCACATCCAATGTGGTGATGAGCTTGTGCTCCAACACCCACGGTTCAGGATGCTCGACCCACGACACCAACGCGTTCTCATCCATCCACTCGGACAGCACCTTCTCCCCCGTCACGAACGTCCGACGATTGCCAGAACCAACCCGACGCAGCTCGATCCCCAGTTGGTTAGACAGCAGACACCCGAGCGTCTTGCGGAGCGTCGATCCTTCCGCGTTCCCTGAATAGTGAGTGCGGATGCGTTTGCGGATGTTCTGAGTACTAGGAGGTTTGCCGTTGGTAGGCGGTGCCGATGGGCTGATCCCCGTGTACAGCAAGGTCAACCCGTCCTTCTTAGCGCAACCCGACGTGTCGATGTCAGCGGGCAACTCTCGGAACCACCAGCCGTAGACACCAGGGGAAGCCGGCACGGGGCAGGGTCGCACTAGAACTTCGGCACGAGCGAGGGGCAGCGCTGCTAAGTAGATGGCGCTTTCATCCTGAGCAGTTTCGGCAGTTGAGATCGCATCCATAGCGAGGATCGTCGCATAGGGGTCAGACAGATAAGGGCGGTCGGTGCCAAATAACCATGATCTCCGCTCTGGGTTCAAACATCGTGAATCCCACCTATCAGGCCATTCGTGGGATCACATTGACACCTTGTTTCGCGAGTAATTTCGCGTGGGGCAGCACACGGGGCACGCTGGCAAGTCAGGTGAATTGTCACCCCTTCCCCATCCCGCCGCAGCGAGGCACGATTGAAGGAGCGGCCCTACGGCTGGACCCGCAACGATCGACGATCGGAGGCAACTGTGACCGACATGCCTACCCGTCCCCGAACTCCTGCGTCGATGACTGCGTGGCAGGTCAACGAGCCTGGTCCCGTCAGAACACATCCTCTGATCAAGGCCGACCAGTCAATACCCGTCCCCCATGCCGGACAACTGCTGGTTCGAGTCCTCGCCTGCGGAGTGTGCCGCACTGATCTGCATGTGGCCGAAGGTGACCTCCCAGTACACCGCGTCAATGTGGTCCCCGGACACGAAATTGTCGGACTGGTCGAGAAGGTCGGAGACGCAGTCGAAGATTTCGTCCCGGGTGATCGCGTCGGAATTCCGTGGCTGCACTACACGTGCGGGCGATGCGAGTTCTGCCTTCGCGACCGTGAGAACTTGTGCCCCAACTCCACGTACACGGGCTGGGATGTCGATGGCGGGTATGCCGAATATGCTTTGGCGACAGCAGAATTCGCACTCAAGTTACCCACCGGATATTCCGACGCAGAATTGGCGCCGCTCCTCTGCGCCGGCATCATCGGGTTTCGTGCACTTCAGCGAGCTGATGTCCCTGCGGGTGGCCGATTAGGAATCTACGGCTTCGGCGGGAGCGCCCACCTCGCGGCGCAGGTAGCGATGGCACGCGACGCAGAAGTCCATGTCATGACGCGCAGTGAATCGGCTCGCGCATTGGCCACCGAGTTGGGCGCCACGTCGGTGCAGGATGCGTATGACCCTCCACCGGCAAAGCTCGACTCGGCCATTCTGTTCGCTCCCGTCGGCGACCTCGTTCCACCGGCAATGGAAGCTTTGAATCGAGGTGGAATCCTGTCGATCGCCGGAATCCATCTCTCGGATACTCCGAGCCTGAACTATCAGAAACACCTGTTCTACGAACGCGAAATACGTTCGGTCACAGCGAATACGCGGGGCGACGCTCGGGAGTTCCTCGAGTTTGCCGGCGAGCACCACCTCGACGTCACCACCACCGAATATCCGCTTGCCGAAGCCAATTCGGCCTTGGTCGATCTGGCCGAGGACCGAGTCACCGGCGCTGCAGTCTTGATTCCCTGAGCGCGACAACTTCAATTCGGGAGGACGAAATGAACGCACCAATTGTCGTCGGAGTTGATGGATCCGAGCGCGCGTTGGACGCGGTTCGGTGGGCGGCACGTGAGGCACTGCTCCGCAACCTGCCACTGCACCTGGTTGCTGTGGTGCACACCGAATCGAATACCTTCGGAAACGCCTTTACCCTTGGCACACCAAAGTTTCCGGATCAGAGAAACGAAGGAAGGGAACGACTTTCCGGTGCGCACTCGGTTGCTGCAGAGGTTAACGACGACCGTCTGACCGTTACCGACCACTTGGCCCGCGGGCACCCGGTCGAAGCACTCCTGGAGCAGTCGACGGACGCCGCGATGCTGGTCGTAGGATCGCGTGGCCAGGGCCGCTGGGCCGACGGCGTGCTCGGCTCCGTCAGCACCGCGACCGCGATGCACGCACGTTGCCCGGTAGCCGTCATCCGCGGAATCTCGGCGCCCGGTGACCCACCACTCGACGGCCCCGTAGTGGTCGGCGTCGACGGCACGGAGAACAGCGAGCCCGCCATCGCCGAGGCCTTCGAGACGGCCTTTCTGCACGGAGTTGATGTTGTTGCGGTTCATGCTTGGGACGATTCACATCATTCAACAGCTTTCCGCTCCGCTCCAGACGGATCCGCCCTCGAATTGCCGGCCATCGAGACTGCCGAACTGGTGGTACTCGCCGAAAGGCTTGCCGGATGGAAGCAAAAGTATCCGGACGTCACGGTTCAGCGAGTTGTCGTGCGCGACAGTCCAGCACACCAACTCATCGCCGAATCGAAGGCTGCACAACTGGTGGTCGTCGGCCGACGAGGGCGCGGCGGTTTCACCTCGATGCTCCTCGGCTCCACAAGCCGGAACCTTCTACATCGAGCGGAGTGCCCGCTGTTGATCGTCTCTCAGATCACGAAGCGATAGCCCATCCCGGCCTCGGTGATCAGGTGTTTGGGATGTGCCGGGTCGTCTTCGAGTTTGCGCCTCAGTTGAGCCAGGTACACACGTAGGTAGTGGGTTTCGGTGTCGTAGGCCGGACCCCACACCTCGCGCAGTAGTTCCTTCTGCCCCACCAGTTTTCCGCGATTGCGGACCAGCATTTCGAGCATTCCCCACTCCGTGGGTGTCAGGTGGACTTGTTCGCCTCCGCGACTGACCGTCTTGGCTGCCAAATCCACAGTAAAGGACGCAGTCTCTACCGACGGCTCCGATGTATCGGTCGCGGATGTCCCCCGCCGGGCCGCCGCCCGTACGCGAGCCAGAAACTCGTCCATCCCGAAAGGCTTGGTCACGTAGTCGTCGGCACCCGCGTCGAGTGCCTCGACCTTGTCGGCCGAGTCGGTTCGCGCCGACAATACGATGACCGGCGCCGTGCACCAGCCGCGCAGTCCGGCAAGCACTTCGGTGCCGTCCATATCGGGAAGCCCGAGATCGAGTACCACGACGTCCGGTGGACGTTCCGCGGCAGCTCGCAATGCGCCGGCACCCGTCGACGCCGTCACTACGTCGTATCCCCGCACCGACAAATTGATGCGTAGTGCCCGCAAGATCTGCGGTTCGTCGTCAACTACCAGTATTCGGCTCATGACTCGCTTCCATTCGTACCTGCCGCGGCCAATTCCACGATCATCGTCAACCCGCCACCCGGAGTATCGGTGGCACTGACCGTTCCGCCCATCGCGTCGACGAACCCCCGGACTACTGACAGTCCGAGCCCGACGCCACCGGTGTTGTCGCGGTCCCCCATCCGTTGGAACGGCTGGAACATTGCTTCGGCTTCGCCTCGCGGCACCCCCGGACCGGTGTCGGCAATGCTGATCACGGCCTGATTACCGATCCGTGCAGCGCCCACCCGTACCGGTGTGCCTCCCCCGTAACGCAGAGCGTTGTCCACGATGTTTGCAATCACTCGCTCGAGCAGGCCTTGATCGGCTTGCACGGCAACGGTTCCGACATCCACGATGACGCTCCGAGCCCGGGAATCGGATCGTCCGCCGATACCGAGTCCGAGGAGCGCCCGGTGCACAACTTCTTCCAGATACACCGGCCGCAAGGTCGGCTTCACCACTCCGGCAGCCAATCTCGACGAATCGAGGAGGTTACCCACCAATGCGGTGAGCTGGTCGGCGGACTCTTCGATGGTTGCCAACAGTTCCGCAGTGTCTTCCGGTGAGAATTCGATGTCGTCGCTGCGCAGGCTGGATACCGCGGCCTTGACGCCGGCGAGCGGTGTCCGAAGGTCATGGCTCACAGCCGAAAGCAGTGCTCGGCGCAGTTGATCAGCCTCCGTCAGGGCAGCTGCCTTGCTCGCTTCGACGGTCAACTGTTCCTGACGAATCATGCCCGCCGCCTGATGCGCCACGACGGCTAGGACGCGGCGGTCACGGGCACTCAACTCGGGACCGGAAAGTAGCAGCAAGTACTCGCCGTCGTTGACCTCACACACCGTGTCGGCTTCCGACTCCGTCGTCGGCGGCTCAGTTCCCACGGCCTCGACGACGCCATCGTCGAGATGAACAACGGAAACCCCTCGCTGCCGATAGATTTCGCGTGCCTTCTCCAGCAGCGTCGACAAATCAGCACCGCGCAGCACCGAACCCGCGAACAGTGCAAGAAGTTCGGCTTCCTCGGACGCCCGCTTCGCCTCCCGGGCCCGTTTGGCTGCAGCATCGACCAGAACTGCCACTGCCACAGCAACTATCAGCAGCACCACCGTGGTGATGAAGTTGTCGGGCTCGGCGATCGTGAAACTGTATTTCGGGTCGGTGAAGAAGTAGTTGAGCAATAGGCCGGAGATCAGTGCAGAAAGGATGGCCGGCCCGACGCCGCCGAGTAGTGCGACCAGAACGACCACGACAAAGAACAACGCATTCTCGCCGTTCACCCCGGAGAACCGGTCTACCAAGCCCATAAGGGCCGCTGCGACCGTCGGAACCACCACTGCTGCAATCCACGACAACACGCGACGCTCCGAGCGTCCCAGAACCGAGATCCGGCGCCGGGCAGTCGCCTCCTCGTGGGTGACCATGTGAACGTCGATGCCGCCGGACTGCTGAACGACGGCAGCGCCGATGCCCTCGTCGAGAATGCGGGCCAAGCGCGAGCGCCGCGATGTACCCAGGACCAGTTGGGTGGCGTTCTCCTCGCGAGCGAACTCGAGAAGCGTCGACGGCACGTCGTCGCCCACCACCGTGTGAAGTGTGGCGCCCACGCCGTTTGCCAGCGCTCGCACCTTCCCCATCTCCGGCGCCGAGACACCGGTGAGGCCGTCGCCGCGAACAACGTGGACCACCATCAGTTCCGCACTGGATTTCGAGGCAATTCGGGATGCGCGTCGTACGAGGGTTTCCGACTCCGGTCCCCCGGTCACTGCGACGACGACGCGTTCCCGCGCTTCCCAGGTATCGGTGATCTTGTTCTCGGCGCGATATTTCGCGAGTGCCGCGTCCACCTGATCCGCGACCCACAGGAGTGCGAGTTCACGTAGTGCCGTGAGGTTTCCGCGACGGAAGTAATTTCCGAGAGCCGCGTCGACACGTTCGGGTGAATACACGTTGCCGTGAGAGAGTCTGCGCCGCAGCGCTTCCGGAGTGATGTCGACGAGCTCTACCTGAGCGGCACTGCGCACGACGTCATCGGGAACGGTCTCTTGCTGCACCACACCGGTGATATGTGCGACGACGTCGTTGAGACTTTCGAGGTGTTGCACATTGACCGTCGACAGGACGTCGATTCCGGCGTCGAGCAGTTCCTGCACGTCCTGCCACCGCTTGTGGTTCTTGCTCCCCGGGTGTTGGTGTGCGCCAACTCATCGACCAATACCAACGACGGACGTCGCGCCAGGACAGCTTCGACGTCGAGTTCCGGCATCCGAGTCCCGCGATATTCCACCAACTTGGGCGCGATGATCTCCAGATCACCGATTTGCGCCGCTGTGCGGGCGCGGCCGTGTGTTTCCACAACGGCCGCAACCACGTCACAACCACGATCCCGACGACGATGAGCCTCGCCGAGCATCGCGAAGGTCTTTCCGACGCCGGGTGCAGCGCCGAGGTAGATGCGCAGCTCACCTCGCTTGCGCTTACCGACCTTCTCAGAAGAACTCACGTGACAATCATCCACCAGTAGACGGCGTGGCACACGCAGGTGCCGTTAATCCGAGCGCCAAATTCAGTTCGAGAACGTTGACGCGTTCCATACCCAGGAACCCCAGTTGGCGTCCGTCGGTGTGCTCCGCAACCAATGCTTTCACCTGGCCCTCGGACATCCCGTTGTTTGCAGCAACCCGGGGAACCTGCAGCAGCGCATATTCCGGGCTGATGTGCGGATCTATGCCCGACCCTGAACCTGTGACCGCGTCAACGGGAACCGACGCCGGGTCGACGCCTTCGCGGGCTGCAATAGCGGCTCGACGCTCGATGATGAAGCCGGCCAGGATCTCGCTGCTGGGCCCCTGATTGGACGGCAGCGCGGCGGCGGGATCGCCGGTGGCAAAAGGATCCTCGTCGGATACCGAGCCCACAACCCGGTTGTGGAAGAACGGATCCTGCTGACCTTCGGCAACCTGCGGATCAACACCCACCCAGGCGCTTCCCACAACACAACCCGACGCATCGGTGACTGGAGAACCTTCAGCCGATCCGGAACTGATTCGGCCCACTCCCCACACCGCGGCGGGATAAATCACGCCGAGAATCACAGTGAGAGCGAGCAAGACGAGTAGTCCCGCCCACGCCTGCTTGGCAAAACCGATAGTGAAACGCATGTCTATCTCACCCAATTCCGGGAATCAAACGAACAACAAGATCGATCAGCCAGATGCCGATGAACGGCGTGATCACACCACCGAGCCCGTAGACGAGCAGGTTGCGTCCGAGCAGCTTCGACGCCGTCGTCGGACGGTACCGAACGCCCTTGAGAGACAGCGGGATCAGCGCGATGATCACCAGCGCGTTGAAGATCACGGCGGAGACGATCGCCGACTCGGGCGTCGCCAGACGCATGATGTTCAACGCATCCAACTGCGGGTAAATGCCACTGAACAGTGCCGGCAGGATCGCAAAATACTTCGCGAGGTCGTTTGCCAGCGAGAACGTGGTCAGAGCGCCACGAGTGATCAGCAACTGCTTGCCAATTTCGACGATCTCGATCAGCTTGGTCGGGTCGGAATCGAGATCGACCATGTTGCCGGCTTCTTTTGCCGCCGACGTACCCGTGTTCATCGCGACGCCGACATCCGATTGTGCCAGTGCCGGAGCGTCATTGGTGCCGTCGCCGGTCATTGCGACCAGCCGGCCGCCTTCCTGCTCCTTGCGGATCAGCGCAAGCTTGTCCTCGGGAGTTGCCTCCGCCATGAAGTCGTCGACACCCGCTTGGTCGGCAATAGCCTTGGCAGTCATGGGATTGTCGCCGGTGATCATGATGGTGCGAATTCCCATGGCGCGCAGTTCTGCAAACCGCTCGGCCATCCCGGGCTTGACGACGTCCGACAGTGCGATGACGCCCAGAACCGAAGCTCTGCCACCTTCGTTGACCGCCACGACAAGCGGCGTTCCGCCGGCCTGCGCAATCTCGCTCACCGTATCGGTGACTGCAACTTCAGCCTTGCCACCGCCGAGAGTCACCCAATTCAATACTGCGTCGGATGCACCCTTACGAATTTCACGGCCCGGAAGGTCAAGTCCACTCATACGGGTCTGCGCGGTGAAGGGAACAAATTGTGCATTCTCCTCGCCGGAGGTGGGCTCGCTGGCCAGACCGAACTGCTCACCGCACAATTCGACGATGCTGCGACCTTCGGGGGTTCCGTCGGCCAGGCTCGACAACCGTGCTGCGGCAGCAAGATCGGCGGCTGAGACACCCGGAGCGGGGTGAAGTGCCGTCGCCCGGCGATTTCCGAACGTGATGGTGCCGGTCTTGTCCATCAACAGTGTGTCGATGTCGCCGGCAGCCTCCACCGCGCGGCCGGACATCGCCAGCACGTTGCGCTGCACCAGTCGGTCCATGCCCGCGATACCGATCGCGGAGAGGAGTGCACCGATCGTGGTCGGAATGAGGCAGACCAGAAGTGCGATCAGCTTGACCGGATCCTGCTCGTGTCCGGCGTACAGACCCATCGGACCGATGGCCACGACGGCCAGCAGGAAGATCAGGGTCAACGACGCGAGCAGAATGTTGAGCGCAATCTCGTTGGGTGTCTTCTGACGAGAAGCACCTTCAACCAGCGCGATCATCCGGTCGACAAACGACTGACCCGGTGCCGCAGTAATTTCCACGACAATGCGGTCGGAGAGAACCGTCGTACCGCCGGTGACGGCGCAACGGTCACCACCGGATTCCCGCACGACAGGCGCGGATTCACCGGTGATGGCGGACTCGTCCACCGACGCAATTCCTTCGACGACGTCGCCGTCGCCGGGGATGACCTCACCGGCCACCACGATCACGCGGTCACCGACCACCAGATCGGTACCGGATACCGATTCGATTGCGCCGCTCTGCGTGATTCGGTGGGCAGTGGTGTCCTGCTTCACCTTTCGCAGGCTGGCGGCCTGCGCTTTGCCACGTCCCTCGGCCACGGATTCGGCGAGGTTGGCAAAGATCACCGTGAACCAGAGCCACAGTGTGATCACCCAGGAGAACACCGACGGATCGGCGACGGCCATGAGCGTCGTGATGACGGAGCCGACGAACACCACGAACATCACGGGGTTACGCGCCAAATGCCGCGGGTCGAGCTTGCGTACTGCCCCAGGCAAGGCCGTAATCATCTGCCGAGGGTTGAAGGCGCCGGCCTTGACATGATGGCTCGAGCCTTCATTCTCGCCTTTGTCTGCCACTACAGGTTTCACTTCGGTGTGCACACTCATTGGAGAGCCTCCGCGATTGGGCCCAGTGCGAGGGCAGGGAAGAATGTCAGTGCGGCAACAAGAACGACGGTGCCGGTGAGAAGTCCGGTGAACATCGGTCCCGAGGTGGGCAGAGTGCCTGCCGTCGCGGCCACCTTCTTCTGCGACGCCAAGGCTCCGGCCAGAGCAAGCACGAAGATGATGGGCAGGAAGCGGCCCAGCAGCATGCAGATTCCGAGTGCAGACTGGAACCAGTCACTCGTGACGGTGAGGCCACCGAAGGCACTGCCGTTGTTGTTCGATGCCGACGCAAAGGCATAGAGCACTTCACTGAATCCGTGGATCGATCCCGGAGTCCCCGGGTCTCCCCCGTTGCCTTGGTATCCCAGCGTCGATCCGAGGATCACCGTGATGCCGGTGCCGATGAGGACCAGTGCCGGCATGACCAGTATCGACAGTGCGGCCAACGTAATTTCGCGTCGCCCGAGTTTCTTACCGAGGTACTCGGGGGTGCGGCCGACAAGGAGTCCACCGACAAACACTGCGATCAGTGCCATCACCAAGATGCCGTAGAGGCCGGTGCCGACGCCGCCGGGAGCGATCTCACCGAGCAGCATGTTCAGCAGAACCGCACCGCCACCGAGAGGCGACATGCTGTCGTGTGCTGAATTGACTGCGCCGGTAGATGTTCCGGTGGTTGCGACGGCAAACAGCGCAGACCCCGGAATGCCGAAGCGAACTTCCTTGCCTTCCATCATCGAACCGGCGGCAGTGGCGGCAACGCCACGAGCGCCTGACTCTGCGGCCAGCGTGACTGCGAGCAGTCCGCTCCACAGAATTCCCATCACGGCGAGCAAGGTCAGACCTTGACGACGGTCCGCGACCATCGTTCCGAAAGTCCTTGTCAGGCAGACGGGAATCAGCAGGATGGCCAGGATCTCGACGATATTGCTCAGTGGCGTCGGGTTCTCGAAGGGGTGCGCCGAGTTGGCGGCGAGGATTCCGCCACCGTTGGTGCCGAGTTCCTTGATCGCTTCCTGCGACGCAACCGGCGCCAGCGCGTTGGTGACGGAGTTGCCGTCGAGCCCGGTGGATGCAAATCCACTGTGGAAGGACTGGATGACGCCCTGGCTCAACAGGATCAACGCAATCACGAAGGCGAACGGCAACAGGATGCGCAAGCACCCACGGGTGAGGTCAACCCAGAAATTTCCGATCTCACCTCCCCGGGATACCCGAATGAAGCCACGCACCAAGGCAATCGCCACGGCCATACCGACGGCTGCCGAGACAAAGTTCTGCACGGCCAAACCGACGGGCTGAACAAAGTTGCTCATCGTCGTTTCGGGTGTGTACGACTGCCAGTTGGTATTGGCCACAAAGGAAATCGCGGTATTGAAGGCTACGGCGGGGCTGACCCCGGACAATCCGTCACTCAGGGGCAGCACACCCTGAATCCGCTGCAGGAAGTAGAGGAACAACGCACTTGCCAGCGAGAATCCCAACACACTGGCGGCGTATCCGTACCACGTCTGCTCGGCGCGCGAGTCGATCCTGCCGAGGCGGTAGATCACGCTCTCCACCCGCAGGTCACGAGTGGAGGTGTAGACGCGTGCCATGTAGTCGCCCACGGGGACGTAGGCGGCCGCCAGGACTACAAGCACAAAAGCAATCTGCAGGCCGGCTGCAAGAGCGGGCGACATCAGAACCTCTCAGGATCTATGAGTGCAACAAGAAGATAGATGACCAGTGCCGCGGCGACGGCAATCAGCAGGGCGCTGACAACGCCGGCGACGGTCATTTGGGAGCACTCGACTGCAGGGCGCGCAGAACCAGCGCACACACGAGAAAACCACCGAGAATCAGAGCAACGTAGGCCAGATCGGCCATGAGCTTCCCTCTTCGACATCGAAATCCGTGCTGCAGTACATCGCAGCCATGACGCACGGTCCTGGAAGACCCAGAAGACCGCGGGCGCTCCTCCAGCTTTGACCTCGAAAACCTGGCATTGACGCTCTCTGACGATCCGTTTACGCGGCGACCAGGCGTCTTGATGAGATCTTGACGCGAAAACGCTCATCCTCAATACTGAAATTCGTTACTGTTCGTTCGAACGAACAGTCAACCGAAAGGGAATGCGATGGCGTCAGGACCGCACACCGAACCGAGCTATGCCCCATCTCTGATCGATCAGGTGGCAAGTCTGGCGTCCGG